>CAZPEV010000193.1:0-5674 GCA_964585635.1 uncultured Ignavibacteriales bacterium
GCCGGCCGCCGCCGTGAAAAGAGGTCGACCAACAGGACCGCCAAGGCCCAGCCCAAGAGCACCAGTTCCGGTATGAGAGGCGATAGGTTCATTGTGTTACCGCGCCATCAAAACGACAAGGTTTTCGAGCGTCGCCCGCATCAGGTCCGACAACGGTTTCGGGTAGACGCCGATAAAGATGGTCATCACCGCCAGCGGCGCGACGCAGAGAATCTCGCGCAGATTGATCTCCGTCAGACCGCCCCACTTGGCGATATCGAACTCGCCCAGAAACACCTTTTGGATCATCAGCAAAATATATCCCGCCGTCAGCACCACGCCCAGCACCGCCAGGCCGACCAGGACCGGGTAGGTGGAAAACGACCCGATAAATATCATGAACTCGGAGACAAAGCCGGACATCCCCGGCAGCCCCAGCGAGGCCATGGCGAACAGCGTCATCAGCGCCGTGTAGACCGGCAGCTTGTTGGCCAGCCCGCCGAAGGCGGCGATTTCGCGGGTGTGGGCGCGATCGTACAGCACGCCCACCAAAAGGAACAGCGCCCCGGTGATCAGTCCGTGCGAGACCATCTGGAACATGCATCCGGTCAACGCCGTAACCGAGCCGTACGCCGCCAGGGCCATCATGCAGTATCCCATATGCGACACCGACGAATAGGCCACCAGCTTCTTAAGATCTTTTTGCGCCATCGACACCAGGGCGCCGTAGATGATGGCAATGATCCCCAAAAGCGCAATCGGCAGCGAGAAGTACTTGATGCCCGCCGGAAGCATCGGCCACGAAACGCGCAGCATGCCGTACGTTCCCATCTTCAGCAGCACACCCGCCAGGATGATTGAAATCGCCGTGGGGGCCTCGACGTGGGCGTCCGGCAACCAGGTATGGAAAGGCCAAACCGGGACCTTGATGGCAAAGGCGATGAAGAAAAAGGCAAAGGCGAAAATCTGAACGCCGTGGGAAAAGGTCGGCCCCAACTGGGTCAGTTCCAGCATGTTCAGCGTGTGCGGATCGGAGGTGAAGTACAGCACCAGAATGGCCACCATCATGAAGAGCGATCCGAACAACGTATAGAGGAAGAACTTGATGGCGGCGTATTCCCGGCGCGGCCCGCCCCAAATGCCGATCAAAAAGTACATCGGCACCAGCATGACCTCCCAGAAGACATAAAACAGGAAGAAATCGAGCGCCGCAAAGACGCCCATCATGCCGCACTCCAGCAGGAGGAAGAAGGCGAAGTATTCCTTGACCCGCTTGGTGATATTGAAGCTGATCACCATCGACACCAGCGACAGCAGGCCGGTCAGAACCAGCATCGGGACGGAGATGCCGTCGACGCCGAGAAAATACCGGGCGCCGATGGCCGGAATCCAACTGAACGTCTCCGTAAACTGCATCGCCGACGTGGTCCAGTCGTAGTCCTTCAACACCACCAGGCTCAACACCAGCGTGACAAACGAAAACGCCGTCGAGACCCAGCGGATGGCGTCATGCTTCTCCCGGTTGATAAGGAGAACCACGATCATCCCCACCAGCGGCATGAAGATGGTGAAGGACAGGATCGGGAAACTGTAGGTCATGGTTACTGCATCCTCCTAACCGGTCAGGCTATTGAATACCGACCGCCATCAGAACCCAGTTCAGCAGGTCGGTCGTCGACAGCAGACCGATGACAATCAAACCGAACAGCACCACCAGCAGATAATTGGCCAGCCGCCCGGTCTGCACCAGGCGCAAGGCCGACGACGCCGCGCCGGTGACCAAGCCGATACCATTGACCAGCCCGTCGACGATATAGACGTCAAACCATTGCTTGGCCGCCGCCAGCCAGAGGGTGACGGTAGCGTGGAGGTTGACCAGGCCGTCGATCACGTTGCTGTCGAAGCTCCATAGGAAACGGGCCAGGGCGTGTATCGGCTTGATGATGATGACATCGTAGACCTCGTCGACATAATATTTTCGATACAGCAGCGTGTAAATCGGCTGGAACCGCCGCGCCATGGCGTCGGCCGAAAGCGCCCGCCGGTAATACATCAGGTAGGCCAGGCCGATGCCGGACAGCGCCACCACCGTGGAAACGACCATCAACAGGATTTCCGGTTGGGCATGATGCGGCTCGCCGTGATAGACAAAGGACGAGTACCCGTGCGCCAGCCAGGGTATGCCGACCCAGCCGGCCACAACCGACAACACCGCCAGAATGATGAGCGGCCAGGTCATCGATCGCGGCGATTCATGGGCATGGTCGAACTTGTGTTGATCGCGCGGGGCGCCATAGAAAGTCAAGAAACAGAGCCGGAACATGTAAAAGGCGGTCATGAACGCCACCGCCAGCGAGGCCGCCAGAAAGGCCGGGTGCTTTGCCGCCGTGGCGATAATCTCATCCTTCGACCAGAATCCCGACAGCGGGAAAATGCCGGCGATCGACAACGAGGCGATGACAAACGTCAGCGTCGTCGTTCTCATCTTGCCCGACAACCCACCCATCTCCTGAATATCGTTGGTATGGACGGCATGAATGACCGACCCGGCCCCCAGGAACAACAACGCCTTGAAGAAGGCGTGGGTCAAGAGATGGAACGTGCCGGCCGTGTATCCGCCCAACCCCAAGGCCATGATCATGTATCCCAGTTGCGACAGCGTCGAATAGGCTAAGATCCGTTTGATGTCGTTTTGCACCAGGGCGATCGTGGCCGCGAAGAACGACGTCACCATGCCGATCGTGGCGACCGTCAGGGCGGCCTGGGGGCTGGCCATAAAGATCGTCATGCAGCGGGCCACCAGAAAAACGCCGGCCGCGACCATCGTCGCGGCGTGAATCAGGGCCGACACGGGGGTCGGGCCTTCCATCGCGTCCGGCAACCAGACGTGCAACGGCACCTGCGCCGACTTGCCGACCGCGCCGCAAAAGATAAATATCGCCATGGCCGTCAAGAGGCCGCCGGAGATCTGCCCGGCGCTGATCTTGTCGAACACCTCCAGATAATTGAAGGTGCCCAGAAACATCCCCATCATCATCAGGCCGACCAGAAAGCCCAGATCGCCGACCTTGGTCGTGATAAACGCTTTTTTCCCGGCGTCCGAGGCCGACTTCTTTTCGTACCAGAATCCGATCAACAGGTATGACGTCAAGCCGACCAACTCCCAGAAGATGAAGATGAGGAAGAAATTGTTGGCCACCACCAGGCCCAACATGGCGAAGGTGAAAAGCGACAGATAGGCGAAGAAGCGCGAAAACCGGATGTCGCCCTGCATGTACCCCAAGGAATAGATATGCACCATCAGCGAGACGGTGGTGACCACGATCAGCATGATCGCCGTCAGGGAATCGATCAGGACCCCCAACTCCAGACGGAATCCCGGGAGGTTGACGACGTCGAACGCCTGCTGCAACTGGTAGGGGTGCTCGCCGTGATACGACAGCATCTCGATCAGGCAGATGATCGACATCACCCAGGCGACGGCCATCATGGCGATGGCCAGGCCGGAGGAGAATTTCTCCCGCCGGTGCGTGAAAAAGACGATCACGACGAAGGCCGCCAGCGGCAAAAACGGTATGAGAAAGGCCTTATCGAGCATATCACCACTTCAACAGGTTGATCCGGTCGGCATCGATATTATGCCAGCTCCGGTAGATCAGGATCACAATCGCCAGGCCGATCGTCGCCTCGGCGGCCGCGATGACGATGACAAAAATGGCGAAAATCTGGCCGGTGAAATCGCGCGGCGTCACAAAACGGTTGAGGGCGACCAGATTGATATTGACGGCGTTGAACATCAACTCCAGCGACATCAGCAGCGCGATGGCGTTGCGCCGCGTCAAAAGTCCGTAGAAGCCGATCGAAAACAGGATGGCGGCCAGCGTCAGGTAATGCATGAGCTGCATCTCAGTTTCCCTCCTGCCGGGCAATGACGATCGCCCCGATCAGCGCCGCCAAGAGCAGGACCGAAACCAGTTCAAACGGCAGCACGTAATCGGTCAGCAGCAGGCGGCCGATCTGCAGCGTCGACTTGGACGGCGGTCCCTCGGCCACGATCCGGAAGAGGGTCCCGCGCAGAGCATACACCAGGCCGAACAGCAGCACGAACGAGAGAAACAGGCCCAGAAACGTCTGCTCGTTGGTCATCTGGATTTCGCGGCCGGCCAGCTTGGAAGTCAGCATGATGGCAAAGATCATCAGGATGGCCACCGCCCCGACATACAAAAGCACCTGGACCGCGGCCAGAAATTCGGCGTGCAGCAGGACATACACCCCGGCCACCGAAAACAGGCAGAGAATAAGAAACAGGGCACAATGAAAAATGTTGCGCAACGTCACCACCGCCAGGGCGGAAATGACGATCAGAAAGGCAAACAGGTAAAAAACCATTGTTTCCATCATCACCCCTCGCCTTTCGGAGGTGTGGTATCGCCCGCCCCCGGAGCGGCAGGCGCCTCAGGCGCCGGCGTCGATGTCGCGGCCGAAGCGGCCGCGGCCGGCTTCTTTGCTTCCGGCGTCTTCCTGACCGGTTTTTCATAGGGAACGTCAAATCCCATCGCGGCCAGCTTCTTTATGTCCCACACCAGATTCTTCTTGTCGTACTCGGGAAATTCATACTTGGTCGCCAGCTTGATGGCGGCGAAGTTACAGGCCTCCTCGCATAGACCGCAGAAGCAGCACAAATGATAATCGACCTGAAATCCCTTCAGATGCCGCTTCCCTTTCTCGTCCTTCTCGACCTCAATCTCGATGGCGCCGGCCGGGCAGGCCCGCATGCACAGGAGGCAGGCGGTGCAATTGAGCTGGCCGGTTTCATGGTCGGTCAGCAGGACCACCATCCCGCGCGACCGCTCCGGCATCGGCCACCGCTCCTTGGGATATTGGATGGTGATGGCGTGCCGGGTCAGATGCTTGCCGGAGGTAAACAGCCCCAACAACAAGTTATATATCCCGGAGGCGAACTGCCTTACCACTTCAACCACTTCGCCATCACTCCCACATAGAGAATATTGAGAAACGCCAGCGGCACCAGAACCTTCCAGGCAAATTCCATCAACTGGTCGACCCGCAGTCGCGGGTAGGTCCAGCGAAACCACATCAGCACGAAAACCATGGCCAGGGTCTTGCCCAGAAACCAGACCCATGACGGCAGCAGCGGGCCGTTCCATCCGCCCAGAAATACCGTCGCCGCAATAGCCGATACCGTGAACATGTTCACGAATTCGGCCAGGAAGAACATGGCGAACTTCATGCCGGAGTATTCAATGTTAAACCCGGCCACCAACTCCTGCTCGGCCTCGGGCAGATCAAACGGCGTGCGGTTGGCCTCGGCCGTGGCGGCGATGATATAAATGAGAAAGCCCAGCGGCTGGAACAGGATATTCCAGCGGAAGCCGCCCCAGCCCGATTGGCCGGCAACGATATCGTTCATCGACATCGAGCCGGTCACCATCACCACGCCCAAAAGCGACAACACCAGCGGCACCTCATAGCTGACCGCCTGCGCCGCCGACCGCATCCCGCCCAACAGGGCATATTTGTTATTGGAGCCCCATCCGGCCATCAGAAGCGAAATGATGGTGAAGGTGGTGATGGCCACTATATAAAGGATGCCGATATTCAGGTCCGAGACGGTCAATCCCTTGCCGAACGGCATGACCACATAGGCGGCAAAGGCACAGACAAAGCAGATAAC
>CAZPEV010000194.1:0-5665 GCA_964585635.1 uncultured Ignavibacteriales bacterium
GACCTTGGCCCCGCCCGATACCTTTTCGACGACCGAATCCCAAATAAATTCCATCTTGGGATTCTTGAAGGCCCGCTCTTGAATGATCTTCTGCGCCCTGAGCTTATCGCGGCGATGGATAAGAATCACCTTGGACCCAAATTTGGTCAGAAACAGGCCCTCCTCGACGGCCGCATCACCTCCGCCAACGACGGCGATAATCTGATTCTTAAAGAAGGCCCCGTCGCAGATGGCGCAATAGGAAACCCCTTTGCCGGAAAATTCCTTCTCGCCGGGAACGTTGAGATGCACCGCCGAACCTCCCGCGCAAACCACCATCGCCTTGCCGACATAGCGCGTTCCGCCGGCGCCGACAGCCACCTTGCGATAGTCCCCCTCCGACACGACCTGCACCACGTCATCCGAGATAATCTCGAGACCGAATTTTTTGGCGTGCTCGGTCATTTTTGACGCCAGCTCGGCGCCGGAGATATGTTCGAATCCGGGATAATCCTCGACCTCTTCCGTAATGGCGATCTGTCCACCGGGCAGATACCGTTCCACGACGACCGTCCGCATATTGGCGCGTGCGCCGTACATGCCGGCCGTCAAGCCGCCGGGGCCTCCCCCCACGATTACGATGTCAAACTGCTTCTCTTCCGTCATGTCGCTTCCCCATATATTTCGGCAACTGCATCTCCAGCGGCGAGAACCTCACGCCAAACGCCCGCTCGGCGATGGTTTGATCGCAAGTCGAGCCGGCCAAAAGCATGGTGAGCTGATCCACCGTGAGCGGCGCCGGTTTCATAAACCGTTCCATCAGCCCCGCTCCCCAGCGCACCAACTTCACCGGCAGATGCAGTGTTCCCCGTTTCACGTTCATTATGCCCTTGATGATATCAAGAAGTTCCAGATATGTCAACTGCCGGGGCCCGCCGATCTCATATGTCTGCCGCGAGGTAAACGCCGCCCGGGCTGAGGCGGCCATGAGCGCCGCCAATTCCTCGACATAAACCGGTTGCAGCATGTATTTTCCATCGCCGATTACCGGTACGATCGGCGTCAGCCGAATCATCCGGGCCAGGCGATTGACAAACTGGTCCCGCCGGCCATACACGATGGAGGGCCTGAAGATGGTATAGTCAAGGCCGGAGTTCCGAACCTGCTGCTCCGCCTGGTATTTTGTCTGATAATATCGGGAGGTCGCTTCCGCTGAGGCCCCCAAAGCTGAAAGATAGACGATCTTGGATACCCCAGCTCGGCGCGCCGCCGCAATCGCGTTGGCCATCCCCTCGATCACGGTCTTCTGAAAAGTCTTCACGCGGGTTTCGACGATCAGACCCACCAGATGAAATACCGCCGAGCATCCGGCGCAGCATGCTTCCAACGCGGCCGCGTTTTCGATTGACCCCGCAAATGTCCTGATTCGGCCGCGGGGTGAGTTCAGGTCCGGGGAAGTCCGGTTGACCAGCAGATTGACCTGATACCCCATTTGAAAAAGGCTCATCACCAAGTAAGTACCGATGAAACCGCTTCCCCCAAAAACGGCCGCCCTTGGGGACTCCTCTTCCCCTGCCGCCTGCCGCCCGTCGCCAACCGGCATCAGTAATCCACCCCCTTCTTGGCTTTCCGTCCCGATTGGTAGGGATGCTTGATCTCTTTCATCTCGGTGACCAGATCGGCGGCGGCAATGACCCGTTCATCGGCGCAGCGGCCGGTCATGACCAGCGTCAACCCGGCCGGTTTGTTCCTAATCAGGTTCAGGACGTCCTCAACCGCAATCAGTTGATAGCGCGTCGCGATATGAACCTCATCCAATATTACCATGTCGTATTTCCCTGATCCGACGGCCGCCTCGGCCGCGGCCATTGCCTGCCGGGCCGCGTCGCGATGCGCCTCGATCGGAAGATCGTCCCCTAGGATGCCGATACACCCCGCTCCCCTGATATCAAGCTCGACCTCCGGCGCCAGCCGCTTAAGCCCTTCCCGCTCGCCGTACGGCCAGTCACTCTTGATGAACTGGATTATCCGGACTTTGTTCCCATGGCCGACGGCGCGCAGACATAGTCCCAAAGCGGCCGTCGTTTTTCCCTTACCGTCCCCGGTGTAGACGATGACCAGGCCCGTGGCGTCGGTGTCATCTGTCATGCAACGGTCTTTCGGCGATAAGGTCGGCGATGATTTCGATCGGATGGCATACCCGGATGCCATTTCCCATTTCCTGACGAATCTTGCTGATACACGAGGGGCAACTGCTGACGATGATATCCGGATCAAGATCGCGGTATTCCTCCTTCTTGGCGGCGAAGGCGGCCTTCCCCTCCGAATAATGAACAAACCCGTATGAACCCGCCTGCCCGCAGCAGCGTCCCGCCCGCTCCGGATGAAGAAGCTCTATTCCATCGATTGCGGCCAGCAACCGCAGCGGTTCCATCTCCCGCCCGGCGGCGCGAAGATGACAGGGATGATGATACGACAACCTCACCGGCCGGGACAACCCCCCTTTCGGCAGCGCGGCATCGCGACTGAGGAGATACTGGCTGACGTCGTACAGCTTGTTTTTCAGGGCCAACGCCTTGCCATGATATGGGGACTCCTTGGCGAATAATTCATGGTAGTCGGCCAGGCGGTGCAGGCATGACGCGCAAGTGAAAACGACGGCCCTAAATGGTTCCAGCGCGTCAATGTTCCCGCGCGCCTTGGCCACCAGCTTCTCCCTGTGTCCGTACACCTCCATCGGCAGCCCGCAACAATCCTGTGTCGGGAAAGCAAGGTCCCATCCATAATGGCGAAAGACCGCCACCAGGGCGTCACCGGCAGCCGATTCAAAATAGTTGTCGGCGCATCCATGAAAGAGCGCCACAGATCCGGTAGGACGGCAAAGCTCCGGATACCGCGCCCGCAACGACCGGCGCGCCGGCTGTGGAAAGACAACGTTCCCATCAAAGCCAAAGGGGAGTCTGCCCAAGATCGCGGCGGCCGTCCGTCCTCCCCAGGTCCGAGACACCGGGTAGGCACGCGACCCTATCGCCAGCAACTTCTCGAACGTCCGGCGGCGGTCGAACAACGAAATGATTCGTCCGGCCATCCGGCCGGGACGCTTTGCCTTAAACGACAGAATCTCCCCGGCGATATCGACGCCGGCCGGGCAGACGATGGTGCAGCTTTTGCAGTTGAGACAATACTGATAGAACTGCTCCAGCGCCTGTGGATTCGGGTCGCCATGATGCATCATCCGCAGCCAGCCGCGCGGCGACATGTCTTCGCGTCGAAAAACCTCAAAGGCGGGGCAGTAACCGTTGCACTTGCCGCAGGCGGCGCAAACCAACTCCAGCTTCTTCAAATCAAGATGCGCGGTGAACGGCTGATCCGACAGAAGCACCCCCGGATTGAACCGGTTGTCCGGGTCGAGAATGGCCTTGATCCGGCGGAACAGGCCGTAGATCTCGTCCCCATACAATCGCCGCACCAGGCCGGCCCGCAGGCGGCCGTCGGCATGCTCCGCGGTGGTCGATCCGCCCAGTTCCAGTATCTTGTCGTATACCTCACGATACAGCGTCTGCATTAGGGTGAAATCACCATCATGATTGATATCCATGAGCGGCCGGATATGCAGGTTGCCGTCGCCGATATGCCCGAACAGGCCGAAGACCAGCCCTTCCCGCTCGAGGCGTTGTCTGACCCAGGTGATGAATTCGTGCAGGGTGCCGACCGGCAGCGAGGCATCCTCCATGAAAGGCAGGGGACGCTTGATCGGATGATGCTTGTAGAGGGTCGGCACAATCGCCTTCCGCGCCGCCCAGAGGGCGTTCTGCTCCTGCTCGTTGGCCGCCCGCTCGATCGGAACCGCCAGCCCAAGTCGCGGGACAAGCGCCGTTAACGCCTGCTCGCGACGGTCCAGCTCGTCATCATATTCCAGCAGGAGCATCGCCGCCGCTTGGGCCGGGATACGATATCGCGCCCGCCCGATCAGGTTAAGTGTGGCGCCATCGACGATTTCAAGCCCCGCCGGAGCGGTATCAAGAAGCGGCCCCACCGCGTCGCCGGCACCCTCCAGCGAAGCGAAGAACAGGCGAAACGACCTCAGCCCCTGCGGCAGCGGCCGCAGCCGCAGCCGCACCGCCACGAATAACCCCAGCGTCCCCTCGGACCCGATATACAGCGCCGGCAGGTTGAACCGCCCCCGATCAAGATCGGAGACAACTTGATGCAGGTTGTACCCCGAGGAATTCTTTTTCACCTTTGGCCATCGGCTCAGAATCAGTTCCCTGGCAGCTACCAGCAGATTGAGAATCTCACGATACTCCGGATGGTCGCTGAAGATTTCTTCCAGTTCCGGCGAATCCAGCGGAAGCGAGCGCAGCCGAATCGGCCATCCCGACGTGCCGATGACCGTCAACTCCTCGACATAATCGGACGTCAAACCATACTTGATCGACCGCGGCCCGGAAGAATTGTTGGCCAGCATCCCGCCGATCTGACAACTGTCACCGGAGGATGGGTCCGGAGGAAAGAAGAGGCCATACTTTTTCAGCGCCAGGTTCAGATCGCGATAGATAATTCCCGGCTGGCACGTCACGCTCTTGTTATCTATCGAGACATCAGAAACCTCAGTCAAGCGGGAACAGTCGACGATAAGCCCCTCTCCGAGGGCGCCGCCGGCCAGGCCGGTTCCTCCCCCCCGCGGCGTCACTGCTTTTCCGGCCGCCAGCGCCTGCCGCACGGTGGCCGCGGCATCCCTCGCATTCTCCGGCAGGACGACAGATTCGGGCAAGATCTGATATAGCGAGGCGTCGGAAGCGTATGCTTCGGCTGAGAGCGGTCCTTGCCGACGGAGCCGGCGAGGAAATTTAACCATACCGCTTCTATATCTCATCGGCCGTAATATACCCAATCGCAGCCGCATGTCAAGCAAAGGAGCACTTCCCTCTAGGGCTTCCAGGATACCCTTAACTATCGCCGGATGATCAAACGGCATTTCCCCTTAACCCAATGACCAGTTGCAGATTACAGCGCCAATCTCAGGCAAATGACTCCATAATTTTGTGAAAAAAGGCACAAATTAGGTTGACTTTGCCCCCCTGGGGGAGGTACATTGCAGCAGGTGTTCTTTCTCACTCGCGGCAACGCATTGATACGGTAGGTGATGCATGCAGTTTACGAAAGCTGAAGAATACGGGATATTCGGTGTCCTGTATCTGGCGGATCAACCGGCGGAAAGAATCACACCATTATCGGAAATATCGGAGACTCAGGGGGTGCCGGAAAAATTCTTGGCCAAGATATTTCAGTCGTTGTCAAAATCGGGACTCGTACAGTCTCATCGGGGGGTAAGAGGCGGATTTTCTCTGGGACGACCGGCCAGTCAGATATCGATTCGAGAAATCGTGGAAACTATTCAGGGACCGTATTTCATCTCCAAATGTCTGCACACCAGCGACGTCTGCAACCGAAAAGATTGCCCCATCAAGCGCATGCTGGGCGAAGCCCAGCACGCACTGACGGATGTTTTTGACCGGCATTCGGTCGCCGACCTGCTGACGTGGCACAAAGAAGCGAAAGAGGCGGCGGTCCTGCGCCGAGGTTGACTTTTATCAGGTTTTAAAGTACCATGTCTCCCCTATCGCCGGGCGATAGCCGGCTCTATAATGGGAGACGACAGCAATGGCAATCAAGTCCGACACAT
>CAZPEV010000195.1:0-5517 GCA_964585635.1 uncultured Ignavibacteriales bacterium
ACTAAAGGCTCCCTCTCTTTTAATGACGTCGTACAGGAAACTGCCATATCCCTTACTTCTTTGAGTTCTTTCTCTAACTTTTCCACATCGCCGCATGCATTGTCCACTTTATTCTTATATATTCCGATTCTAAACGACGATACAAGGAACGCTATAAGGGCGCTAATTATAATGCCTGCAATGCTGACGGCAGTTGAGGTTTCCATAGTCCTCCAAAATATGCTCATAAGGTTCCAGAGTCAAGGACCATAAATACTGCACACATGTGCCCCCGTCAATCACTTTTTTTCCAAACTGACCCACTACCGGAATTAGTAGGAAACCGAGCCGCGCCGGCGGTTGAGGGCGGCAACGACGGGAGGAATCAGAACCAGTTGGACGATAATGCCAAGCAGGCCGGTAACCACAGCCGCCTTGAAATAGGTTTCCAACCCATAAGGGAGTTCGATAAACAACCCCAGAATCAATAATCCCAGAGCGAATCCCAGGCGGCCGACGATCATAGCGACGACCAGCGCCAGATAGATGTTCAACCTCAGCGTCGTGTACGAGAGGCCCGCGGCCAGACCATAGAGAGGCAGTTCCAGCGACATTAATGGCACGGCATAGGCCGGCGGCATGCCGGTCAGAAAAAAACCGACCAGGGGGGCTATCAATCCAACCAGGACGGCCGAAAACGGTCCGGCGATAAAACCGGCCAAAAGGACCGGGATATGCATCGGCAAAAACAGGCGGCCGCCAAGGCCGAATTGGTGGAAGGCAATTGGCAAGAGCACCGCCAGCGCCAGAAAGAGGGCGGTATGCACGATAAGCTTGGAGGTGGGTCTCACCTAAATCTTTCGACCGACCGCGAGATAAAGGGTATCGGTTTCGGTCAATTCGCATCAGGCGAATTGACCGCGCCGGAACATCTCCTCGAGCTGTTTTCGGTCAGGCAGGATATCATGATCTATCGGTCCGCCGGCCTGATGGTGCTCGCGGGCCAGCTCATCTCGTCCCGCCAGATGAATAATGACCATCCGGCCACCCGGTTTAAGGATACGATACGCCTCGCGAATCGCCTCATCCTTGTGGGAAAAGTGAGCAAAGGCGGCAAATGACACTACCAGGTCGAATATTCCCATCGCAAAGGGAAGATGGGAGGCGTCCGCCTCGACGACGCCGATATTGTGAAAGGGGAAATTGTCGTGTGCCCGGCGAGCCACGCGCGGGGCGAAATCGACCCCGGCAATAAGGCCGTTCTCGCCGACCCGGCGACGCAGCAGGTCAAACAGGACTCCGGTGCCGCAACCGAGATCGCAGACCTTCAATCCCTTGCTCAGCCTGAACGTATCAATAATATGAGCAAGTCGCTCCAGGTCTTCGGCGGTTAGATCCTTATCCCAGGTGTCGCCGATATCGTCAAAGTATCTTTGTTTTTCGTCCATCAAGTGACTAATAATGTATATCGGGCTCAAAGTCAAGCAGCTTCCGCGGCGGCGTTGTCGTCGCAGGCTCCGTTCTCGCCAGCGCCCAGGTGCTCATCCAGAATACTTTTGACTACCATAGGGTATACGGCTTATATTGGATGAGTCGTTGGTCAGGTCAGGATTTAGCATGGCTGCCATAAAAGAATATTACACAATCGCTCTCCATGATACCGACGCCGCCGGTATTCTTTACTTCGCCAATCTGTTCAGAATCGTGCATGCGACCTACGAGCGGCTTCTGGAAAGGATCGGGTACCCACTATGTCGAATAATCCCGGAGGGTGTTTTCCTGATTCCGGTTGTTCATGCCGAAGCCGATTTCCATCAGCCGCTTACGGTGGGCAATACGGTGGAAATAGCGTTGTCGATCGCCGCCATCGGGGAGTCGTCATTCACGCTGGCATATAGGTTGTATAGCTTGGATGGTGATTTGGTTGGGTCGGCCGGGACGGTTCATGTCATGGCCGACGGTGTCACAAAAACTTCAACTCCTCTGCCGCCCGATTTCAAGAATCGGCTGCGGGAATTGATGGAATAGAATCACTCCTGCTCCCGAAAAAGCTCCGGAAATTGCCGTTGCAAGGCTGAATGATCGTGTTTGCCGCTGCCGGTCAGGGGTAAGTGCGAGACGACGATCAATCGGTCCGGTACCATGAGACGGGGAAGACGCCGGCCGATTTCCTGAAGCAGGAATGATTCCGATAGGGAGGCGTTGGCCACCTCGACAAAGGCCACCGGACGGCTGCCCCAACGTCTGTCGATGCGCGCCATCACGACCGCGCCGCTGACACCGGGGATTGACCGTATGGCCGCCTCGATCCGGCCCGGATCAATGTTTTCTCCGCCGGAGACGATGATCCGGTCGGCGCGGCCAAGGACAGTCAAGTAGCCGTCGCCATCAAGCACCCCCAAATCGCCGGTATCGAACCAATCCTGCCCTGCCGTTCTTTTCCGTTCCCCAATATATTTTGAGAACAGGACCTCGCCGCGGACCCGGATTCGACCCGGATGCCCCGGCGGGACAGACTGGCCCAGGTCATCCCGGAGGCCGATCTCAACGTATGGCAGCGTCTTTCCGGCCGAGGCAAGCTTTTCTATCTGCTGCGGAAAATCGAGGAGCGTTATCATCGAGGCGGTCTCGGTCATCCCATAACTGGTCAGCACCGGCAGCCGACGCGCCGCTATTTCACGTCGCAGCGAATCATCGACTGCCGCCCCCCCGAGAATGATCGCCTTGGCCAGGCGAAGCTGATTATCGGGGTCGCCGCGAATCAGATCGGCGAGCATGGTGGGAACCAGCGAAAGCAGCGTCACCCGGCCCTCCCGAACAAGAGGCAGGACGGATTCGCGGGAAAACCTCGGCAAAATAGCTGACGCACACCCGGCCAGGGCGGTGCGGTACAGTATTGACAGCCCGCCGACGTGAAAAAAGGGAAGGACCGCCAGCCAGCAATCATCCTTCGCCGGCGGCAGCCCCGCCGCCTGGCCCAACGCGCTAAAATGCAGATTTGCCCAAGTAAGAACCACGCCGCGCGGCCGGCCGCTGCTGCCGGAGGTGTAAATAATCACCCCCTCGCGGTCAAGCGACACGGGATCGGGCCGGGCAGGCTCGGAAGAATGATCCGGCGGACGGACGACATCATGAATATTGATCGTCTCGACTCCCAGTTCACCGGCCGCCAGGGTAAAGTCTTGGTCGTGGAGTAGTAGCCGGCAGCCGCATTCGGCAAGCTGCGCCTGCCAATCAGTGGGACGCAGGCGGTAATTCAGCGGCAGTAGCCGGTAGCCGTGGCGAAAGGCAGTATAAAACAGCGCCGCATACGGCACTGAATTCTGCGCGAGCACCGCCAGGAGATCGCCGGGCCTTAGGCCGGATGCTGAAAGACGGGTCGCCGTGGCCTCAATGATGCGATCCAGATCGCCATAAGTTATTGCATGCTGCGTATCGCCTAGCGCGACCTGTGCCGGAGCGTCAGCCGCGGCGATCGACACGGGGCAAGGAGTGGTCCTGTTTCCTATGGTAATCATTGCGAGTCACCGATCCCCAGCCCTGGGCCTTTGGGGACGGCCACGGCGCCATCGATCACGGTCGTCAGGTGAGGGTCGGCATCGGCGAGCAGGCGCAGGGTATCCAAGCCGGCCGCTTCAGGTTCTCCGGGAAGGGCTGCCGCCAAATGAAGCAGTGCGGCGATACCGGTTTCACTTTCCAAGGTTGATGTCACAACCACCCGGCAGCCATGGGCTCGGGCCGTCTCGGCCAATTGCCATGTCTGGCGTATTCCTCCCAGCAGAGTCGGTTTTAGGATGAAAAGATCGGCCGCTTCCCCGGCAATAAATGACTGCGGGTCACTTGGGGCGATCAGACTTTCGTCCAGCGCCATCCGGATTCCGGTCGACCGGCCTAATCTCCTGATATCTGTTATTTCAGACCACCGGTACGGCTCTTCAATGAATGCTATGCCTACGGCGGCCAATGAATGAAGGGCCGTTTCCGCCTCCCGACGTGACCATCCCCGGTTGGCGTCGAGCCGGATGCGAATCTTCTCTCCCAGTTGCAGGCGGGCCAGCTTGACGAAGGCGATGTCATCATCGACTTGTCCACCGACCTTGATTTTGACGGTGTGGTATCCAGATCGGGCGATTTCGGATTTGACTTTTTCCCAATCATCCACCGGTCTGATCAACAGGTAATTTACCTGCACGTGCGACCCCGCCTGAGGGTTGAGCCAGATCGAAAGCGGCTTTCCGGCTCGCCGGGAAGATAGATCGTATAGTGCCGTCTCCAGCCCAAAACGGGCCGCAGGGCAGGATGATGGGATGAGGTCATCGACCAAAGCAGCGATGTCGTCGCGCGAATCAGGAATGTCGCGATCGGCAAGGTTTCGCCCCGCTTGCGCCAGAGCGCGTTCAGTCGTCGGCCTGGAATCGGGCGAGAAACCGTCCAGTGGTGAGGCCTCACCGCGCCCGCTATGGCCGGCTTCGTCCGCAATCCTGACAATGAAACCACGCCGCAGATGAAGCGAGCCTTGCGAGCTTACAAACGGGACAACGAGGGTTCGTTCAAAGGGAGAGATGGAAAGCGCGGTTATTCTCACAGCAGCCAACCTATGCCGAACAGCAACCCGTAGGCAATGAGCAGGCGGCCGGTGGTCGCCAAAGTATTATTCAGCCGCTCGCCATCGGTGGTGGAGAAGACGGTCCGCACCGGACCGACCGCCAACAGCAGATAAGCCATGGCCAGGTACAGGTGGACATTGTGTATCATATGGGCCAAGGGCACAATCATCGCCGCGGCGGCCAGAAGCATGACCAGGTATTCATAGCGGGCAAAGGTCCGGCCGAATCGGACGGCCAGCGTCCGCTTGCCTCCTTTGCGATCGGAGGCGATATCGCGCAGGTTGTTGACCGTCAGGATGGCGGTCGAGATCATGCCGAACGGCAGACCGGCCAGAATTATCGGCGCCGAAATATTCAGCGCCTGAACATAATAAGTCCCGGCCAGCGCCACCGGGCCGAAAAAAATCAGGGCAAAGATATCCCCCAGCCCGACATACCCCAGCGCCAGCGGCCCGGCGGTGTACAGCAGGCCGCAGAGGATCGAGCTGAGGCCGATGATAACCACCGGCCAGCCGCCGCGATGGACCAAGTAGGCGCCGGCGGCCGCAGCCAGAAGGAAAGCGATGGCGGTCGCCAAGGCCGTCTGCCGGGGGGTGGCAAGGCCGGCCTGAGTGACTCGCAGCGGCCCGATCCGTTCGGCAGTGTCGGTCTGCTTGGTGAAATCGAACAAGTCGTTGGCGAAGTTGGTTCCGATCTGAATCATGGCCGACCCGAACACGGCTGCCAGAAACGAGGTCAGGTGAAACAAGCCGTCGCCACGAGCGAGCACACCACCGACCAGCACCGGGACGATTCCGGCCGGAAGTGTCTTGGGGCGCGCGGCCTGCAGCCAGATGCGCAGTGGATGAGGAGGGCGATTCTCCGCGGTCATTTGCCTACGGGCGCCGGGGGAATTTGGAAAAATTTGGTTTCCGTTTTTCCACAAAGGCTT
>CAZPEV010000196.1:0-5414 GCA_964585635.1 uncultured Ignavibacteriales bacterium
CGGAATCCAGGCTGCCGCCGCCCCGCGCCAGGATTTCATATCCAGCTTCCAGGGCCGCCACCATTCCTTCATGGAAGGCCCGTTCCAATTCCGGTGTCATCTTGTCTCTGGATATCGCCCCCGCCCCGCCATGGATCACGATTCCGAAATCGGGCATACCACAGGTTTCCTCCATGCTCTAAAATGATCCTCGTACGATCGCCAGACGTCGTTGGAACCGGTCGATGCATCGCGGCCTCACCGGCCTTCTTACCGGGAACGGCCTCTCACTGAATCCCATCCGCGCAGACGCTTTCCGGCTTATTCGCGTACGAGCAGGACATGTATGGCTTTCACCACGATCCTGGCCTTATCTCCCTTTTTGAGACCCAGCTCCTTCAGCGAATCGATGGTCATCACCGAACTCATCATGGCGGCGGCCGGAATCTGAAGCGTCACCTGACACATGAGCGAACCCTTCTTGATGCCGGTCACCTTTCCGACCAGTTGATTACGAGCGCCGTATTTCATCTTATCCTCGCGATCATGAAGTTATGGTTATGCCTTCTGCTCCCAACCAGAAAGATTTCCAGGATTCAATTTAACGCGGTTTATTCACCCCCGCCAAGCCCTTTTGCCGTCTCGCCCGTCTCCCCTCGTCCATGCAACGAAGGCCCGATTTGGCTGCTTTGAGGCGATTCTGGTATTTGTGCTATGAATATGCCCGGTGGTACCACCGCGCCGGCGCTCGACTGACGGATCCCGACGGGATACTGCCCCGCCATCCCCGCCGGGAAATCGGGAGATTAAGTTCCGACAAAAAATGATATCTTGGTGAAAACGATGCTGTTTTTTGTCACCAGTGTCCTGCCGATGTCAAGATAGTCCGAATTGTAGGCCAGATACAGCGTCGTTCCCGGCAGGAAGGTAAAGCCGAAGAGAAAATTCGCCGTGTACCAATCGGCCTGAGTATTCCCCTGCACGAATACCTTCATGAACATATTCTTATTAAAATGATACCCGGTCCGCAACAGCCAATTCCATTGATTGTATGTCCGCCGCCCATGCTGCGATTGGTACTGACTGATATGATACACCGAGGGGATAAGCTCCAGCTTCTTGCTGGGATTGATCGAAAGGTCGACCGACAGGTACCGCTGCCACACCGAGGCCACATTCCAATAATCCAAACCGCGCCCCTCCTCGTAGTACACGGAGGAACTGATCAGACCGCTCGGGTTGGCCCAGGCCGAGAGGAAATAGGTCGCCATGTTAAACATCCGCCCCTCCCAGCGCTTGTCGTCAAACGTCGGGCCGAAGGCAAAGCCGAGATTCCGATCGAACGAAAAGGACAGCGACGACGACACCTGGCGCGTCAGCGGCCGCCCGCCATATGCGTGCTGGAGGGTCCCCGACAGGTGGGCGCCGACGCTCTGGAGATGATGGCGATTGACGTACAACTGGTAATCCGCCGTCAGTCGATTGGTCCGATACGATATCGGCGTGTACATAAGGTCGATCACCAATGGCGAGATGAAGCCGGCGTCGGCGTGGAAATTCCGTTCATGAAACGAGTAATCATAACTGAGCGCGAGATTATTCCGATTGAATCCCAAATTGGCCGTGCCCCGGTAATTATTACTCTCCTGCCCCGGCCGTCGGCCTTGCGCCACCTGACCCGAAACGGACACCGAATTTCTGATCATCCGAAAATCGCCCGCCAGCACCGTATTCTCATGCGTCCGCCCCTTGACGTACGTCATCATGCCGCCGAGATGCGATTGCGACATAATATTCCGTTCCAACCGGGCCACGACGTAGTCATCCCGATGATCGAGCGGCTTATTATTATCCTTGGCGTAGAAGAGCCCGACGCCATATGGCCCCAGGCGCCCCGTCAATCGGGCGCCGTCTTCCGGGTCGGCCACACGGCGGCTGTAAAACAGGGACATGGGGGTTTCAAAGATATCCATCCGCTCCAGAAAAAAAGGCCGCTTTTCCTGCAGATATAGTTCATAGGGCGAAAGATTGATGTAATCGACGTCGGCCTCGACATTCCCAAAATCGGGATTGACCGTTCCGTCCAGGATGAGATTGGGGCCGAGTCCGTATTTCAGATCGGAGCCGAACCGCACCTTGTCCCGCTCGCGGGGCGTTTCGAATTTGTTGTGGCTCCCGGTCACATACGGAATCACATCCAACAGAACCGGCATCGACGGCAGCTCGATTCCGCGCAGTTCCGCCATCCGCGCCAACTCGCTGTTATCGACCTTGCGAAACGGAACATAGGCGTCAAACTCCCCCGTCTCGCGAATCAAGCGGAACACCTGTACCCGCCAGGTCTGCTGCTGCTGCTTGGGGAATCGCAGAACTTTGAATGGTATCGCCATTTCCACCTGCCAGCCGTCGTCCGTGATCGTGCCGGCGGAATTCCAGATGGCGTCCCAACTGTAATCCGATCCGGCGGCCGTCATGATTCCATCGGCCTGGATTCCCAAAGGATTCAGGTCAAAACAATAGCTGGAGCGCTGGTCATTATAAGTATCCAGAAGGAGTTCAATAAGATCATCGCCACCGATATCTTCTCGACGGCTTACATTCGCTCGGACTTTATCCGGTGCGGAATCAAAACAGCGGGCGGCAAAATAAAACCTATGGTCATCATAAGCAAAGTAACACACCGTGCTTTCCGTCGCGGGCGCCTCCTGATTCGGCCGCATCTGGGTAAAGCCACTATGGCCGGCGCACATTGACCAGCAACTGTCGTCCAGGACGCCGTCGATTTTGGGGGGGCGGGGGACGCGTACCGCCCGGACGACAAAATCATCCAATGGGCGATCGACGAATCTGACCGTATCGGTCTGCGCCGCGGCGGGATCGCCCCCCGACCACAGCAGCAGGCAGGCCACCACCGGCAGGAATCGTCCCCAAGACGCCACGCCTCCATCAGCCCCTTTACAGCACCGCCGACGTCCGGTCCGCATTTTGCTCATTGTAGAGGCCCCGGTAGAGGTCGCTGGTCGCATACAACGTCGCATGATCTCCAACATCTGCAATCTTCCCCTCATCCAAAACGATGATCTTATCGGCGTTCATAATCGTTGACAGCCGGTGGGAGATGACCACCACCGTGCGCCCCACCAGCAGTCGTTCCATGGCCTCCCGCACGTACTGCTCGGACTGGCTGTCAAGCGACGAGGTCGCTTCATCGAGCACGACGATGCGGGGATTTTTAAGAAAGACGCGCGCGATCGTGATCCGCTGGCGCTGGCCCCCGGATATCAGCGCCCCCCGTTCGCCCACGCGGGTCTGATACTGCTCCGGCAAGGCCAGGATGAAGTCATGGGCGTAGGCCGCCTTGGCGGCCGCGATCGCCGCCTCGTCGCCGGCCCGGGGATCACCCAGCTTGATATTCTCCATGATGCTGTAGCCGAACAGAAACGGCTCCTGGGTGACCAAGCCGATGTTGCGCCGGTAATACGCCGGGTCAAACTGGCGAATGTCCTGTCCGTCAACCAGGATCGTTCCCCGCGGCGATTCGTAGAAGCGCATCAGCAGATTGACGATCGAGCTTTTGCCGACTCCGCTGCGCCCGACGATCGCCGTCACCCGCCCGGCCGGGGCTACAAACGAGATATCGCGGAGAACGTCGACGGCGGTGCTGGGATAGGCGAAGCGCACCTGCCGGAACTCGATCTCACCGCCGCTCATGCGCGCCCCCGGTCGAATGTCAATGTGCCGCGAGGCGGCAAATTCCGGCTGCTGGTCGAAAAACTCGAACACCCGCCGCGCGCAAGCCAACGAGTTTTGCACGGTGACGTTGATGCCGGAGATGCTGCTGAGGGGCGAAAACAGGTACATCAGAAAAGAGTTGAAGGCCACCAGTCCGCCCAGGGTCAGACGGCCGTTGACGATTTCGATGATGCCCAGCCACAGCAGAATAATCGGCCCCAGGGAGCTTATCAATCCCGAAGCCAGCATGGCCAGCGTTCCCAGCATGCCCGACTTGAATTCCTTGCGGATGGCCTCCTTCAGCAGGTTCAGCATGCCGAGGGTGTCATGGCGCTCGGCGACGAAGGCCTTCAGGACGGCAATGCCCGAAATATGTTCCTGCAAATACTTGAACAGGTGGGCGTAGGCCTCACGGTTCTCTTCCACCAGATCGCGGATGCGCTTGTTGAATGACAAGAGCGAAAAGGCGTAAAAGGGCAGGAGAACGGTGGTGATAAGCGCCAATTTGCTGTTGAGCCAAAAGATCGCCACCGCCCCAACCAAAAAAGTCAGCACGCTACGCACGATTTGAAGGAAGGTCTCCGCGAACAATCCCTGAACCCCCTCAATATCACCGCTGATCCGCGAAATGAGGTAGCCGGTCTGCTTCTTATAACAGTAGTCCAGCGGCAGCCGCAACAGGTGTTCGTACGTCTCGCGCTTCAAATCGTACACGACCCGCAAGCGGAAGGTGTTGAGATAGTATCGCTCGATCAGCGAGGCCCCCGACCGGACCAGAAGAATGCCGATCAAACCCAGCGAAATCCAGGTTACCAGATGAAGCATTTCCCGCGATATAAGGTGATCGATGATATACATCGTTAATAATGGCAGCGGCAATTGCAGCAAGATGCCGAAGGCCGTTCCCAAACCTGCCAGCGCGACCCGCCGCTTGTACCTCAAGAGGTACGGCAAGAGCCGTTGCACGGTGCGCCAGGAAGTCTCTTTAACAGGTTCCATGGCCGATCCGTCCGTTATGTGCAAGGTTGGCGCCGCCGACTATCCCGCGATTCATTAGGTGCCCCGGCGGCGACGATTTCAGCTTTTATACCGTAAACATACATATTAGCGGCCTCGTTGTCAAACAAAAAGGACCGTCATAACCGTTTGCCTTTGAATGCCATGCGGTTGCCCGCGCCGGCTCGTCCCGAACGAGGGGCCGCGTCTCGCCCGGGTTTCGAATTTAATCCTCGACAGCATGCCAATCCGCGGGGTAAATTCGCGCCCTAGCCGGAACGCGGTCGCGTCCTTCGAGTCAAATTAGCTCTGCGGACAAGCACACAACCGCACCACGTTACAGCCGCATTGCTCTTTGTTCTGCGGACAGTACTGGTTTGTGCACTTGTCGAAATCTATGATCTCGAGCGGTTGAATCAAAAATTCCATCCCTATCACCTCCTTCCCATCAGCGCCCGTCGCTCACCTCAGGCGTTACGGTTCCATGAATTTCTTCGGGCAGGCACATCCCGCGATCGTGTTGCAGCCGCACTGGTAAACGTTGCCGGGACACAGGTAGTTGGTGCCCGGCGCCTGCTGCAATTCGACCGCCACGTCCAGCGGTTGAATCATAAACTCCATCTGCTTCACCTCCCTCCCGAGTTAAAGCCCGCGGGTTATCTCCCCCTCACGGCTCCATGATCATCTTGGGAACGGCGCACCACGCC
>CAZPEV010000197.1:0-5406 GCA_964585635.1 uncultured Ignavibacteriales bacterium
GGATCGGCATTACCCCGCCGGACGGCCTTGCGCTATATATGCCGTCTTATCTGATGGATATTAGGGCTCTGGGCTGCAAGGTGGTGACGGTCTATAAGAATAATACGCAAAGATTCAATTTACCGACTACCATTGGGAAGGTGCTGCTTCAAAATCCGGAAACCGGCGAGGTCATCTGTATCATGGATGGCGGTTATCTGACCGCCGTGCGAACCGGGGCCGCCAGCGGCGTGGCCACCCGATTTTTGGCACGGCAGGATAAGAATCAGATTGCCGGCATATTTGGCGCCGGCGTGCAGGCCAAGATGCAGTTGTGGGCGGTGGCGGTCGCCCGGGAACTGAAATGCGCCTACGTCTACGATATATCCCAGGAAGCCTGCGCCGCTTTCGTTAAAGAGATGGCTCCTAAGTTGAAACTGGAAATCATCCCGGCCGATTCACCGAAGCAAATGCTGGACCAGGCCGACATCATATGCACCGCGACATCCTCGGCTACACCGCTGTTCGATGGCTCCCAGGTGAGACCCGGCACGCATATCAACGGCATCGGCAGCCACACCCCCAACGCGCGCGAACTCGATACCGCTGTCGTCAAGAGATCAAAGGTGGTGGCCGATTCATACGAAGCTTGCCTTAAGGAGGCCGGCGATATCATGATCCCGCTGCAGGAGAAGGCGATTTCAGAGTCGCATATGCAGGCGGAACTGGGGGAGATTGTCATCGGCCGCAAACCTGGACGCGCCAATTCGACCGAGATTACCCTGTTCAAATCCAACGGACTGGCAATTCAAGATGCCGCCGCCGCCAAGCTGGTTTATGATAAGGCCCGCCAGGCCGGGATCGGAACAGAGGCAAATCTGTAGCCGTGATGACTGTACCTTATCGCGGCGAATCATAGAGAAGGGATATTTGCTGCGGAGCGGCGTTTTCGCCGCCAATCATCCTTTCCTGATCGGTTCATCGGCCCCGAGCGGTTCCCTCTCCCGATCATCGCCGCCCACCGCCGGAGAACCCAATTATCCCCTGGACAACGTCCTGCTCGACCCATAATATAAAGCACATCATCCAGCACGGGACGGAACGCAAGGAGAAGCAGACTGTGAATAAACCGGAAATCACCTGGCAATCGATCATCGGCGCCTTCTTGGTATCGACGATTATTTCGCTGGCCTATCCCTACATCGTCCTCAAGTTGGGCATGGGCCCCAACGTGAGCGTCCTGGCGGCCTTTCTGGGGGCGCTGTTTTTATCTCTCACCGCCCGCGCCACCCGGGGGCAAAACGCCGTCCAGAATAACATCATCCAGTCCGCCGCCACCTCCGCCACCTCGACCGCCTTTATGTGCATCGTGGCCGCTGCTTTCGGGTATCTGGCCATGAATGAATCGGTCGACGTCAAACTGCATATCACCCCCTGGCAGATGTTTACCTGGCTCTGCTGCTCGGGAGCGATCGGAGTTCTGGTCTCGGCCCTCTTCCGCCGTTACTTTGTTGATGACCCGGAGATGATTTTCGCCGATGGCGTCGCCGCGGCCGAAACGATCAACGTGCTGGATGAATCCGCCGGCAGCAGCACCGGCTATCGCCTGCCGACGCTGGGGGTCGGAGCGGCGGTCGGGATAATCATCGCCTTCGTTCGCGATGGTCTCAACAAGCTGCCCACGCTGGGCATTGCCTCACGGTTCGGCGTCGGCATCGAATGGAGCGTCTTATCGGTCGGCACCGGCATGTTGATCGGCCTTAATGTCGGGCTGTCAATGCTTTTGGGTTCGCTCGTCGTCTGGGTCTTCGGCCCGACGGTCATGCAGCATGCCGGGACGGCTATCCTCAACAACAGTATCGCCCCGCAATATCTCGATCAGATTAACGCCCTGGCCGGCGCCGGTCAACTGACCGAGGCGCAGACGGCGCTCCTGCATCAGCATGGCGGGATGATGGCCAATTACCTGTCGGGGAGTCATTTTCCGATCCTCATGCTCTGGTTCATGTGGCCCGCGACCTCGTTGATGATCTGCGCCGCGATGACGGCGGTGATTCTGAAGTGGCGCTCCATCGTCCAGATGTTTCGCGGCATGACCTCGGCCCGACAGGCCGGCGCCGAACGCACGGACGTTTCGCCCGTAACGATCCTGATCCTCAGCGTCCTGTTGACCATCCTGCTGGCGTTTATTCAGTACCGTCATTTCGGGATGCCGTACTGGCAGACGATCGCGGCGGTGGTCTGCGGCCTGCCGCTGATTCTTGTCGGCGTCCGGGTGCTGGGAGAAACGAACAACGGCCCGGTGTCGCTGATGGCCAACACCGTTCAGGCGATTTTCCGCCTCTTTTCCCCAGCCATCGGCCACAACCTGGTCGCGGCCGGCATGTCGGGCAACATCAACTCCCAGGGCGAAGGATTGATGCAGGTATACAAGACCGGCAAGATGGTTGGGTCGACACCCCGCGTGCTCACCTGGGTGCAATTTTGGGCCATCCCGATCGGGGCCGCCGCGGTGGCCATCATGTACCCGCTCCTGATCAATCATTACGGTCTCGGGGGAGACGGCCTGGCCGCTCCGACCGGGCTGAAGCTGGCCAACATGGCGGTGCTGATGTCCAAAGGGATTGCCGCCTTTCCCCCCGGCGCGCTGCTTTGGACGGTCATCGCCGGGGCAGCCGGGATCATCATCGCGTTGGCCAAAGACAAGCTGGGCTGGGGTTGGTTGCCCAGCGCCGGCGGTTTCGGCTTCGCGCTTATCCTTCCCGGCACGCTGAACCTGCCGATAGCATTGGGCGCCATCGGTGGCTGGATCTGGTCCAAGGCCGACCCAGCATCGTATGAAAGGTATTACATCACGGTGGCTTCCGGATTCATCGGCGGCGAGGCGCTGATCGCCGGACTGGTTTTGCCGGTGCTGTTCTACTTCGGCATCATGTAGGGCTTATCCGGGAATCGTCCCGGTGGAGTACGGATTCGACATGAGGCAACCGATCCAGGCCGCCGTCTACTGCGTCCGGTTTCAGGGAGACCACCGGCAGTATCTTTTGCTGCGGCGCATCCCCTCCGGGGGAGGCTATTGGCAATGCATCACCGGCGGGGTCGAGGGGGATGAGACGCCGCTCGCGGCAGCCGTGCGGGAACTCCGCGAGGAGACCGGCTTTGCAGAACGCGTTCTTTGGCCAATCGATTACTCCTACACTTTTCCCGTCGAAGAGGAGATGAGGAAGCTGTATCAACAGCCCGTGGAAATCATCACGGAGACCGTCTTCCTGGCGGAGGTGGATGGGGCCGGACCGCCGGTGCTGGACAAGCGCGAGCACGACGCCTGGCTCTGGTGCAACTACGAGAAGGCGCTGGAGTTGCTCTTCTGGCCGGGAAATAAGGAATCGCTGAAGCACTGCGAACAATACCTTCGCTCAGGCAGAAGGCCACCCTCAGTCTAAAGCCGGTATAGTATATGATATGGTGTTCAAGAGAAGATCACTGCCCATTCAATCGGCGGAATTATCGGTCGGCTTGGCATTCATAATATCACGGCTTCGGTCCCGAAGCGATGACCTCATATTTGACTGCCGCCACGGCAACATTATGAGCTTCAAGTCCGACCAACCAGTCCTTCATCGCCTTTATGGCGCCATCGGCGGGCAGCAGGGCGGCGGAGGCATATTCCGGCGGCAGGGGGAGGTCTTGACCTTTGGTCGCGATGGCAAAGATAAGCCTTTTGTCGGACAATTGATCCTTTCTCAGAAAAACCCCTAAGGGAAACAGACTCTGCGGCGGAGGCAGTTGATATCTTTCCCCCATAGAGATGTTGTTGCGCGGCATCCCCTGGGTCGGGGCCAAAACCTGCAATGAATCCCCCGACGATTGAAAATTGAAGACCGTCACATAGCAATTTTCCGACGCCGACAACGAGATAATAATGTTGTCACCGTTTATAAATGTGTCCTGGTCGAGCTTTGCCTCCAGCCTAAACGCCGGTCTCAACGCCATTGTGCCCGCGCCATATTCGGAATTCACAATATTGGCTGATACCTTTACCTGGTAACAACTATCAGCGGTAATCGTGGTCGATAAGCCGGTCTCCCTAAGATACGATGGGCCGAGATACTGCTGACTTAGGCTGTCAGCGTATCGATAGAAGGCATCATATGATCCGGCGGCCAGACTTTGCCGCAAGCCATTCATTGTCGCACCGGCACTATAGTCGTTAAATCTGCCTCTGATGCTATCGTTGGCTATGGCCCGCGCGTACCCTTCCACGATTTCGCGATTATGGCCTATGAATGGAAGGGTAACCAGAACCTCATACCTCTCCTTGGCCGACGTCACCGATACCGTCGTATCACCGGGACAGCGATGGAATTGTTTCTTAATCGTATCCCCCGGAAACAGTCCCGCCCAGTATGGTTTTATTGAATCCGGCACGGGCCTAAAGCCTAATATCATTGCGCAGATAGTGCCAATGGCCAACACGACGAGACTGCCGATAATTCTTTTTAAATCCAGAACCGCTTTTAGTGATTCCTTCAGTCCCACTTCTTACCTCACTGCCTTAGCTCAATCACAACCCGGCTTTCATCGTCAGATCCGACATAGGGTAACTGCTCCCGGTGCCACAATGAATCGGCGGCGGACGGCACGCCCCCAACGCGTGACTGAATGTATTTCTTCAGTTCCCCAACCGTAATCTTCATATCGACGGGTGGTTGATCAGCCTCACCCCGTAGACCTTTGAGCAAGAAATAGGTAAAGAGGCCATGGTGCTTGTCCAGATAGGCCCCGTTTGCCTCGGAGCCGCTGGTCGCGGCCATGACCGTCCCTTTGGTTGCCAAAGGACATTGGACGATGACGATCCCTCCGGCATTTTCGCTCAGGGTATCCCTCTGAAACATTTTCGAGCAACAGGTCTCGAGGAACAGAAAAATATGCTGTGCCCCAAGGCGCGCCAGATGAGAGCATAGGGCCGCCATCAGATATCCACTTCCGCCGATGTCGTCGGCGCGGCCATCCGCCGGCAGCAGGTATTCCTGCGCCGAGAGGGAATCGCTGCCGCTTGATCCCGAATAGTAGACAAAGAGCTCCGGCACATTAGTTCCGACAAGGCCGGCCAGGCGCCCGGGACGGCCATCAGGATAGCCCAGGAATTCCTCCATCTGGAGCTTGGTTGGATCCATGAGAGTGTAAACATTGTTGGGATCGAGGCCAAAGGTTTTGACAAAGTACTCCTTCATGACGGCCACGTCGTTGCGGGCGAACGAGCGCGAATCACCGAAGGCGGCGTTGGAATTGCCGATCAGGATCGCCACGGCATTCGGGCGGCTGTGAGAGCCAACGGAAATCTGCACGTCGACGGAGTCCGGCAACGGGATGGTATTCAGAAGATCGGCCTCCGTCCCATACTTCATCTTCGATTCCGTGACCGTG
>CAZPEV010000198.1:0-5343 GCA_964585635.1 uncultured Ignavibacteriales bacterium
TCTTTGCCAACGGCGGGATCAGGATTCCGCCGCGCTACATCCTCAAGATCACTGACCGCTACGGCAATGTCCTTGAAGATGACAGCCTGGTTCGGAAGGACGAAGTCATGAGCGAGGAAACCGCCTACATCATGGTCAGCATGCTCCAGTCGGTGCTGGAACCGGGCGGCACAGGGTACGGCGCCCGTTGGCGCGGGTTCTCGCGGCCGGCCGCCGGCAAAACCGGAACCTCAGACAACTTCTGCGATACCTGGTTCATCGGTTTCACACCGCAACTGACTTCCGGCGTGTGGATCGGATTCGACGACAAGACCTCGATTGGATACAACATGACCGGAGCGGTCAACGCCTTGCCGGTTTGGACACAGATCATGCTGGCCGCGCACCGAAATCTGCCGGTCGAGGATTTTGCCGTTCCCCCAGGAATCACTATGGCCGATATCTGCGATGAAACGGGACGGCTGGCGACGATTCATTGCCCTAAGATTCACAGGGAGGTTTATACAGAGGCGACCCTTCCCCAGGACAGTTGCTTCCTCCATCGATCGGGCGGCCCCTACCCGACCGATCGCTATCGGACACCTCCGGCCGACAGCAGCGGAACGCCCCGTTTCTAGTGTGAATAGGCCAATCCGATCTTGATCCTAAAACCTCGAGGTCGCTTTATCCTGCCGCAGGCGTGTACGAGGCCGGCGGCTACCGCCGATCCATTTATCTGCTTGACAGCCCCCGGAGGCGCCGTTATAATAACTGTCTCGAAGCTCTTTATGCCGGAGTGGTGAAACTGGTAGACGCAGGGGACTCAAAATCCCCCGATGGCAACATCATGTCGGTTCAAGTCCGACCTCCGGCAGAAAATTCTCGGGGGGCGACGGCCTGTCGTTCCCCGTTTGTTTTGACCGTCTTCCTCCCTTCCTTCTCCCATGGGCGAAGCGAAGATGCTCCATTCCGATTTAGGCTTGCCCTTGTACCGATAATCTTCGGCGTAGACATCTTGGAGAAGATGCGTGGCGGCACCGAATTTTCGCCGGCCCGGCTCAATATTCTCACCAGCCGGCATTCCTGCCCGCCGGGCGGTTCAAAATTGACAGTCTGCTAGCGCAGATGCCCAGCCAAATGCCGCAACAATAATTCTTTTTGGTATTGCCCCAGGATGCGCCCGAGCTTAGATTATGAACGACAATAAGGAGATCTTACCCAATAATTCGAGGGGTAGCTATGAATCAGTTACTGGCTTTTCATGATGATTCGGCTGCGAATGGTCGGCGGCTTCAGTCGGCTCGGAGCATGCGACTCATCGCGCTGCTGGTTTTCGTGGTGTTGGCGCTGGCCCGGATCGGATATGCTGATGCCGGTTACATCGATCAAACCGGGATACGTGCCATCGTTGATGATTATACCGCCGCAAATAAAGATGTCCCGCGCGATCGATTCGAGCGCGGCGTCCGGCAGGCCGCCGGGTTGTGGCGCGAAGAGGACGGTAGCCCGGCCGACTTTGCCCGGTTCTGCAAAGAGAATTTCATCGCTGACTCGGCCTTGTTGCGGCAGACAGCAGAGCACCTTGAGACGGCGTTCGAAAGCATCGACGGCCATTTTCAAGAAATGGGACGCGACCTGTCCTGGAATCTGGATGTCGAAACCGGGCCGATCCTGCCCATCGATTATATATTGGGACAGTATTCTCCATACGCGCACTTCGACGAAGATATGTTTAAGACCAAGATCGCCTTCATCATCCTGCTGAACTACCCGCAGTACCGCCTGGATGACCTTCTGCGGCTGGGACCGTCCTGGACCTCGGAACGATGGATGCAGGCGCGTCTGGCCGGGCAATTTGAGGCCCGCATACCGCCGGAGGTTTCACAGTTGGAGACCAAAGTGTCCACCGAGACCGACGACTACATTAACCGCTACAATATTTATATGCATCATCTGCTTACTCCCGACGGCCAGCGGCCGTTCCCCAAAGGCCTGCGGCTCGTCAGCCACTGGAATCTCCGCGACGAACTGAAATCGCTGTATTCCGCTCCGGACGGTCTCAATCGGCAAAGGATGATTTATGACGTGATGGGAAGAATCATTCGTCAGGAAATTCCGGCGGTGGTGATAAATAATCCGGCCGTGGACTGGACCCTGGCCACCAACCGTGTAACAATCTCGCCCATCGTCGACGGTCCCCTGCCGGCTGACTGGAAAGAAACCGGCCAGCCGGGCGCCGTCGTCGACAACTCCCCGGAACCGCTCACCCGATATGCCTATATCCTGAGTCTCTTCCACGCGCAGCAGGAGGTCGACAAGTACTATCCGAGCCTACCGACGCTTATGGACCGCATCTTTCAGCGCGAGCGCGAGATTCCTGAAGCCCGGGTTGAACAGATGCTCGTCTCCATACTTGGGTCCGAGGCCGTGGCCAAAATCGGAAATTTGATCGAAAAACGGCTCGGACGGCCGCTTGAGCCCTTTGATATTTGGTACGACGGTTTCAAAGTGCGGGCCTCCATCGACCAGCGCGTACTGGACAGCCTTGTCAAGGCAAAATACCCGACCGTGCAGGCGTTTCAGACCGACCTGGCCACCATCCTGCGGACGCTGGGGTTTGATGCTAAGACGACGGAATTCTTGATGGCAAGAATCACCGTTGACCCCTCCCGCGGCATAGGGCACGCGGCCAGTCCCGGCCGTCGCGTGGATAAGGCCCACCTGCGAACCCGCTTTACTGCCGGCGGCATGGATTACAAGGGGTATAACATTGCCGTGCACGAATTCGGCCATAACGTCGAACAGGTTCTCTCCCTCAATCGCGTGGATCATACCCTCTTGCGGGGCGTCCCGAACACGGCCTTTACCGAAGCCTTCGCTTTTGTTTTCCAATCGCAGGATCTCCGCCTGCTCGGTTTTACCGACCAAGCTCCCGACGCGAAATATCTCGAAGATATCGACGCCCTTTGGGAAATGTACGAGATAAGCGGCCCGGCCCTGGTTGACATGAAAATGTGGCGTTGGATGTACGCCCATCCCGACGCCACCCCGGCGCAACTGAAAGAGGCCGTCATCGCCATCGCCAAAGATATTTGGAACACCTATTATGCGCCCGTCTTCGACGTGCGCGACGTCGAAATCCTGGCGATTTATTCCCATATGGTGTACCGTTCCATGTATCTGCCCGATTATCCCTTGGGCCAGATTATCGCCTTTCAGCTCGGGCGATTTCTACAAACCAAGAACCTGGGTAAGGAAATGGAACGGATGTGCGCTCAGGGATCGATTACGCCGGATCTGTGGATGGAGCGGGCGGTCGGAAGCTCCATCTCAACCCAACCAATGCTTCAGGCCGCGGACGATGCGCTCAAGGCCTTGTCGGGCCGATAGAAACGGCATGCTCGGGAAACATATCCGAACTCCGGCGGAAGCCTAACGGGGACGACGGCGCATGGCTTCTGTATAATTGACCGTAGGCTCTCACGCATTACGATACATCGTTGTACCGGAAGACGCGCTGATCTGTCTGCAAATCGGGAAGTTTATTTGCGCGGGATCAGGAGAAAATCGATACCGCCCACAACGCTTCCGCCCTCGACCGCCTTGACTTCAAAATCGATTGTCTCCGGCTCTGAGACATATCCATAGGCGTCCAATTGATCCTGAAGAACCCGGGCGCGATACCGGCCGGGAATAAGGCCCAGATAATAGAATTCACCATTGTTGAATGTGGATATCTCGTTCCTGGCGCCGGTGATCAGGTTAAGCACCTGTATCTTAACGCCGCCCATTCCGGTCCGGCCAAGCTCCGTTTGCCGCTTGACCGAGCCGTTCATTTCACTGACCGTCACGACCGGGACTTTGATCACCGTGACCATGTTTGGGTTGAGGCGCACACGGTATCCATCATGGACCGGTTTGAGAAGGGGATTATCCAGGCTGTATTCGTCGATCTCGACGTTGTACTCTTCGTATGGCTGGAGGCGGTCATAGGCATAGGTCTTGTTTTTTCCCGTCGGTTGACTGCTGGCACCCGGTATTTTGGCCCTCAAGCCCTGAATCTGCTGCTCGCCTTCATCGTACTGGTTGTTGAAATTGGCGTCAATGAAAGGCTGCAAAACGGCCGAGCCTTGTCCGATTCCGCTGCGCCGATTGAAACGAAGCGTCCCCGCTTCCTGGTTGAACCGGATCGACCCGTGCTGGGCCTCAGTCATAGCTACTTGTTCCGACGAGGCGATCACGCGCGAGCTAAAATCCGCAAACCCGCTGAAAATGTTAAACGTCACCATATAGAGGTCGGATTTGGCGATCTGGTTGCGCTCATAGGAAAAACTCAATTGCCCGGTCCGGAAAATCTGTCTGGTCAGAAATATTCCATACTTCACGAGTTCGTTCCCGCTGTGATCGTAATCGATCCGACATTGCGGCCGCACCAGCCACGCCCGGCGCGAACCAATGATGAGCTGGCTAGAGACCGTCTTAACGGCCCGATTGACCTCCGCGTACTGGGACAATTTATACCGGCCGATATAGTTAACATAAACGTAGGACAATGCCGTGCTGAATCCATAATAGGCTCCCCAATGAGAGCTGTTGGGGTATCGGTCATGAGTGATGTTGCCGCGGAGACCAAGATGCTGGCCCCAGAGCCTGAGCGGCGAGGAAACGGCGAAGCTGACATTGTGTATTTGGCCAAGCGGGTTTCGAACCAGATTCGGCTCAAACAGCGTGACCTGGCTATTGATGCTGAAAGCGGTGGGATGGATAAAATTGAATCCCCCTTGCAGGGCATAGTCGGGAGCATAATACCCGGCCACGGTCATATTGGTTAGCGGTTGATACGCCAGTTCTCCTCCGAACAGCGGACGATTCTTTTCCTCAACCATGGTCGCCGGATAGTCGACCTTGACGGGGATATCAGCGCTGACTCCGGCAGTCAGGCGGGCGGTAATTCCATAATAACAACTCGCTTCGCCGAACAGCCCCCTTTCCACCTGACCGTCGGCCTTGCCTATGGCAGCCGCATATTCCACTTCCCCTTTCGGTATAAGATTGTAGGGCACCTTGACATCAAGCTCCTCCGTCCTGAACTCTCCGTTGGGGCCGTACATTTTCAGGGTAATCGATGAGGCGCCGTAGAAGATGTCGACATTAAAATTATATTCTCCGGTTCGATCGGCATAGGTAAAATCAGTCAGGCGATGATCGATATACAGCTCCACTTCCCATCCTTCACTGAGGTACCCGGACAGTTTGATCGTTTGGAAATACTTACGTCGTACTTTCGGCTTATTGGTCAATAGAAGTCCGTCAAGGCGTCGCTAGATTATCCCCCCGTCAAATACGGCGCCAAGTTCATCCTGA
>CAZPEV010000199.1:0-5285 GCA_964585635.1 uncultured Ignavibacteriales bacterium
GCATTCGTCGTAGATCGGTCAACGCCCCGGTCATGGCCTTCATCAGGTCGGGCATCAGCCGCGCCTCGTCCATGGCCTCCGCCGCCTCCGCCAGAAGCTGGGGAAAAGCCAAAACGTGACTCAGGGTAATATCACCGGCCAGCTTCAGTCGCTTCTTCAGCCCCACCAAATGATCATAGAAGGCCGCCGCCGTCCGCTGGTCGATCAGCGCTTTGGCCGCCGCTTCCGGGGATTCCTCGAGGTTGACCGTAATCGTGATCTTGCCGCGGGAGATCTTTTGATTAACCATCTCTTTCAATTGGCCTTCGGCGCCGGCCAGCAGGCGCGGCATGCGGAAGACGCACTCAAGAAAGCGGCTGTTGACCGAGGCCAATTCCACGCGAAGCTTATAATCACGCCGACGAATCTCGCTTCTGCCGAAGCCGGTCATTGAGTTCATCTTACCACCCCATCGGTTTATGGTAAGGGGGGAATATACCGCCCGGCAATCTTTTGTCAATCGGTTTTATCGGCGGGAATAACTTCCGGAGAAGCGTCACGCTGTCGCGGAATCCGTCTTCCCACAAGCCTCAGCATTGGCCCCACCGGGGTATGCTTGACCGAGGTGGTCATCAGGCCGGCCATCTGGTGGGTAATTTCTTGAATGCGGCGGGCGGAAGTTTCTATCATGTGGAGTTTTTCTACGGCGTCGGGGTCGACGATCTGCGGGTCCTCCAACAAGAGTTCGAGTTTTCCCAAAATCGCCATCACCTGATTATTGATCTCATGGTTAAGCGTAGAAGCCACCGTGGTCACCATCTCCAGCTTCTCACCCTCTCTGGCCTTGGCCTCCAAACGGCGGCTCTTGAGGATCAATTGCTGCTTCTGAAACGCCTGCTGAATAATGCGTGGCAAGGCCGATTCAAAATCGCCGCTCTTGGTCACGTAATCCATCGCCCCCATCTTGATGGCCTCGGCCGCGATCTGCTCCGAACCGCCGCCGGTGATAACCACGATCGGCAAGTCCGGCTTCCCGGCTCGAATCAATGCCAACAGCTCCAAGCCGTCGATATCGGGAAGATGAAAATCGACCGCCCCCAGGTCAAAGCGGGCGCTGGCCATATCCTGAAGAAAGGCCTTCCCGGTGCGATAGGTCGTCACCTCGCAATCCGGATAGCGTTCCCGCACCGCCCGTTCGAACAGGATGGCATGGAAACGATTGTCCTCCACCAGCGCCATTCTTATCTTCCGCTTCATACCCTTACCCTGTAATCTGCTCCGGCAGAACGAAGAGAATGGTCAATCCGCCGGAACCCTCCTGCTCCAGCCAAACCTGACCGCCCCAGCCGTCGACGATATCACGGACGATGGCCAGCCCCAAGCCGGTTCCCTCCCTTTCCATCACGGAGGGATCGGGCACTCGGAAAAAGGGGTCGAAGACCCGTTGCCGATAGGCATCGCCGACTCCGAGACCGTTGTCGGATATGGAAAACCGGTGCCGGCCGTCGACACGCTCATACGCAATCGTTATGGTTGGCGGCTGTGCTCCGGACGCATATTTGAAGGCGTTATCCAGAATATTGCGGAACACCTGGATCAACTTGCCTCTGGGGGCATTGATCTCCGGCAAGTCATTGGCAATCACCACCCGATATTGAGCGCCGGGATAGACGGCCCGCAAGGACACCAGCACATCATCGATCAAACGACGAACGGCGATCGGTTCCGGATGTCCATCGTCAATCCAGTTACGCGACATATCGTTTAATCCATCAAGCATCCGGCGCATGATGTCGACGTTTTCCCGCAGACACGTGACCGCAAACTTTCCCGCCTCATCGAGTTGATCCGTATGATGCGACTGCAATTGCTTCGCAAAAGCGGCCATGGAAATTAGTGGCGCGTTGATATCGTGAGACATAATGCCGATCAATTTCCGGGCCGCCTCATAGTTCTGCGGCGACTCCTCTTCGGGAGATTCGGAGATAAAGCAGCAGGCGGTCAGCCGTTGGTCGTCGGTTTCCAGGGGCCCGGTGATGACCTTCAGCATCCGCGTGCCGTCAGGCAGACAAACCCGCGCCATCGCCCGTTCTTGATCTCGAATGGCTTGAGACAGCACCGACTGCTGGAACGGTGTCGACTCGCTCCCCTTACGGCACACCCTGAGCGTCTTCAGGACGGCGCGGAAATCCTCCCGAGAGACCGGGTCTATCCCCGGCAGGATGGCGGTTGCATGAGCATTGTGAAAGACAATCTGGTAGTCGTCGGTGACTATGACAATGCCGATCTGCAGCGCCTCCGCTACCCAACCGAGCGATAAGAATCTGGCGGCCGCGGAAGTCTGGGCGGCGGACGTCGTCCTGTACTGCCGGCAAATCTGCGCCACCCAACGTAACCGCTCGGCCTCGACTTCGGTCAATGACCTGCCGTCCCTCTTGCGCAGCCGAATGATGACCGGACCATGCTCGCTGTCGCCAAAACAAATGGCGGCCTCCTCTTGCCTACTGCCGACATTGTCGTCCAGACGCAGGGCATCAGGGGATTCGGCCAATAAGGACGTCTGCCCTTGGGCGTACCGGGGGAGATAGTCGGGGATATCGGTCTGCGCTTCCCGATCTGGAAACACCGCCAATCGCATAAGATTCTTCTCCGGCGTCAGGCCATAGCAGGAAACTTCGGCAAAATCACCCGCCTGGAAAAACAGCTCCGCCACGGTGGCAAAATCGGAGACCCCGCATCGCGGCATCAGCAAATCCAGCACTTGCCGTTCGAAAATCGGAGGCGTCACGCGGCAGCCGGAATCATGCGACGGAACCAAAATGATCTGATAATTCACCGGATTACCGGCGATGAAGCAAAGAGAAACGATGGATTCGCAGTGCAACGGTCGGCCGTCGGCTCGGAGCAGGTCCAGCGGCAACGAATCAAAGAATGATTCCACCCGATTTCGCCGATTAAGAATCAGTCGCAGGCGATCGAAAGATTCTTCGGTCAGGTAGGCGGCGATAGAGCTTCCAAAGAGTTCTTCCCGGACGCAACCGAGCAAATCCTCGGTCTCATCGTCAATATAGACGAAACGACCCTTTAGATCGATTTTGGAGACGGCGCACCGTGTGATTCGTTCGCTTTCGACCCCGACGGTATCGAGCATAGTCACAGCTTCAAGACTTTAATCCTTTCTTCGATACCATCGGCAGAAAAGCGGATAAGATAAACGCCCGAAGCGACTTTTTCCCCGCCGGCATTGATCCCGGGCCATATGAACGGACCGGCGGCGACCCGGCCGGCATACCGGTAAACGACCTCCCCGGAGAGAGCAAAGATGTCAATGGCATACCGTTCGGGGCAATCGCCCGTGAAGAAAAACGTCAGGGAATCGGCGAACGGATTCGGCCCAGCCACAAATGGCACCACGTGCGGGACGGTCAGGACCGAGAAATCGAGCGTGTCGGCCTCCCCTGCCGCGATCGCGATCAGCCGGTAGCCGCGTATTCCGGTCTGGTCATCAATGCCCTGGATATTCAGATCGGCCAGCCCGCGGCCAAGGTCAACCAGACCGAAATTTGCGGGAAAATCGATCGGCAAGAATTGCACCGTTTCACCGATCGGCGCAAACGTTTCGATCACCACGGTCGTGTCTTGCCCGGCAATGACCGTTACTTGCGGGATGGGACGAATCCAGATCCGGCTGTCGGCCGCAGCCTCCATATCCGGCAAACCGTAGCCGTACTGATTATCGGGACTATTGAAGCGGCCGCCGGCCGCGATCAGCCGTCTTCGCACAAAGCCCGGCCGCCCCCGAAGCCAGGGATTGGCCTGAAGGATCAGCGCCGCCGCCCCGGCGATCTGCGGAGTCGACAGCGATGTCCCGGAGGCATACTTGAATCCACCCAGATAATCGGCACACCGCACGCCGAGTCCCATCGCCACCACCTCCGGCTTGATACGGCCATCGGCGGTCGGCCCGAACGATGAAAAATCGGCGATGACACCATTGGCCCCGATGGCGCCGACCGCCACCACCGAGTCGGCGTCGGCCGGCGCGATGATATAATGCCAGGGATGCAGCGCCTCATTGCCGGCGGCGGTGACGACCAGAATGCCGCGCGAGGAGGCGATGTTGGCCGCAATCGTCGTGACGGCCGTGTGCCCGTTCATGTCGACATAGGTGTACCAGTCGTTGTATCCCAGAGAGGATGAGATAATGTCGGCGCCAAGGGAATCGGCCCATTCCGCCGCCATCACCCAATAATCTTCCTCGACTTGGATCTCCTGCGCCACCAACTCCGTTTTGGCCAGAATGTAATCGGCGCCGAAGGCCGGACCGATCAGGTTGCCGAATGAGAATCCGCCACAGGCCGACAGCGTGGCGGTACCATGGTCTATCTGCGATACCGTCGGCTGGCTGTCATCGACGGTGCTGTCGTTATTGATGAAGTCCCACGTGGCCAGGATTCTCATCGAATCAAAGGCCGGGTGATTCGGCAGAAAACCGGTGTCAAAAAAGGCCAGCAAAATCCCGGAGCCGTTAAGCCGCAGGCTGTCGCTGCCGACCGGAATGAATTTCTGATGCAGCCGATCGACGCCAAGCATCCGGTTTTGGGTATACGACGGACCGTACGCCAAGCTGTCGATTATCGCCGCCTTGTCATAGACCGCAGGCGACGGCTCCAGGGGGCGTGTCAGACAGAGTACCGGGGTAATCGATTTGACCAACGGGTATGCCTGAAGATTGGCGATCTGCGACGCGGTCAGCCGGCAGGAAACGGCGTTTAGCCAGCGTGATACCCGAATCTCGCTGCCGCCGCACCGCCTTACCGCCTCGACATATTCCCGCCTGACCGGCAGGTCGTACCAATCCGGCGGAATGTCGCGCCTTCTCTGCCGCGCCCGAGGCTCCAGCCCGCCCGCCACCTTTCCGAAGGCAACCGGCGAGTCATCCTTATCGATGAATTGAACCCAGACTTTCTGGCCGACGCTGTCGGCCGGCGCCACGGCTGGAATTGGCAATATGGCAACCTTGCCACCCGCCTGAGCCAATGGCAGCAGAATCATCGCGGCCGCCCAAAGGCTCAACACTCGAATCGCAGATTTCTTTATCATGTCATTCCCCGAACGTTCCTGCTTCCCCGGCCCGCCCGGCGCCTATAAGACCTTGGCCAGAAAGTCAATCGTTCGCTGCTGCTCCGGATGATCGAACAGCTTCTCCGGCGTTCCCTCTTCGATAATTCGTCCCCCATCCATAAATATCACCCGATCGGCAACTTCCCGGGCAAATCCGATTTCATGGGTGACTACCAGCATGG
>CAZPEV010000200.1:0-5187 GCA_964585635.1 uncultured Ignavibacteriales bacterium
CTCTCTTTTTGCCCTCCAAAATCCAAATCTACACAAAAGAATTTACACTACCCGCGATCCTTGCCGGCGACGCCGCTCCATCAATTTCATACCTCCGTATTTCGGGAAGAAAAGCCGCCTTAGACGGTATTTCAATCAGAAGACAAGATAACCGTAACCGACCGAGTCTTTGGACAAGGAGGTGGATTATGAATCCTCTGATAAGTATCTCAAGAGCGCTGGCGATGGCCGTTATCCTTATGCTGGCAAGCAGCTTGGCTTTCGCCACCGCCACCGGCACGATCAAAGGTACAGTCATTAACGCCGAGACCGGCGAACCTTTGGTCGGGGTATCAATCAAAGTAGAGGGGACCTCCATGGGAGCAATCACCGGCCCCGGCGGGGGGTTTGTTATTTCCGGAGTACCTGTTGGGACATATAGTCTTATGGCGACCATGGTGGGGTTCGACCAAGTCATGATCATCGACCTGGCGGTGGTGGCGGACACGCCATCACAGATTACTATCAAGTTGAAAATGCGGCAGGCTGTGTTGGATCAGTCGATAGTGACCCAGGAAAGCCGCAAGCAGATGAGCGAACCGATCAGAGTTCCTGCGGCTGAGGCCGAGGGCAAAAAGGGGGAGTCGCGCGGTAAGGCTGTCGCCACTGATATGAATGTGCCAAGTGCTTTGGGCTTTTCCGGTGCGGCGCCGCAATGCATGATTCGCGTTCCCTGCCCGCCTCCTTATAATCCGCCTCCGGCACACGGCGGTTCGGCGATCGTCAACGGCCAGGCATACGATGCCATGTTTTTCAAGAACTACGGCGTCAACCCCTTTATTGATACCGAGGACGACCACCTTTCCACCTTTGCCGCCGACGTCGATGACGCTTCATATATAATGATGCGGTCGTACTTGGAGCGGGGAGCGTTGCCGCCGGAGGATGCCGTCCGGGTCGAGGAGTTTGTCAACCATTTCGATTACGGCTACCGTCCGCCGCGCCAGAACCCGTTTTCGGTCTATGTCGAGGGGGCGCCATCCCGGTTCGGGCAGAATTGTGAGCTTTTGCGGATCGGCATTAAGGGAATGGAGATTGACCCCGAGGCGAGGCGGTCGGCCAATCTGGTGTTCGTGATCGACGTCTCTGGTTCCATGGATCGCCAAGATCGCCTGGAACTGGTCAAGCAGGGGTTGATTTATCTGCTGGATCAGCTCCGTCCGGACGACCGGGTTGGGATCGTGATCTATGGTTCTCGCGGCGAGGTCCTGCTGGATCCGACCTCGATTCGGTACCGGCATGAAATCGAAGGGGCGATTGACCGGCTCTGTCCGGGAGGCAGCACCAACGCCGAAGCAGGATTGCGGCTGGCGTACCGGATGGCCCAGCGGTATTTCGATGAAGAGCGTATCAACCGGCTGATCTTGTGCTCCGACGGCGTCGCCAATGTCGGGCAGACCAGCCCGGAGGCGCTGCTCAAAGAGATCAAGCGATATGCGGATATGGGGATCACCCTGTCGACGGTCGGCTTCGGGATGGGCAACTATAATGATGTCCTTTTGGAGCAGTTGGGCGACAAAGGGAACGGCTATTATGCCTATGTCGACGATCTGGCCGAGGCCCGCCGGGTCTTTGTCGACAACCTGACCGGCAACCTGCAGGTGATCGCCCGTGATGTCAAAATCCAGGTCGATTTCAACCCGGCGGTGGTGCGGAGCTACCGTCTGTTGGGGTATGAAAACCGGGACGTGGCCGATGAGAAATTCCGCGATGATCGCGAGGATGGCGGGGAGATCGGCGCCGGCCATCAGGTGACGGCGCTGTATGAGATCAAGTTGAATTCGGCCTCGAAAAAGATATCCGGCGATATCGGTACGGTTTTCATTCGATACAAGGATGCGGACAGTTATGAGGTCGAGGAGGTCGCCCGGCCGATCACCCGGCGCGATTTCGGATCATCGTTTGCGTCCGCCTCAGCTCCCTTCCGTCTGGCAGCGGCATCGGCGGAGTTTGCCGAAATCCTGAAGAAATCGTACTGGGCCAAGGGATCCTCGCTCTGGGATGTCTATCGTGTCGTCAATAATGTCAAATGGGAAAGTCACGCTCAAGAGGTCGATGAACTGCTTCGGCTGATCTCGCAGGCGGCCCGGCTGCAGGATGAGCATGCGGAAGAGTGGGAGGACTGATCGCTATAAGACATTCTCCAAATCCAGCGTGGGAGACCGGCCATATGGGCTGGTCTCCGGCTTTTTTTTGTCCGAAATCCGCATGGCCTATTAGTGAATAATTGTGGGTTAGTAAGCGATAAATAATGGCGCCAAACTAAGGTGCAAGTCGTTAATATGTATAGCATTAAAAATAGGAAAAAGGACTTGACAATTTCCCTGATTTGGTTTTCTTACCGTCTACATTTTGAGCCGCTTTTGTGAAAATCGTCACATGGGCGGCGGAGACGGTGGAAATGCCAGGTGACTACAGCGCGGTCTTGATCTTTATCATTTGCGGTATCGGGATAGTCCTGTTTACCTTCTTTTTCTCGCGGCTATTGCGGCCGCATAATCCTTACCAGGTCAAAAATGAGACATATGAATGCGGCGAACCGGCGGTTGGCCAAAGCTGGGTGCAGTTCAATAATCGCTTTTATATTTTCGGCCTCCTGTTCGTGATCTTCGACGTCGAAGCGGTCTTTCTGTTCCCCTGGGCGGTGGCGTACCGATCGTTGGGGCTGTTTGCCCTGGTTGAGATGGTCGTTTTTATCGGAATCCTCCTGATCGGTCTGGTCTACGCCTGGAAGAAGGGGGCGCTTAAATGGGTATAATCAAGAAGCTCCCGGTCTATGCCGAGCATGTCCCTGGGGGCGGCCTGGTGGTGACCTCCATAAATTCGGTGCTGACCATGAGCCAGGCGAAATCGCTCTGGTATCTTCTCTTCGGCACCGCCTGTTGCGCCATCGAATTGATGGCCACCGGGGCGTCGCGGTATGATTTCGACCGGCTGGGAATGATCTTCCGGGCGTCGCCGCGCCAGGCGGACTTGATGATCGTGGCCGGAACCATCACCAAGAAGATGGCCCCGCGGGTCAAGAGGATCTACGATCAAATGGCCCAGCCCCGATATGTTCTGGCCATGGGGGGATGCGCGATCGGCGGCGGGCCGTTTTATTATGACAGTTATTCCGTCCTCAAGGGGATCGACCTGGTGATCCCGGTCGACGTTTATGTCCCGGGATGTCCCCCTCGGCCGGAAGCACTCCTGCAAGGATGCCTGGAAGTCAGCAAGAAGATTCGGACGCTGAAGCTGGACGAGTGGAGCTGAGCGGCGTCATGACCAAGCAGGAGTTGATCGACCATATCACGGGGCATTTTCCCGGCCCGCTGGAGATGATCGAGACCAAACAACCGGAGCCATATTTCATCGTCAAACCGGAAGATCTGGTCGCGTTCTCGCGCTTTATTCATGATGATCCCCAACTTCAGATGAATTTTCTGATGAACCTGGCCGGGGTCGACACCGGACAGCGGTGTGAAGTCGTCTATAATGTTTGCTCCTATCCCTTGAAGCATCGGCTGCTGTTCAAGATCTTCCTGCCTCGCGACAAGGCCGAGTTTGACTCGGTGCTGTCGGTGTGGCCGGGGGCCAACTGGTTTGAACGGGAGGTGTGGGAGCTTTTTGGGATGACCGTCCGCAACCATCCCAACCTGACCCGTTTCCTGCTGGAAGACGATTGGGACGAGGGTTTCCCGATGCGCAAGGGGTGGACCGGGACCGATTTTATTCCACTCCCGGATCGAGGATAGCGATGGCCGAAGAACTGCGCACCGAAGAAATGACCCTGAACATGGGGCCGCAGCATCCCTCCACGCACGGGGTCTGCCGCCTGGTTCTGACGCTCGACGGCGAAGTCATCAAGGAGTGCGTACCGGTCATCGGTTATCTCCACCGCGCCATCGAGAAAATGGTCGAGAACCGCACCTACGCTCAGTGCATCCCGCTCATGGACCGGTTTGAATACTGCACCTCGATGTCCTGCGATTGGGCCTTCTGCCTGGCGGCGGAGAAACTGAGCGACATCATAGTTCCCGAACGGGGGGAGTACCTCCGCGTGATCATGGGCGAGTTGAACCGCATCGCCAGTCACTTGATCTTTGTCGGCGTGACTCCCATGGATTGCGGGGCGCTGACGCCTTTTCTGTATACCTTCCGCGAGCGCGAAAGGATCATGGACCTGTTCGAGATGACCTGCGGCCAGCGCCTGACCTACAATTACATCCGCATCGGCGGCGTGGCCAAAGATATCCCGCCGGAGTTTATCCCCAAGTGCCGGGAATTCCTGGGTATCTTCGAGGGAAAAATCCGCGACTACGAAAAGCTGCTGGTGGATAATCCCATCTGGATCGCCCGCAACAAGGGAATTGGGGTCATCACCCCGCAACTGGTACACGACTTCTGCATATCCGGGGGATCGGCCCGTGCCTCCGGAGTCGATTTCGACCTTCGCAAAAACGATCCTTATTCGATATATGACCGCTTCGACTTCGAAGTCCCGCTGGGAACCGGCGGCGACTGTTACGACCGCTTCAACGTCCGGGTCAACGAGATGCGGCAGTCGGCCCGCATCATCAGCCAGGCGCTGGATCAGCTTCCGGGCGGAGAGATCCGGGCCAAAGTGCCGCTCAAGTTCAAGCCGAACCCGGGTGAGGTGTACAGCCGGATAGAAAATTCGCGCGGCGAAATGGGGATCTACCTGGTTTCCGACGGGAGTACCAAGCCGTTCCGGATGCGCGCCCGCGGCGGTAGTTACAGCCACCTGCAGGCGGTGCCGCACATCGTCAAGGGATTGAAAATCGCCGATCTGGTGGCCATCTTCGCCTCCATGGACATCATCATGCCGGAGATTGACCGTTGATGGAATTGGCCCCCGTCTTCACCTGGCTGTACGGCCTGCTGCTGTCGCTCGGATTGAGCGCGACCGTGGCCGATCTCGTTTCGCTGATCGCGCTGGCGGTCACTGTCTTCGGTTTTCTGGCGGTGGTGGCGCTGTTTCTGGTGTGGTGGGAACGAAAGGTGTCGGCCCATATTCAGCAACGGTTCGGGCCGATGATGACCGGCTGGCACGGCGCCTTCCAGACGATTGCTGACGCCCTTAAGTTATTACAGAAAGAGGATATTACCCCGGCGCTGGCGGACCGCAAGGTTTTCTTCTGGGCG
>CAZPEV010000201.1:0-5115 GCA_964585635.1 uncultured Ignavibacteriales bacterium
ACGTCGCTAGAGAGTTTCTCCGGCAGCATCGGGATCACCCGGTCGGGAAAATAGACCGACGTTCCCCGGGCCAACGCCTCAGTATCCAGCCGCGTGCCCCCCCGGACAAAATGGGAGACGTCCGCAATATGGACTCCCAGTCGATAATTCCCGCCGCTCAGCTCGATTGATACGGCGTCGTCATGGTCTTTGGCGTCGATCGGGTCGATCGTGAACAGTGACAGCTTGGTCAGATCATGCCGGCGCGACGCTTCCGCGTACCAGCCGGCAGCGACTCTCTCGGCCTCGGCCAAAACATCATCAGGGAACTCGGTCGGCAGATCGAATTTGCGGATGATTGACAGCGTGTCGGCCTCCGGCTCGCCGGCCATACCCAGCCGCTCCGTTACCCGGCCCTCGGGGTTGAGATAAGGGTCGGTCCATGGCTCAAGCTGTACGACGACCTTTTCCCCCTCGCGCGCCCGATTGGTCTGTCCCTTGACAACATAGATATCGCGGTGAATATTCTTGGAGTCGGGGACGACGTAATAGTATCCCCGTCCGGTGCGGAAGGTTCCGACCAGCCGGATCGTCTTCCGCTCCAAAACGTTGATGACCGCCCCTTCCCGCTTGTCCTTGAATCCCCGCCCCGGTTTCAGACGCGCCATGACCCGGTCACCATCGAACGCGGTCGCCAGGTCGCGGGCCGCAATAAAGATCTCCTCATCGGCGGTTTCGGATCGCACAAAACCGAACCCTGAACGAGTAATCGAGATAATCCCGGTGACCAAATCCATTTGGTCCGGAAGCCCGATCCGGCCGCGCTTGAGGTGGACCAGCTTCCCTTGATCCAGAAGCTCCTTCACCGCTCGTCGAAACGGAGGATATTCCGCCGCGGAAACGCCGGAGACCTTGGCAATTTCCTTGATCTTCATCGGGCGATCGGCATGCTCCCGAATGAATGCCTGAATTGAGTCCAATAACTGTTTTTTAACCATCTATTTCCTTTCGTGATTCATAATCGGCAGGCGGAATATACAAGTCAAGCAAAAACTGGCATATTTCTGCCAACATGACAGCAGAAAGGGCCGGAATGTGTCCCAGCCCTTAAGAATATTGTTGACGAAAAGGCAGAATTACTTGCCATGTAGGCAGCCCATATGGCCCTGCTCTGCTTCTCCCTCTTTCTCATCAGTCTTGATTATCTGGTGCTTCTTGCAGCCGTCGCCCCCTTTGCCGCAACCCATCCCCTTGACGCAGCCCATCCCCTTGCCGGATGAACATTCACCCTGACAGGACATATATTTCTCCAGCTGCTCCGGCGTCAGGACCGCCCGGATGTCGAAACGATTATTGATCCTGGCTTCCTGCATCTTCCCCTTGATGGCATTGATTTCCCGGGCAACCGCTAGGGTCTTGGCTCTGTCGGGTGACGGGGATTGTATCTCCCGACACATGCCCAGGCAGGCCTTCTCCATCGACGCCTTAAGGTCAATCATGGCCGTGCGGTTGGTGAACATGAGATCCTTGATTTTCGCAGTTTGTTCCTTGGTCAGGTTAAGCTCTTTACAGTCGAGCGGGTTGCAGCCGCCGCCACAGCAATCATCATCGTTACAGTCGCCGCGGCCCATCATGCCCGCCCGGCCGCCACCCTGGCACCCCATGCCCATGCCGGGGCCCATCATGCCGCCCACCTGGCATTTCATGCCCATGCCGGGCGCCATCGGCGCATCAGACGTGATTGCGGCATCGTCGCCGGCATTCGTCGCCGACCCAATCAGAACCAGCATAAATGCCGTGAGAATAAGAATGCGTTTCATGGCAACTCCTTCAGTTTACGTCTATGGTCACTTGGTTGTCTCATCTATTCTTGCCTGGACCCGGCCCGCCCTGGCCACGAAATTCACGCATGCATTCGAGCACTTCCCGCTCGAACCGTTCTTCAAATATGGCCAGCTTGGCTTTCTGCGACACGGCCAGCACGCCGTCACAAACGTCGCTGAACTTCTTTTCGCGGCGCTGCTGCGTCGCCTGGTTGTCATCCAATTGCCTCAGTAACGCCCGAATCTGATCATCCGCGTCCTTGCGGTCGAGGGTCCCTTTCAACTGATCGATCAGGTCGGCCCGCTCCTGACGCAGTTGCCGGATATCCTTGCGGTACCCATGGAACATGGGTATGAATCGCTGGGATTGTTCCTCGCTGAGATCGACCGCCTCCAGAAGCTTGAACAGCCGCAAGTTTTCATAATTGGCTTCAAATCCGCGGGGCATCCTCTGCACACATATTGGTGGACATCCCTCCGGCGGCGGGCTGCTGTCGGGCTGGCCCCAGATCGATCCCGTCAGGAGGAGAGCCGTCAATAGGACACTGCCAAGCCGGCGTATCATCACCATATTATAACTCCAGCGAAACATGTTCGACCAGGTACTCTATCTCTTGCTGCGTCAAACTATCAAGAATATCCGCCGCCTGGGCCGGATCAACGCTGGCGGTAATATATGCCGCCGAGGGTTGGTCGACAAGCGTCGGCAATCCATCCTCATCGCCGCCGGTCAGAAACGACAGGATATCGACTCCCTGGGACTGGGTCACCTGCAAATCCTGAAATTCCCGACTGACCACCGGTGCCACCGGAAGTTGCGGCGCTCCCGCCAGGGCAATGACCAGAAGCGCGGCCGCCGCCAACGCCGGCCTGACCAGCGACCTCAGCCGGATGACGGCCATCGACGCGGTCGCCCGATTCTTCGGCGAGGCCGCCATTCCCGCCGACAAGTTGACCATCATCTGGTTCGCTTCTGCGGAGGTCAACGCCAAAGAAGCGAGCGGAGCCAGCCGCCCCTGCAGCGCCGACAAGTCGTCGTACTGGAAACGACACTCCGGGCAAGCCTCGAGATGCCGCCGGATATCCTCCCCCGGTTCGATCCCCGCCGAGGTCAATTCCGACTCCAGCCACTGCTGTGTCTGCCGGCAGTTCATTTCTCTTCCAATCGCCGTTTCAGCTTCTTCAGCGCCTCGGAAAAACTGGTCTTGGCCGCCGATACCGAGGTCTGCTGTATGCAGGCTATCTCGTCAAACTTCAAATGCTCGAAGAAGCGCAAGGTGAAGACCGCGCGCTGAGCCGGAGGGAGATCGCCGATAGCGGCCAGAAGAGCCGCCTGCCGCCGTTTCTCCGTCAGGATACTGTCAGGATCACCCGAGGCGTCCGCCTGATCGAAACCGTCCGCCAGCGGCGTTTCGCGGTCAGCCTTCTTCACGTAATTTCGCGTCTTATTGACCGCGATCTGACACAACCAGGTGGAAAAGGACGCCTCCTGCCGGAACTGCCGGATATTTTGCCAGGCGGCCAGGAGTGTATCCTGAGTGAGATCCAACGCCGCCTCTCTGTCTGCCGTCATTCTCACGATAAATCCGAATATCCGATCCTGATACTGCCGGACGAGCTTGGCAAACGCTTCCTGGTCGCCCTGGCCGGCTTGTTCGATCAACCACCGCTCGTCAGGTATCATCCGGTCAATTTTCTATACTCACGGTTGGACAATCCTCGGCCCAAAAAGACCAACGAAAAGTATTCATTCTTTCAAGAATCGGCAACCCGTGGAGCCTGAGATGATCGGGATTTTGGAAATACTTCCTGATCCGCTTAATGACCATCGAGGCTGGGAATCCGAACCGGGAGAACATGATGAGGCTCAAATGATCCGGCCACGACTTGACTCAATCCCGGCGGGCCTTGATCAAAATCTTGCTGTAATGGACCATGTCATCCAGCACCTTGCCGCAACCGCGCACGACGCAGGTCAATGGATCATCGGCGGCGTAAACCGGCAGATTGGTCTCCTCCCGCAGACGCTTGTCGAGCCCCCGTAATAGCGCCCCGCCGCCGGTCAGCACAATGCCGCGCTCCAAAATATCCGAGGCCAACTCCGGTGGCGTCTGTTCCAGCGACTGCCGCACCGCTTCCACAATCGCCTCAATCGGCTCCGCCAGCGCCTCCCGCAATTGCACCGATGACAGCTTGATACTCTTCGGCACCCCGGCCACCAAGTCCCGCCCCTTGACCTCCATCGATATCTCCTGCTCCAGTTGAAACGCCGACCCGATGTTGATCTTCAGATCCTCGGCCGTCAGCTCGCCGATGAGCAGGTTGTAATTCTTGCGGAGGTACATGATAATGGCGTCGTTGCATTCGTCTCCGGCGACCCGGATGGAGGTGCAACTGACAATCCCATTCAAGGCGATCACCGCGATTTCCGAGGTCCCGCCGCCGATGTCGATCACCATCGTCCCCGACGGCTGGCTGACCGGCAGCCCCACTCCGATCGCCGCCGCCATCGGTTCCTGAATCAGATACACCTCGCGGGCGCCGGCGTTTTCGGCCGAGTCGCGCACCGCGCGCTTCTCCACCTCGGTGATCCCGGAGGGGACCGAAATCACAATCCGCGGCTTCATCAAATATTTGCGCCGCACCACGCGCCGGATGAAATCGCTCAGCAGTTTTTCCGTGATCTCGAAGTCGGCAATGACGCCGTCGCGCAGGGGGCGGATGGCGACGATCTCGCCCGGCGTGCGGCCCAGCATTTCTTTGGCGGCCGAGCCGATTGCGACGACTTTGCCGGTCACCCGCTCAATCGCCACCACCGAGGGCTCGTTGAGCACGATTCCCTGGCCGCGCACGAAGACCAGCGTGTTGGCCGTCCCCAAATCGATTCCGATATCGCTGGAAATCAGGTCAAAAAAGCCCACAAGGTCCTCCGTTCACGGTCGCCAGGCCTGCCATGCTGATGATAGGCGTGCCATTATCGAGTCCACAGTTCCGCAAATCAACAAAAAACTGTCCGCTTTGGCAAGCTCAATCGGCGCCATCGACGCCACAGGGGGACAATTGCTTAGACGGACGGCCCTAAAACCGGGGCGCAGTGGGCCTCGCCCTATCCCTGGGTAGGGGCCGACCTGCGTGTCGGCCCAAGCAGACGGGCGCACACGCAGGTGCGCCCCTACCTGTGGGTTCGGGAGGATTTGGACCCGCGGCCCGCCGCGGCGGGCCGCCCACAAAAAGCTTTTCGCAGCGGACGAGGACGTCCGCCGCGCACAGGATGCCAATCCCCACGCATAATGGATCAAACATGACAGGATGG
>CAZPEV010000202.1:0-5091 GCA_964585635.1 uncultured Ignavibacteriales bacterium
CGGTCTGCTCGTCCGCGCGGCTTTCGCGCAGGGCGGCGAAGGCTTCCTGGCGCCGCTTGTCTTCCGTCACATCCTGGGTGCGCCTCCCGAGGAGCTGCACGATATGCCAGCCGAACTGCGTCCGTACCGGCTCCGAGACCTTCCCCTCCGGCAGCGAAAAGGCGGCCGCCTCGAATTCCGGCACCATGCTTCCTTTGCCAAACCAACCCAGATCACCGCCGTTCTTGGCCGACGAATTATCTTCAGAGTAGGCCTTGGCAAGCTCCGCAAAATCATCGCCGGCGTCGATTTTGGTCTTTATCAAATCCGCCTCGGCCTTGACCTTTTGCCAATCCTCTTCGGTAGGGTCTTTGGAGAAGAGAACAAAATCGAGCGAGGCGCGGTCCTTAACCTTGTAGTCCTCTTTATGGCTATCGTAATAACTTCTGATATCGCTTTCGGACACTTCCGGGCCCGGCTGACTGAATTTGAGCACCGAGACGTCGATGATCTGAGCCTTGGCCTTTTCCTGCGTATCCAGGTAATAATCGCGGATATCATCATCCGTCACCCGCACGGTGGAAACGATTTGCCGCTGGAGTTTCAGAATACGCAATTCCGGACGATAGGCGGCTTCCACCGAGGCCCAAAACTGCACCGCCTGGGGGGTGGGATCGGCCATCGCCTGCATATACTTCTGGTAATCGAACTTCCCTTCAGTTTGAAAAGCCGAATTCTGCTGCAAGTCGGCCGGCGGCTGATATCGCAGATAGCTGACCAGTTCCTCATCGGTTTCGTGAATCTTCCGCTTCTGGATTTCCCGGTTGATCAGGTACTCGCCGACCAGGTTTTCCCACGCCTGGCGACGCAGCATCCGCATGGCATTGTTGTCCAATTCCGCCTCGCTGCGGGCCTGCTGATCCTGATACAGCCGATCATAATACGGCTGGTACAAACGGTAATCGATGTCTTTCCCGTCGATGGTCCCGATGATATTTCTCTGGGATTTGGAGCGCGTGACCTCCATTCCCCAGGCGAAGATGATCGTCCCGACAAACGCGACGACGACTACCCAGATGACCACTTTAGTGAATTTGCGAAACGTCCCTAACATGTTGGTTCAACTCCTTCAGAGCACACCGCCCACGGTCTTTTCCCATATCCAAAAACATCGGCCAACTATCTCGTGTTGGACGGCAATTCAAGCGAATAATATACCTGAATCTGAATCCTTTGCAAGCCCTTTTTATCCTCTTTTCCGCCAAGTAGTTCCCAAAAAAATGTTGCCCCCGGACGTTTATCGGTTACCTTGGCGGCAATGAAACGTTTGGCGCGTATATCGGCCATTATCGCACTCTTGACCAATATTTCACTGGCCGCCGATTCCACTCACTTTGCCGGTTCATTCCGATGGCCGCTGAAATTGGATAAGCAGCTCTCATCAGGCTTTGGCGACATCCGGTCGGGCCGATTTCATCTGGGAATTGATCTGCGAACCGGTGGCCGGGAAGGAGCCTCTGTCTACGCCCCGGAAAAGGGATATCTCTGGCGGGTGACGACTTCTTACACCGGTTACGGCAAAGGGCTGTATGTCAAAGGCGAATCGGGGCGCGTCTATGTTTTCGGCCACCTCTCCGATTATGATAAGCGGATTACCGGATATTTGCAGAAACATCAATTGCAGGCCCGCCGCTACTACCAAGACCTCTATCTGGAAGAGGGGCAATTTCCGATTAGGCCGGGGCAGCTGATTGCCCGCACCGGCCAAACGGGTGCCGGAGCACCACACCTCCATTTTGAAGTCCGCGATCCCGATAACCGCCCGACGAACCCTCTTTTCTATGACAGCCTTGCCATTCGCGATACGCTGCCGCCGAAAATCAGGGCGATCTGGTTGACCGCCCTCGACCCTGAGGCGCTGTTTGATGACGGTCGGCCCGAGAAACGACTCATTCCCGTTGCCGGTCCGGGACGAGGCCGATATTCCATTCCCGATACCGCCCTGGTCACGGGGCGGTTTGCGGTCAAGGCTGCGGTTGATGATCCCGTGGGGGCCGGCTCCTTCCCGATCTGCCCAGCCCGCGTCAGCCTCTTTATCGACGGTCGCCTATATCATGAGGTCAATTATGACCGCATTGGCTTTGATGAAAACAAGTTCAGTCTCCTGGACCGGGACTTGGACCCGGCCAAGGACGCCTATAAATCAGTCTTTGATTTGCATCGCCGGGCCGGCAATAAATTTTCCCACTACCGTTCGGACCTCCAGGGCGACGGCAGTTTCGCCGACAGCGTCAATGGGTATCATCACCTCGCCATCGAGGCGTCCGACTTTCGCGGCAATATCAGCCGTCTGGAATTGGCCGTGTATTACGCCGCGGCCATCGACATTCTTGGCGATCTCCGCGCCGCGATATTCACCGATACCACCCTGATTGTGCCCCTGGCCGATCCCGGCCGCCGCGCCCCCTTTGATTCGCTCGCCGTTTCCACCGGCACGACCGACGGCACATATCTTAATATCCCCGTCACATACAACCTTAATGATGATCTGCTGGCCATCCACGGGGCGTTCCAGCGCGCCACGTACCTGCGGCTGGTTTTCTCGACCGAGAGCGTCATGTATCCTTCGTACAACCTGTCGAAGAGGGATGGCTCGGTGGTGGCGAAAGGGTCGTCGGTCCGAGTTGATTATGACCTATTTGATGCGGATCTGGTGCTGACGGCCGTCTCCAGTGACAGCAACGGCAATTGGCTTACGGCGGAAATCGACACCGATCTGGGAACCATACGCCGTTCCTACCGTCGCACTGGACCGAACCGATTCGCGCTGCGTTTCCGGCCCGACAACGCCGTCGAACGCATCGGCCGGATCGTGACTATCGGATCTGACGAGGTGACCCCGGATACCTTGTTACTGTCGCTCCAGCGTCTCCGGGCCGACCGGCAAACGGCGATCGGCGGGACTGATTATCGCTTCCTGTTCCTACCGGGCAACCTCTTCGCCGACGCCTTCGTGCACTGCACAGACACCCTCCTGCCGCCGCCGGAGGGCGGGTTCCTGGTGCACTCCCCCTGTTTATTGGGGCCGGCCGGAATGGCATTCGCTTCCTCAGTAACGGTACAGGCAACCGTCAACAGGGGCTCTGACCTCCAAAAGACCGGCCTTTATGCCTATCGGGGAAAGGGGAAGTGGGCCTGGGCGGGACAGGTTCTGTCGGCCGATTCGTCCTGGATCGGGGCGACCGTGGCGGGAACCGGAATCGTGGCGGCGCTGGCCGATACCACCGCGCCGGTGATCAGCAATATCAATATCCCCGACGACGGCCGGGTCAAGATCAGCCATCCCCAGATTCAATGTACCCTATACGATGCCCTCTCCGGGATCGAAGATGATCGGAATCTCCTGGTTACGATCGATGGCGTCTGGATGATTCCGGAGTACGATCCGGATCAGAATCTCTTGACCAGCCGCACGCATTGGCCGCTGCAAGGGGGGAAGCACGTGCTAAAAATATCCGCCACCGACCGCTGCGGCAATTCCACCACCGTGGTTCATACCTTCTGGGTGAGAGCGAAGACGGAACCGTGAAACCGGTAATTCGAATCATCCTGGCCGATCTGGCGGTCCTGCCGGTCCTGTTCATTTCAGCCCGCGCCGAAATTCGTATCGTCGCCGATATCCGGGGGGATTCAGCCTATGCCGATTCGGTGATAAAGGTCACTGCCGCCCGACTTGACCGCCTGATCGGGCCGGTTCCCGATGAGTATTTGGAAGTCCATATCGTCGCCAGTCAGGGGCGCTTCGACAGTCTCTCGGGTGGCGCTCTTCCCGACTGGGGCGCGGGAGTCGCCATCCCGTACCGGCGGCTGATCGTCATCAAGTCCCCACTGATTACTCCCGGCGACAAGTCTCTCGGGGAATTGGTGGCGCACGAAATCACCCATGTCGCGCTGGCGCGCCGCTTGAACTTTCAGCCGGTGCCGCGCTGGCTGGATGAGGGAATGGCGATGTATCTGTCGGCCGAATGGAGCTGGGACGACAACGTGGCGCTGGGGGTAGCTGTGGTCATGGGGCATGAGCTGGCGCTGGCCGATATCGAATACTTGAATCGCTTCAACGCCCGCCGGGCGCAGGTGGCCTACTCAATGTCGTTTCTGGCATTCAAGTATTTTCTGGACACCTACGGGGAAACCGGCTTACGTTTGCTTCTGGATGATTATCAGGCTGGCCGCAGTTCCGATTATGCCTTTATCGACGCCATCGGCGCCGATTACCGCTCCTTCCAGCAGGAGTATGCATCCTTTCTTCGAGGGAGATATACCGTCGTGACGCTGCTTTTTGACAGTAATCTGCTGTGGATCCTCTTGGCCCTGATCCTTGTCGTCGGATTCATAATCGTCCGCTGGCGTCGGAAACGGCGCATCGCCGAGATGGACGCCTATGACAAGTACCATTCCACCGATTTTGATTATGGTGAGGTCGAAAAGCCTGATGAAGATGAGCCATGGCGCTGAATATCTGGCCGCACGCATAGCGGCCGGACTGTTTCAGATTCTGCCGCATCGCCCCGCGGTTGCCTTGGGCGGCCGTCTCGGCCGTCTGGTGGGGCGCCTCTGGAGTGTCCGGCGGCGGGTCGTCCTGCGGAATCTGGAAGTGGCCTTCGGCGAGACGTTGACTGACCGTCAGCGCCGACGGCTGGCCGGCGACATCTTTGCCAATCTGGGCTATACTCTGGCGGAGATCAGTCGCTTCCCCCGCCTGACCCGCGCGTCGATACTGCATCTGGTGACCAGCGAAGGAGAGGAGAGCATTCGGGAGGTTCTCGACTACGGCCGGGGCGCCGTGCTGGTCGGAAGTCACTTCGGCAACTGGGAGCTGGTGGGCGCTTATATCAAAGCCCTGGGGTACCCGGTGGATTTCCTTGTGCGCGCCCAGCATAATCCGTATTTTGACCGCTACCTGACCTCTTTGCGTCAAAGCTGCGGAGTCGGGGTGATACATTCGGAGCAGGGCATGACCGAGGTACTGCGGGCGCTCAAGCGGAACCGCCAAATAGCCATTATTGCCGACCAGCATGCCGGCGCCGGGGGAATCATCACCACTTTTTTTGG
>CAZPEV010000203.1:0-5051 GCA_964585635.1 uncultured Ignavibacteriales bacterium
GCTGCCATTCCTTTCTTGCCCCCAAAACTGTCCGGGAAGAGGATAGCTTTTACAAATAAGGAATCCTCCCTGCAATTGCACTATGCTTATGTCCTGGCGCAGATGGGCGAGCTTGCGTGCATCGAACAAGGCGAAAGCTTCAAAATTGAATTGGAAACCCGTCATGGAGGCAAGAACATCGATATCTTTTGCGCTCTTCGAGACTGCGAAGCTGCAATAGAGCTGAAGTGCTTTCGAAAGGCGTCGAATCGCGCCACTGATATTGATATGTACGCTGTGCTCAACGATATTTCCAGATTAGAATCCTATTCGCATATTGCCTTCCGTCGCTTCATTTGCCTTACCGACAACGGATATTATGCAAATACAGCCCATAAGGGACATGCGGGATCAGTCAGCATTGCAAATGGCAGGAAGTATCAAAAGAATGTACCCATCACCCCAGGATGGGCGGGTAAATGGAAGAACAGCAAGCAGGATAAGGAAATTGTATTGAAGCGCGACCTGCAATTTGCTTGGCGCACTATCAGCGGCTGGTATTACCTGTACATGGAGGTTTGACCAGCTGCGGACAATAGCGAGTGGAGCGGAAGTCTCGGACCTCCGCCAAATGGGTAACCCAAGACCCTGCGATCAAGGAATCCGCACCGGGCGCAGCGTCCGAGGCGTAAATGATTGCAGAGCGGGACAATGCACTAAAAATCCATCTGTGCTTGCCGCACGCCCCATTGCGCCAAGGATATGCCTGAGGAAATAACGGCGTCCCCATATAAATCGCCAAACGAACCCATTTATTGCATGATACCAAAAGGTAGTGTTTGCTCGCAGAACTTCACTTACTATCATTCTGAATGGAACGCAGCGAAGAAGCTCGCCGCACGGACACTTCAGATGATACGAATGGCCGTCTCGCCTTTGGCCACCACCCGGCCGATCATGGCCGCGACAACCTGGCGAGCGCGTAAAAAATCGATCAACTCGTCAGCGGCGGCATCAGCGATGGCAATCAATAACCCGCCGGAGGTCTGCGGGTCGAAAACAACTTCCTGTTCGTGCGGTTGGATTGCGGGGGCAAATGCCAATTTCCCCTCAAGATATTGCCGGTTGGCGTTGGCGCCGCCGGTCGTGACACCGGCGCGGGCATGGTCCAGCACGCCGGCCAGAAGCGGCAACCGGGCAAACTCAATTTCGAGCGTCACCCCGGAAGCGTCAGCCATCTCAAAGGCGTGGCCCCCCAGGCCGAATCCGGTGATGTCGGTGGCGGCCTGGGCGCCAAAGGCCACCATTGCTTCCCCGGCAATCTTATTGAGGGCGATCATCGCGGCCGTGACCTGAGCGACCTGCTCGCCGGTGGCGCGGTTCCGCTTGACAGCAGTCGAGATAATCCCGGTGCCGAGCGGTTTGGTCAAAATCAGCCGATCCCCTGGTTTGGCACCGCCGTTGGTTATGATCTTCTTGGGATGAATCAAGCCGGTGACCGCCAGGCCGTATTTCAGCTCCTTGTCCTTAACGCTATGCCCGCCGACGATTACAGCCCCCGCCTCGGCAATCTTGTCGGCCCCTCCCCGCAGGATATCGCCGACGATCTCCGGCGGCATCTGGGGTGGAAATCCAAGAATATTCAAGGCCGTGATCGGCGTCCCGCCCATGGCATAGACGTCCGATAGAGCGTTGGCCGCGGCCACCTGGCCGAAGACATATGGATCGTCGACGATCGGCGGGAAAAAGTCGACCGTCTGCACCAGCGCCAACTCATCGGACAACTGATAGACGCCGGCGTCATCGACCCCATCGATTCCGACCAAGAGCTTATCCGACGTCGGTGGTTTGAACCGCCTCAAAATTTCGCCCAGCACCGCCGGGCCGACTTTGGACGCTCAGCCGGCACAATCGACCTCGGCGGTCAACTTGATATGCCGGTCTCGGCGAAGATCATGAAACTCCATGCCCGCCATAGTACACCAAATCGTCTACGACGGCAAGAAAAATTGACACCGATCAAAATTGGCTGCCATCACGAGGATGAAGTGCATGACCTCGGCTATCTTCGATAGGTTAGGGGGTTATCACCTGAACTGAAGTATAGCAATATAGCCGGGGCCACAGCTCTCGGGCGGTCTTTCGATCGGTTGGACTCGAAGCAGGAAACCAATTGGGGTACAATCGGGTATAAAAAATAAGAGGAAGTCGACGCAACGTCGCCATATGAACGGGGATTCGATTGACGGCGCTCATAAAATGGACTATACTTATGCATAATACGGTGATTGAGAAAATGTTGTTGCCCCGATGGAGGCAAATGTCTATGTTATTATCAGATGGGGACGGAAAGTGCCTCATCACAATAGCAAGATGTCATCGAACGGAATAAGGTAAGAAAGGAGCACGGCAGAGCGGGCGAGATACATTTATCCGTCTCTGCCGGGGAACAATGATGGCCGATCGCCGGTTACGAATATGTGGTCGGCTGATATTCCCCGGACAAGGAGTATTATGGCTGACCATAAACTGAAAGAGTATCGCCGGCGCTTTGAGCGCGAAGCGGCCATACATCTTGATGCGCTGATGCGAACGGCTCGGCGCATGACCAAGACGGAATCGGACGCCGAGGATTTGGTTCAGGAAACGATGCTGAAGGCGTATCGATTCTTTGACAAGTTCCAGGAAGGCACCAACTGCAAGGCCTGGTTGTTTAAGATCATGACGAATATTTTCATCAACAATTACCGTTCGCAGTCGAAAACGCCGCCGTCGATCGCCGTGGATGATCTCGACGATGGTTTCCTCTACGGACAACTGGCCAAGAACCCCGATTTGAACGACCCCGAGAAGGAGTTCTTTGCCAAGATTTTTGATGAAGACATTCGCAGCGCCATCAACGATCTGCCCGAGGATTTTCGGCTGGTGGTTATGCTGTCGTTTCTGGAAGGGTTCGCCTACCAGGAGATCGCCGACATCACCGGATTGCAGATCGGGACGGTCAAGTCACGTCTACACCGGGGACGGAAGTTGCTGCAAAAATCGCTTCTGGACTACGCCTTGCGTCACGGCTACATCAAGGAGCCATTGAATTGAACTGCAAAGAGGCACTCCGGCTTTTGTATGATGTAATTGATAAGGAAGCCGACCAGCTTGACGCCGTTGAAGTGGAGAAGCATCTTCGGACATGCCGTCACTGCATGAAACGGTATGAATTCGAGGAGATGTTCCGCGCCTTTGTCTCCGAAAAAGGCCACAATCCCCGCGACAACAGCGACCTGAGACAACGTATTATGGGCAAACTGGATGCCATCGACGCCGCCGGGGAGGTCGGTTTACCCCGACGCCCTTTTAGAGTCGTCGCCCTTATGGTCGCCTCGGCGGCCGCGGTGATTCTGGTCATCGTCAGCGCATACTGGGTCAACCGGTCGTTACGCACCTCGGCCGAGCTGACCCCGTTTGTCGACGCTCATTTTGCCAATCAGACGAAACACGTTCATGGCACCGGGACCGCCCCGTTTGACTACCTCTATGAACAGACCGGCATCCGCCTGATCCCCTCCGCCTCATGCCCCATCGAGCATATCCATGCCGCCTCAGTCGACACGATCGGGGGGATTCAATTCGGGCGTCTGGAATTTCTCTGTGACGACGGCTCCATGGTCACGCTGTTCGTCACGACCGCCGACAAGTATACGCTCCCGGACCGGCCGACCAATATGGTCTCCGGACGAAAGCTGCTGGTGCACACCAACAAAGAATGCACCCTGGTCGGCGAAACCCGGCAGGATCTGGTCTTCATGGTGGCGGCCACACCGGCGCATACGCCGGTCGAGTTGGCTCAATTGACATCATCGTTCTAGCGGGAAAACATCATCCGGCCACGTCGCCGACGGCTGCTGCGCCGTCGAGCGGTCAAGCTATTGGCGCCCGGCGCGATCTTTTTTTCGACGCCTCGTCGGCCTAAGCTTCTTTCGATATCAGCCGACAAATAGATCAGAGATACGATTCACCTTCCCCTCGGAAAGGTCTTCGCAGGGTGGCAAACCAGATGCAGCAGGTCATGAGAACGCCCGACCGGATTATTGCCTCTATCGGCGATCTGCCGGCCTCACCCGTGATCGTGTCGAGCCTGATGGGTTTGACCGCCGACATTAACAGCAATATCCAAGTCATCGGCCACACCATCATGGCCGATCAGTCGCTGACCGCGCGGGTACTGAAGCTGGCCAATTCCTCGTTTTATGGGCGCTCCAAGGAAGTGCACAACTTGCATGAGGCCATCGTCCTTCTGGGATTCAAAACGCTGCGCTCGCTGGTGGTGGCCACGTCCACCCACTCCCTCTATCAGCACGTGACCGATGAGCGGTTCCGGACCAGGCTGTGGGAGCATACCCTGGCCGTGGCGATCGGCTCACGGACCATCGCCGCCGTCGTCGCTTGCTCGCAGACGGAAGAGGCCTTCCTGGCCGGTCTGATGCACGATATCGGAAAACTGGTGCTGATGCAGAAGCTCCCTCGGGAGTATGGCCAGGTGACGGCGACGGTCGAGCGCGACGCCGGATCATTCCACCAGGTCGAGACGGCGCAATTTGGCTTCAATCACGCCGAGGTCGGGCGGCTTTTGCTGGAACGCTGGACCTTCCCCCCCGTCCTTTCGGAAACGGTGGCGGCGCACCACCGGCCAATGGCCGCCGCTGAGTCGGAGCCGCTGATCGACGTCATTCGGCTGGCCAACGCGCTGGCCAAGCACCTGAAAGTGGGATTTGACGACGAACGCGTCGACGATCTCGCACTGCTGCCGGTCGCGGCCCGGCTGGGCATCAACGTCGATCAACTCGCGCAGATTTACAGCCGCATCGAGAAACAGTATCAGAGCGACCGGCAGTTGTTTTCGGCCGGCGCCTGAGCGATACCCCGGCTTCATCGGACATCTTACTTCAACTGCAATTGCCGTCGCAGGTCATCCACCGACCAGGGGGCCGATGAATAGCGCTCGACAAACTGTTTCATCGTCTGGCTTCGCCCCGGACGGCAAAAAGAGTCGATGATAAACTTCCCGGCCCGGGAAT
>CAZPEV010000204.1:0-4955 GCA_964585635.1 uncultured Ignavibacteriales bacterium
TCCCCGACCACCGGCGGTCGTTTACGTCGATCGGGCCATATATGACTTCGAAGGAAACGACCGCCGGTGGTCGGGGACAGTGGAAAATCTCAATATGTCCGGAACGTTGCCCGATAGCGCCAAGCTGCGGGTGTTGTTCCGCGGCACCATCGACGGCAAGCGCAATCAACCGCTCATGGCGTTGTTTCAGACGAAGAGGGCGTCCAATCAATGGGGATTGGGTGTCTCTTCGATAACTTCGACATATACGGTTGAAGCCAAACGACATAATGCGGTCGTCTTCCACGGCGACGGCATGGCCGCGGCCAAACTCGGGTATATCGTGGAAACGGCCAAGGGTGTACTTCCAACGACTTTCAAAGGAACCGGCACGGGCAAGCCGGCCAGCGTGGTATCCACCGGCTGGAACTTTGGCGCATCCCCCGACGGCGTGCAGTGGACCTGGAACGCTCACGGCGTGGCCAACCTGACCATAGACGAGCTTGAGGTTTCCTGGACGGCCTCCCACGTTGTGCTTTTGGGCGATGACGTGTCGATGATGGTCAAGGATATTCCCCAATTTACGGTCATCGACGAAGTTCGCAGTGACGCTGTCAGAGGTGGCGACGCCAACGACGACGAGTCCGTGAACGTCGGCGATGCCGTGTACGTGATCAACTATATCTTCAAGAGCGGCCCGCCGCCGCCGTCCAAAGGGGAGGGTGACGCCAACGGGGACTGCGCCCTCAACGTCGGCGATGCCGTCTACGTGATCAATTATATCTTCAAAAGCGGCCCGATGCCGATCATCAACGACGATTGCCCGTGGTGACGGTGGTCTGATGGCATTGCGATTTTGAACAAAAGCCCCGCCGGCTCGCCTACCGGGCGAGCCGGAAGGCGGGGCTTTTTCTGTTGGGCCGCTCAGTAGGGTTATCAATTGATAAATCCCCGTGACCGGCCGATGTCCACATCGGCCGCGAATTGCGCCACATGTGGACATGTGGCGCGCACAAGCAAAAGCCCCGCCTTCCGGCGGGGCTTTTGTGTGACGGGCAACCTCAAGGGAATCATCACTTGACAAATCGCGAATAATTCTATATATATTATTAGAATCTGGCAAGGGAATGACTCCCTCGAATCCGCAGCCGTGGTTTTTGGCAAAGAATTCATGATCTCGATCGGGAGGAATTATGCAACGCGGGATGGCAATAATCACCTTTGGGGCATTGGTATGTCTATCCAGCATGGCGGGCGCGCAGACGATTGTTCACGGCAGCCGCGACGCCCAGGCCTGCTACTCCACCGGCGACGTCAACGGCAATGGGATCTCTTTGACGGTGGCCGATCTGACCGCGCTAATTGCTTTTGTGAACAACGGCATTCTGCCGAACGGGCCGTTATGGCAATGCGATCTGAACGGCGACGGCTATGTGGACCAGTTCGACATCGACATCTACCAGTGCTACTTTATTAAGGGACTGTCCTGCTTCCCCATATATCCCGTACCGACCGACTGCGACCCCGATACCGTCCGCGGCGCCTGTTGCAAGATCGATACCTGCCGGGTGCGGTCATCGGCCAATTGCGCGCTGGTCGGGGGCCAATATCAAGGTGATGGCACCGACTGCGATCCCAATCCGTGCCTGGCCGGAGCCTGCTGCTGGCCGGACGGTTCCTGCACTCAGGCAATGAATCCGGCCGACGATTGCATCACTTTGGGCGGCCAGTGGATGGGGGTAGGCGTTCCCTGCTCGCCCAATCCCTGCGGCGGTTGTGTCAAACCGCCGGACGGCCTTCTCGCATGGTGGCCCCTGGAAGATGGTATTTCCACGATCGGCAAAGACATAGCCGGGGCACATGACGGTACTATCCCCTGCGGGACTCCGGCCGCCGTGCCGGAGCCGGCCGGCAAGGTCGGCGGCGCCGCCCGGTTTAGCCATGACTACTCCAACCTGGCGCCGCTGCGAATATGGGATGATCCCTTCGATGAAATCGGCGGCGGCGACTTCACCATTGACGCCTGGATATACCCCGAGGCGCTCCCTTACCTCTGCCCGGACCAGAATATGGAGGATAACCTTCACTGCGAATACCGGATCATCCTCGACAATCACGTGAACAATCGGAATACGTATGCCGATCACAACTGGCATGACGATGGCGTTACCTTTTTCGTCAAGAACCCCACCCTGACATCTCCGCCGCAATATCCTGGATACCCGGGGCAGTTGGGTTTGGTGATGAATACTTCCACCTTCCTTTCCACCACCGCGCCGGTGGTCCTGAACCAGTGGCAGCACGTGGCCGTGACCGTTTCCCGGACGACCGGCACCCCGGTGGGAATCTTCTATTATAATGGCGTCGCCCTGCCACCCAACCCATTCACACCGATTTCGGGAAATCTGTATTTTTCCGGTATCCCGGGCTGGCCGCTCATGGATATCGGCCATGCCACGCCGCAGAATTGCGGTTCGTGCCCCAACTGTAGCGATTACTTCAACGGCGTGCTGGATGAGGTTCAGATCTTCAACCGGGCCCTGACTCCGACGGAAGTCTTCGATATTGCCGACGCAGGCGAACATGGCAAGTGCCGCTCCCGCTGCTTTGTCCCCCGGCGGATACTTATGCGCCCCGCGATCGCGTCCAAGACATTTACGTTGACGATCCTGGATGAATCTGCAGGTCCCGGCCCGATCTCCTATAACTGGGGCATTGCCTCCTCCCCGAATCCCTTATGTCCGTCTGGAATTGTCAGCAATTACGCGTCCCCGTTTCAGTTCCAGTCTACCTCACCACCCCAGGTACAGGTGTATCCAAATGTGCCGTACCCCATTACCATCACCGTGACCAAGCCGTCCAATCCGCCGTTCGTCAAAGGCAACGTGTCGTGCTATTCCGTCTGGATCCAGGATGCCGCGAAAACACAGAATATGTCTTTCTGCCGGGGGTCGATTCGCGGCGGGTGGAAGTGGTTCTGCCCGTCCCCGATAGATCCTCCCCTGCCCCTATACGCCGACAGCACCGCCCTGCTCAGTTTCCCGGTCACCAATATCGGCGATCCGTCCGGTCAATTCAATTACCAGATTGGGGTGATATCTTCCTGTTCCTGCGATTCTCCCGTCGAGGACAGCATTATCAGCCTCAACGATCTGCCCCCGGGGACAAAGGTAACGGGAAGCATTAATATCCCGCTTGGGGATTCGGCCGAAGTCGTGGTCACCGCGCGCCTGACTCGGTTCAAACCGTACAGCATTCAGGAAGTCGTCCTTATCGCCGACTGGGACAGCACCGAGACGATGACGGAAGGGCCCGGCATTGCCATTCGCCCGATGACCTTGGCCGACTGCAATAAGAACGGTATCGACGATTTAACCGACATCGCCGGCGGCTTCTCAGCCGACACCAACGCCAATGGCATGCCGGATGAGTGCGAGCTCGCCGCCTCCGACCTTTGCTACGCCTGTGGCGATGCCAACGGCGACAAGGTAGTCAACATTGGTGATGCCGTCCACGTTATCAATTACATCTTCAAAAGCGGCCCGGCACCCAATCCCCGCTTGGCCGGTGACGCCAACGGCGACTGCGCGATTAACGTCGGTGATGCCGTTTACACCATCAACTATATCTTCAAAAGCGGCCCTCAGCCGACCTGTAATTTGAGATGTGTCTGGTGACGGTCGTCTGATTCCGCGACAAAACAGGCAAAAGCCCCGCCATTTGGCGGGGCTTTTTGCGGTGGGCCGCCCCTCATTGACAAATCATTCGAGGATCGGTATCGTATGGGGTATTGTATCAGCTTGAGCGGGAGTTCGAAAACGGAGTCCGACGAAATCCGTCCGGACGGAGATCGGTTGGGAAGATGACCATGGAACAATGCGATCTGGTCGTTATCGGATCGGGGCCGGCCGGCGAAAAGGCGGCTATCCAGGCAGCCAAGCTGCGTAAGAAGGTCGTCGTGATCGAGGCGCAAGGGGTGGTCGGAGGGGTTTGCGTCCACACCGGGACGCTTCCCTCCAAGACTTTGCGTGAGACTGTCCTGTATCTCGCCGGGCTCAAGCAGCGATCGGTCTATGGCGTCGTCTGCAGCGTCAAGAGCGATGTCACCGTCGCCGAATTGATGTACCGCACCGAGCATGTCATCCAGAACGAGCTGGAAGTAATCCAGAACAAGCTGATGCGTAACGGTATCACCGTGCAAAACGGCCGGGGACGGCTCTTGTCGCCGACCGAGGTTATGATTGATGATGCTTCCGGCAACGGACGGGTTCTGCAAACGGAGGCGGTCGTTATCTCGACCGGTTCCCACCCCTATCGCGAGCCGGGTATCGATTTTGACGATCCCCACATTTTCGACAGCGAATCCGTCCTCCACCTCGACCGTATCCCCAAGTCGATGATCATCGTCGGCGGCGGCGTCATCGGCTGTGAGTATGCCTGCATCTTCGCCCATCTGGGAGTGAAGGTGACTCTGATTGATTCCAAGGAACGGCTGATGCCGTTTCTGGACCATGAAATTTCCGACAGCCTGGTCTATCTCATGCGCAAGGCGCAGATCGACGTCATTCTGGGCGACCGCAAGGACAGCGTGGCCATCGTCGGCGAGCAGGTTCATCTCGGGACCGTATCCGGGCGCCGGATCGTGGCCGACAAGATTCTGTTGGCCACCGGCCGCGTCGGCAACACCGCCGATCTCGGTCTGGCGACCCTTGGCGTCGCCACCACCGGCCGGGGCCTGATCAAGGTCGATGACAACTTCCATACCGGCGTCGGCAAGGTCTACGCTGTCGGCGACGTCATCGGATTCCCCTCGTTGGCGTCGGTTTCGATGGATCAGGGACGGCTGGCCACCCGGCACGCCTTTGGCATCAAGGATACCCGTCTGAACACCCTCCTCCCCTATGGCATCTACACCATTCCGGAGGTCTCCATCGTCGGGGAAACCGAGGAAAGCCTTACCGCCAAAGTAATCCCAT
>CAZPEV010000205.1:0-4952 GCA_964585635.1 uncultured Ignavibacteriales bacterium
GAAATGGATGGTGGCGCGATCGGCGCCGAGGAATTGGCGTCGGTCTCGAACGAGAAGTCGATGGTGTCACACGCCTGCGGAGCCAGATCATCCAGCCGCACACGGTCGCGAGATACCTCCCGTATGGCGGGATTTTGATTGGTGAGGGTCACCCAGACGTCATAGGCCCGTCCCTTGCCGACATTCTTAATAATTGTCTTCGCCAGGATTTCTTCTCCGTGATCAATCTGTCCATTGCCATTTCCGCTGGCCCCCCTCACCCCGCCATCATCGATTAGCGTGGTCACGATCCGAAGATCCGGCGGCTGGTATGGCACAATATGCACCCGCCCGGTGTCGACGGCGCGGGATTTTTTCCACTGGGGATCTTCGGCCCCGGCGATCAGGCTCACATCGCATTCCGGCATGCTTCCTTCGCTGCTCATGATGAAGCGAACTTCTTGGCGTTGCCCGGCCGGAATACCGGTAATGACCTGACTCGGCGGCGTGACACGGCAGCGCTTATCGGCTGACGTCAGGGTTACAGTTACACCACTCGCCGGACCAGACCCATAATTTTCGACCGAGACCTTGGCCTCGGCCTCGTCGCCGGCCTGCAGAACCTGGCCGGCAAGCTTGCTATCCATGGTGATATTGAGTCGCAACGCCGGCGGGATCGGCTTCGGCGGGGGCGGCGGCTGCTGCTGCACGATATTCGGTTGCCCGTGCGCCTGAATAAAGCCGACGTTCAGCGCCAATCCAAGATACGGCCCGGATAGATCAAACCCGTCGGGGTCATCGGACAGGCCGAGCGTGGCGAATTCATGCCAGGGCTTGGTCTGATAGGTGTATCCCAACTCCAGCGCCAGCCACCAGTATATCAGCCTGATCCCACCGGTCAACTGAGCCGGAAACGTCTTGCTGATCGAGGGGAGATTTTCTCCCACGCGATCACGAATGAGCCATGTTTTGCCCCAAAATGCTCCTTCACCGAAAAGCTCGATACCCCACTTTACGAAACCTTTGGCTTCTCCTCCCGACAGGGACCCGCTAATCTCCCGTTGTGAATAATAGGCCGAATAGTAGGGGAAGAATGAAATGCCCAGCACACCGGGTTGCAGCAATAAATACCGGGACGGCCAGTTTCGGTTCTTTGAAATAAATTGGCCTTGAATCGTCCTCAGATAGACGCCAAAGCGCTGGTAATACAGGCCGACTCGGAAAACACCGGCCTGCCAGTCATGGAAATAATTGCCCTGGTCGGAATAGTCGGGCCAAAAGGCGCCATCAATCGGGCGTGGCACCAGCTTGCCCTCAACCAGAAAGGCAGCAACCCGCAGATGCTGGTCATCGAACCTAAGGGCATTACCCTGCCCAAACACCATACCCGCAGACGACGCCATAATCAATGCCGCAATAATGCCCCATATCGTTGACGGTAGGTGATTCATGCACGACCGTCCTGCCCGGGGACCGTCGCGCCGAATGATAGGTATCCACTTGCCCATAATCCCCTCACTCGGAATCCCGGCAGATGCGGATAAATCTGCTCAGGTCTCCGCAACTCCGAAATAGATGCTGTGTGACGATTCCGATTCTAATATACCAATGACCGGCGAATTGTCAAGAGGCCAGTCGCATTTTTGACGCCGATCTTGATGCGAGCCGTTGAATAGTTATCGGGCAACCGTGAACCGATCGATTTGCCGGCCGTTGAGGTCGAAGACGGTGACAATCAACCGATTGTCGATCGTCGACAATTTGCAGTACTCGTAAGCCATCAGGAACAACTGGCTGCAGGGATGCTGCCGCGTCTGTTCCCGAAGCGGCGCCCCTCCCCCCCCGGTGACGATATAATACCGGCCGTCGCAGAACGTCCGTTCGTAATCATGATCGTGCCCGTTGAATACCAGATCGACGCCGTACTGGTCGAACAGCGGTAGCAGGATCGGGCGCAGGGCCTTCTCATCCTCGGGGTGCGCCCCCGTGGTATAGAGGGGATGGTGAAAAACGGCGATGGTGAAGGCGATCGTATCCGATATGCCAGCCAAGTCGGCCGCCAGCCAGCGGTACTGCTCGGAAGCCGGATCCATGGCGACGCAGGAATTGAGGACGATAAAATGAATGCCGTTCCGTTCCACGGAGTACCATTGCTCGTTGTTGGGCAGGGCAAAATTGCCAAAATACAGCGGCGACTGATTTTCATGGTTCCCCAGCACCGGATAAAAGTCGGCCGTCGACACCATCTCGGCGACGATGATATTGAAGGTATCCCACAGGGCGGCGACATTTCCATCGTCGACGAGGTCGCCGACGTGGAAGACCGCGGCCGGATGATGCGTCACTATCCGGCCAACCACCTGTCGATGAACCTGATTATTGGTCCGCGTGTCGCCGTAGACCACCAGGCAGGGAATCAGCTTCAGCGCCACCATTTGCGTATCGGCGGCGATGCCGTCGGTGACAATCGCGATAAAGCCGGTGTCGGCCGCGTCATCCGGGGGAATACCGGTAATGCTGTCGCCGGCGGCGGTCAGCCAGGAGGGCAGCAAGGGGAAGGCAACCGCGCCGGTCGGGCCGTCGGGGTCGATATAGGTTACCGTATAGGTAAAGGAAACGCCGCCGGTGGCGGAATCGATGGCGGCCGAGGTTATCCGCGGGGGATCATTGACCGCCGTAACCGTTAGCGTCACCGATAGCGTATCAGCCCCTATGCCGTCGGAGACAATGACGACAAAGCCGGTATCCTGCGCACCTTCGGTCGGCGTGCCATGAAGGCTGTCGGCGTCGACCGCCAACCAGGCCGGATAATTCAGGTAAGTGATGATCGTATCCGGGCCATCAGGATCCACAAAGGCAACCCGAAAACCAAACGGGGTGTCCTCGACCGCATAGGCCGTGGCATCGGAGGTGATGCGAGGCAGCCTGTTGACCGGCGCCCCCGGCTTATCGGAATGACAGGCGGTCGCGACCAACGCCATGGCAAAGATACCAAGTCCGCAGCAGATGCAACGCATAATGCCCCGTTTCATGATCTTGTGCATGGCGCCCCCCCGACGCCAATCATTGCGTATGGCATCAAATTAATGGCCGCGACCGCGCCTGTCAAGCAGCCTGTCGTCCGTCGAGGTGCCGTTTGCATTCTAATTTGCAGTGGCTTATGTTATGAGCCATGGGGTTCGAGCGTATGCCCCCGGCGGTGCGGTCGAGGGGTACCTTCCGACATTGCTCAAATACCCCGTTCGATGATAACCGGAGCCGGCGGCCATGAGCATAGGCATACCCAGAATCCTTGTCACCAGCCTTCCGGGAGTCGGCAAGACCACCCTGATAAAGCAGATTTGCGGTACCCTGGCCGATTTGCATCCGGTCGGCTTCTATACCGAAGAAATTCGCAGCGGCGGAATCCGCCGGGGGTTTTCGCTGGTCGGCTTGGATGGGACCAGGGGAATTCTGGCCCATGTCGATTGCCGGAGTCCTCATAAGATCGGCAAGTACGGTGTTGATATGCCTGCCTTCGATGCCTTTCTCGACACGATTGACATTCTTGCCGGGGCCGACGGCCTCGTCATTATCGATGAAATCGGCAAGATGGAATGCCTGTCGCCGAAATTCACCCGGTTGGTGCTGGACCTGCTTGAGACCCAAAACCGCCTGGTGGCGACCATCGCATTGAGAGGAGGCAGTTTCATAAGCGACATCCGCCGGAGACCCGATGTCACGCTGTTCGAACTGACCCACCGTAATCGCAACGACGCGCCGGCAGACATCCTTCGCCTCCTGAACATACCCGGCCGCTAAGACCGTCACGTTTCTGTTGACATCCACGATTGACCCTTCTTATTAATACCGACGAGCCGCAAAGCAAATTGAGCGACCGAAAGGAATATGCTGATGCGGGCGATGATCCTTGAGAAACAGCGGCAACCGTTGCGTCCGGCTGATGTCCCTCGGCCGATGCCGTCGGCCGGACAGCTTCTGATTCAGGTCCATGCCTGCGGCGTTTGCCGCACCGACCTGCATGTGGTCGATGGCGATTTGCCCGAGCCACGCCTGCCGCTCATTCCCGGCCATCAGATTGTCGGCAGGGTGGCCGACGCCTCGCACGGGACGGGGCGCTATTCCGAGGGGGATCGGGTCGGCGTGCCGTGGCTGGGCGGCAGCTGCGGGCAATGCCGCTATTGCCTCTCCGATCGGGAGAACCTGTGCGATCAGGCGTGCTACACCGGTTATCAAATCAACGGCGGCTTCGCCGAATTCTGCGTCGCCGACGAACGGTTCTGCTTTCCCATTCCCGATGGATACCGCGATCTTCAGGCCGCGCCGCTGCTTTGCGCCGGACTAATCGGTTACCGTGCCCTGACGATGACAGGGGGCGCCCGGCGGCTGGGATTGTATGGCTTTGGGGCCGCCGCCCATATCGTCATCCAGGTGGCCCGATTCCAGAATCGGGAGGTATTCGCCTTCACGCGCCGCGGCGATGCCGCCGGTGAGGCATTTGCCCGCGACCTCGGCGCCGTTTGGGCCGGGCCATCCGATCTGGCGCCGCCCGCCGAGCTTGATGCCGCCATCATCTTTGCACCAGTGGGTGATTTGGTTCCGGTTGCGCTTCGGGCCGTGGCCAAAGGAGGGATTGTCGTCTGCGCCGGCATTCATATGACCGATATCCCATCCTTCCCCTATTCGATTCTCTGGGGCGAGCGGGTGCTCCGCTCGGTCGCCAACCTGACCCGTCGCGACGGCGAGGAGTTTTTGGCGCTGGCGCCGAAGATACCGGTCAAGACCGAGACTCACCCATATCCATTGGAAATGGCCAATCAGGCATTGGATGACCTTCGCGCCAGCCGCTTCACCGGTGCGGCCGTGATCGTGATCAAAGCTGATGCCGTCGATTGATTGGTAACTGATTTTCTTCACAGAGGTTATGGCGAATTGGGTTCGTTCGTTCATTTTTGTGTCTTTCGGCTGCAATC
>CAZPEV010000206.1:0-4921 GCA_964585635.1 uncultured Ignavibacteriales bacterium
GGCGGCCGCTATGTACGGCATTCCCTTATTCAATCGGAACGATATCAAGACCGTAGGTTGGCGTTCCGAAGCCCGTCCGTAGGACGGGACGAGAAACCCGACATCCTGCTTATATCTGCGGCGATTTTACCATTGACGTGGTAGCAAAAATTGTCATAGATTATGGTCAGGTACCAGACGGGCATCCGGCGAAGCATTGAATTGGCGACAAAACGAGAATACGCCACATCGCTCTGCGGCGTTTGGAGGAAAACCGCAATGAATCTGGAAACGAAAATCGATAGGCGACTTTGGGAGGCCATCGGGGACGCATATCAAGCCCGGAATTATACGGCATCAATATTGGATTCTTTCCATTTTGTGGGAAACTTGATACGCGACAAAACAGGCCTGGAAAGCGACGGGGTTGCATTAATAGGACAGGCTTTTGGCGGCAGCCGGCCGAAGCTGGCCGTGAATAAACTTCAAACTGACTCAGAAAGAAATATTCAAGCAGGACTGGAGCAGATATTTCGTGGTCTCTTTCAGGCAATTAGGAATCCACGGAGCCACGAGAAATATAATGATGAGGAAGAAGACGCCACCGTGATTATTCTGTTCGTAAACCATCTAATCAAAATAATTGATAGGTCCCGGGGGGCATTTAGCGTAGGGGAATTTCTTGATAGAGTTTTCGATTCCGGTTTTGTCGAGGATGATGATTATGCAAAACTGCTCGTCGCAGATATTCCTGAAAAGCAGCGCTATAACGTATTTATAGAAGTATTTCGAAAGAAGGGGACTGGCAATGGCAAGAAACTGAGCTATTTTATTGCTGCACTATGGCAATTATTATCAGATGATCAAAAGGCCGAAGCGCGAGAAATGATCTCCGAAGAACTGAGAACAACTGACAACGATGCCACCATAATTCGGACTATCCAAATCATGCCGGCGGCCGAATGGCAAACATATGATGAGATTGCCCGTATGCGGATAGAGAACAAATTATTGGAATCCATAAGTAGTGGTCAGTATAGTGAGTACAAAGGAAAATGCATATCTGGATCAATGGGTAGTTGGATCTCCAACATTGTACAATATATGTCAACGAAAGCAAAGCGAAAACTCATTGTGATAATAGTTGCTTTGCTCAGGAGTGGGAATAAGAATCATCAGGACTATGTATTTCAGTACCTCTTTTATTTACTATCTGAATTAACAGAAGAACCGGGAGCGGTATTGGTTTCCGTGATTAACAGAGGTTTAGAAAGTGGCGATAAAAGGTACTTTAATGCATTATCCGGTGAAATGTCTTTTGGGGAAGGCAAGTGGGCAATGCCGTTCCGAGCCTCTTTTGATCAATTCGTGGAGGTTGTTGCACCGCCGGAGATCGACGACGATTTGCCTTTCTAGGCCAAATATCGCATCATGCTATAAGCATCTTTGAGTACGATTGGCTGCCAATCATTGCAAATTGTTCCTTACCTGCCCCAAGGGGGGTCGTTATTATCGCTGCAATTACTCAATCGGGGCAATATCTAATCCAAAGCTATTCTCTTTGGGTATTGCATTGAAGAATGAAACGCCGGATTGCTTACCGTTAAGTATTGCCCTAATTTCATTCTGTGTCTCGGGTCGCATGCGACATCCAAAGATAATCTTCCGAATAATACCGGGCTTGAGAGGGATTTCTTTATCGTAATCGTCATAAAGCAGACATCTGTGCTCCTGTTCGTACGCCCAGTGCGCCGATTTTGTGATTAGTGGAAGTATGAAGGATTCTTCAGCATTCATTTCGAAAAAATTGAAATCAGGATATGCGTCTTGGTAAATGACTTTGCGGCTATCGACAAGTTTCCTGGTAGTCCCATGGATATCATCACGATATTTGTCCAAGGCGTTCTTGTCTAGACCGACACAAAATCCGGTATGAGCTGCGGAATAATGTGACCACATAAGGATATCATTACAGGTCTCTGATAATGACAAAATCCCGGTCGTGAACCGACGCTCCAAATCTTGTTCACATAACGTTCTTAGGTTATTGGGATCCTTATAATATCCCTTCTTTTGCCATGATTTTGCCTGTCGCTTAACATCCTGCGAAGGGAGGAAGGGATTGTTTTTCTTGATAAGGCCTTTAATTCGTTCAAGTGCCTGATCATCTGATATCTTGAAGTTAAATGGAACGCTACAATCAAAAGGGTCATTAAAGCTCTTGGCAGATGCAAAATAGATAATACTCTCGGTAAGAATTTTCTTATCGTATGGGTGCTGATCATCCCAGCGTCGATATTTGTACAAGTATTCCGGTGCCATAATACAGAACGTCCAGCGATGGCCATTTATGCATCATTAATGATTTCTTGCTCGCCGCCGCCCAGCCTCGTCTTCCGGCCATAATAATACATCAGGAAAATCGTGGCGACAATGCCGCAGGAGATGGCCGAGTCGGCAACGTTGAAAATCGGCCAGCGATCCATTTGATAGGAGCCGACGGAAATATCAAAAAACTCGCAATCGATGAAATCAATCACCTGGCCGAAACGGAAACGGTCAATGATATTCCCGACCGCCCCGGCCGCCACAATGGTCAGCGGAATGGCAATATGCGGCGTGCGGCGGTGGCGAACGACATAGAACAGGAGAATGATCAATATCACGATGGAGGATATCAGGTGATAGGTGGGGCTGCCCAGCCGCATGCTGAACGCTCCGCCGGGATTATAAACCAGCGTCCAGCGCACGAAGTCCCCCAGAAAAGGGACGGAAACCCCCGGACGCAAATGCTGCAGCGCGATTTGCTTGGTGAGCTGATCCCCAATCAGAATGACGGCAAAGAGAATCGGGAGCAGCCAGGTCATAAAGCCCGATCTGGTCATCGGGCTTTGTTTTTCTCTTCCTTCTCCTTGCATTCGATACACATACGGGCGTGGGGCACGGCCTCGAGGCGGGAGGCGCTGATCTCCTCCCCGCACTGGCTGCACTTGCCGTAGGTCCCGTCCTTGATGCGGCGCAGGGCCTCATCGATATGGTAGAGCAGCCGTCCCGACTTGGAGGCCAGGTGAAACTTCTTCTCGCGCTCCTGAGCGTCCGTTCCCAGATCGGCCATGTGGTAGGTGTACGACGACAACTCGCCGGTGGAGTCCTTGATGGTGTTGGCCGAGTCTTTGCGGAGGTCCTCCAGCTCATCGAGCAATTCCTGACGCTTGGCGAGCAGCAGTTTTTCGTATTTCTTCAGGTCCGACTTCTTCACGGTGAACCTCCCCGTATTTTAGATGCGTATCACTGAAATTGCGGCTTTTTCGCCGTTGATCGTCCACGCCGTGGCGAGGCCATCGGCCTGCGGCAAGCCGCTTCGTTCGATGGTATCGGCCAGCGTCTCGGCGCAAATATACGTCTCGTACCTGCCGATGGCGCCGGTCAGCGGCTCATCGGCAAACAGCCTTATCCGTATGCGGTCGGTGACCTCAAACCCGGAGGTCTTGCGCATGTTTTGAACCTTGTTGACAATCTCGCGCGCAAATCCCTCATCAATCAATTGCGGTGTGAGCGTGGTGTCAAGCGCAACCGTGACGCCCCCCTCTGATTCGACCGCAAATCCCTCTTTTTCCGTCCGCACGATTTCGACGTCGTCGGCGCTCAATTCCACCGACCGTCCCTCAACATCTATCGCATAACGACCCTCGGAACCGAGTCGCTTGACCTCGTCCGACGGCAGCCCTTTGATCCGCGCCGCCGCCTGGTTGATTGCCTTGCCGAATTTTGGCCCCAGCTTGGCAAAGATCGGCTTGGCGCTAAACGCAATATACTCGGAAGCATCGGCAACAAAAGCCGCCTCCTTGATATTCAATTCCTTCAGGATAACGGCAGCCACGTCATCCGACGGCCGGCGGCCATCGTCGTTATGGACAATCAGGCGCGACAACGGCTGGCGGACCTTGAGGTTCTTCCGCTTTCGGGCCGCCAATGACAGCGATACGATCTTTTGAGCGTAAACCATCTCTTCTTCCAGGGCGGAGTCGATGACCGATTCATCCGAAACCGGAAAGCGGGTCAGGTGGACCGAAGCCGGAGCCTGGCCACTGCCGCCGCCAACCAGCTGACGGTAAACAAAATCGCTGAAAAACGGCGCAATCGGCGCCATCAAGCCGCAGACGCCGAGAAGAATATCATACAGCCGGCCGTAAACCAGCATCTTGTCGGGGTCTTCGCCGCCGCCGTAAAAGCGGGAACGGTTGAGCCTGATGTACCAGTTGGAAAGATCCTCAATGACAAAATCCTGAACAAGCCGTGCCGCCCGGGTCAGGTTATACTCATTCAACGCCGTCGCCGACTCCTTGACGGTCGTGTTGTAGCGGGACAGCACCCAGCGGTCGATCAGCGTGTCGTGACCGGCGCGGGTGCGCAGGTAGTCGCCGACCGTGGCCCCGGCCGAGGCCGCCTTGTCGGCGATATCATCGACGTTGGCGTAGAGCGCCCAGAAAGCGTAGCAGTTGCGGAAGGTATCGAACAGTCTTCGTTGAACGATTGCCACTCCGTCAGGATCGAATTTGAGCGCGATCCAAGGGTGCGACGTAGAAACCATGTACCAGCGAATGGCGTCGGCGCCGAATTCATCCACCTGGGTGAAGGGATCGAGCACGTTGCCGACGTGCTTGGACATCTTCTTGCTCTCTTTGTCGACCACGAATTCCATGACGATACAATTCTTGAAGCAGGGCTGATCGAAAAAGATGGTCGAAATGGCCAGAAGCGAGTAGAACCATCCCCGGGTCTGGTCGACCGCTTCCGATATGAAGTCGGCCGGAAAGAGCCGGTCGAATCGATCCTTATTCTCAAAGGGATAATGCCATTGGGCAAACGGCATGGCGCCGGAGTCGAACCAGACGTCGATCACTTCCGGTACCCGCCGCATCCGCTCCGAGCAGGCCGGGCA
>CAZPEV010000207.1:0-4917 GCA_964585635.1 uncultured Ignavibacteriales bacterium
ACCGGAATTGGAGTCCCGTGCGATTAGTTATACGGCCGCGCTATACCAGCTATTTTGGGCTTTGACTCCGCATGGACTTGAGGATCAATATGAGCCGAACAATGACTGTGCCCACGCATATGATCTTACAGCTGACTGGGGCACGTGGTTGCATAATGTAAAGGGATTCGGCATCAAGAATGACGATGACTGGTACAAAATAAGTGTGCTGGCGGGAACAGACTGCCTTTATCTCGAGTGTTATTACGGCGATCCTAACGTAGACACGGACATAGACTTATATGACGGTTCCTGTCAATGGCTGGCCTCTGGCATTGGCAGACCCTCAGGCCCGATAACGAGAAACATCCTATGCTATTCAAGTCCTTCTCCCGGAACTTATTATGTCAAGGTGTACCAAAGGCCCTATGATGGCAGCCAATACGACTTGTGGTGGGGTAGCGACTGCCTGGAAACCATACCTCTTGCTAGTCCGCCGGACGGCTATTGGTTTCCTTCAAGTTTTGGTCAGAATATCGAATTGGAGTGGTCTTCAAGTGAAAAAGCGGAGAAGTACGAGATTCAGATCGCGACAAACTCCAGTTTCGATAGCCCAATTTGCGAGCTTAGTCTCAACCCTTCACACAGATCCACTCCAATAAGCGACTGTAGTATAAGTATTCCCGATGGTTCTTATTACTGGAGGGCTCGTGTCCGTAATTGGTGCAATACGGGGCCATGGAGCAATCCTTGGAGTTTCACAGTCGGCTGTCCGTCGATGGCTATAGACCCCGGTACCCTTACTCCGCAAAACGGAGGCTCTGGTTCCTGCCATGTGACATTTGACTGGCCGGATGTGCCGAATGCTGCGGCGTACCTGCTTCAGATTGATACGATTTCAAGCGCATTTAATATGTCTACCATCTTTTACAATAAACCAGCATACCAGAGTGAAATGACGGTCAACATTCCCCCAAAGCTCGTTTACTGGAGGGTTTGCGCTATTGCACCAGGGGCATGCGAATCTGGATCTTGGACAAGCCCGTTTACCTATCTTGACGTCGATGACGGACGTGTTCCTGATTTTCCGAATCGCTACGTAATATCCCAGAATTATCCCAATCCTTTCAATCCGGCAACCGTGATCGAGTACAGCGTGCCGTCGCGCACACAGGTAACCATTGAGATATTCAACGTGCTGGGGCAGAAGATTCGGACGCTGATGAATGAAATGAAATCTGCAGGGTCATATCGTATTGAATGGAATGGCCATGATGACGCGGGACAGCCGGTCTCGACAGGCATCTGTCTCTATCGAATTCAAGCTGGCGAGTTCGCTGAAACCAAGAAAATGGTACTTCTGAAATAGGAAATTTCGTCCAGTGCGTCGAATTGAAAGGCGGTCACGATTTGGCCGCCTTTTGCTTCTCCCAGTCTGGTCCGGTAGCCTTCCCAGGCTTTTCTGAGGTGGGTTTCTGCCGGCCGGCAACTAATTGATATCCTATCACTTATAAATTGCGCCTTGCCTCTTTCCCCTCCCCCACCGCCCCGCCCCTCTGGGGCGGGAAATCATGGTCGATCGGTCACCAATAGTCAATCCTTCGCACGGCTGCCGTACCGCTCCACCAACCAGACGCCAAGTATCACCAACGCTCCGCCGCCCAATGACGCCGGCGTGACCGCCTCACCCAGGACAAATGGCGCCGCCAACATGGTCGATACCGGCTCGAAATAGAGATACACCCCCACCCCGCCGGCCGTCTTACGCTTGAGCCCCTCGGCCCAGAACCAGTAGGCCAGCCCCATGCAAAACACGCCCAGAAAGACCAGCGACAGCACCACTTTCAGCGGCAGATGGCCATAGGCCGCCAAACCGGATCGCATCGCCACCGGCGGAACCAGCATTACGGCGGAAACGGTGAGGACGGATACGGTCACGGCCAGGGGATGCGCCCCGGCCAGCTTTTTTCCCAAAATAGTATATATCGACCAGGTGACCGCCGATCCCAGAACCAGCCAATCGCCGTACGAACGAATAAAGGCCAAAGATCGGAAGTTCCCGCGAGAGACCAGCAGCAAAACCCCGAACGCGGCGACCGCCATTCCCAGCGCCTGGTACCGATTGATCCGCTCCCTGAGGAAGAAATATGACAGCATGACGATGAAGACGGGGATAGTCGTTATCAGCCAGGCGGTATTGGTGGCGGTGGTCGTCTTCATTCCCTCGACCTGGATTAACAGATGAATCACCAGAATCAGCGCACAGGCCAGGGTTGTCTTCCACTGGTGAAGGATAAGGTCAAACGAGAGCCGCATCATCCCGACGACGACTATCAGCACCGGCAGAGCCAAGACAAACCGGGCCGCGATGATTTCCGCCGGGCTGAGATAATCCAGGCAGACCTTGGTGGCGACAAACGACAGTCCCCACATCGCAATCGCCGCTATCAGAAGCAAGGTAGTCATGTTTATGGCTGTCTTTGAAGGTTAAGGCTTGACAGATAAACGCCGCCGAAAATGGCCGCCGCGCCGATCAGTGTCACCACGGTAAATCTTTCGCCCAGCAGCACGATCGCGCCCATCGTCGTGATCAACGGTTCTACATAAAGATAAACGCCGACATGGGCCGCCTTATGCCGCGCCAGCCCTTCCGTCCAAAGCCAGAACGCCATCGCCAGGCAGAGAATCCCCAAAAATATAACCGCGATCCATCCCTGCAGCGGCATCACCGCCAACCGGGATGCGCCCGAGCGGATCATCACCCAGGGGGCGATAAGCAGAGTCGGCACCATGACCATGATAAACGTCGCCGCCATCGAATTGTGCCGCCGCGTAATGATTCGCCCGAACATCGTGTAGACCGCCCAGGTCAGACAGCTTGAAAAAACCAGCCAGTCATCAACCGATTTCAGCCAGCCGAAGCTCCGAAGGTCGCCGCCCGACATCAGGACCAACACCCCGGCCATCGCCACGACCAGCCCGATAGTCGGCATGAATCCGAACGGTTCTTTCAGAATCAGCCATGACAGCAGCGCGATAAAGATCGGCGCCGTGGTCAGAATCCAGCTCGTATCGGTGGCCGAGACCGATTCCATCCCCTCGGCCATGACGAAGAAGTGCAGAAATATCACCATGCCGGAAAGAAGATAGAGCAGCCTGTCCTGGCGCCAGTTGATCGGGATTTTCTTGACTTTCAAAATGACATACAGGGTCGGCGCCGCCAGGAGCAAGCGGGCCGAGATCAGTTCCATCGGCGTCAGGTATCGCAACCCCACCTTGATGGCGATATATGACAGGCCCCAAAACAGGACCGGCAGAAACAAAAAGAATATCATAATCAGTGCGGAGAATAACGATTGCCCCCAAGGGGAGCAAGATATATCATGACGGCGATGTCGGGTGCGTTCCTTTATATGTCGTTGGCGATGGCCACGCTGGCGGTATCGTGGGCGGCGATTATCATTCGGCTGGCTGACGCCGACCCAATTTCAACCGCCTTTTATCGCATGGCTCTGGCGACGATCCTTCTGGCCCCGCTGTCCCTGCCCGGTCTGCGACAGAATCTGCGACGGTTGTCGTCGCGCTCCGATTTCAAATGGCTGGTTGCCTCCGGGATCGCGCTGGGGCTGCATTTCGCCGCCTGGATTACCTCTTTGAAATTCACCACGATCTCCAACTCCGTGATCATCGTCGCCACCCAACCTTTCTTCGTGGCGGCGATGGAGGCGATCTTTCTCAAGGAACGGATTTCCCGCCGGGCGGTCATCGGGATGGCCCTGGCGTTGGTCGGCATGGTGATTATATCCAGCTCCGATTTTGCCCTGGGCCGCGATCACCTTCTGGGAGATTTCCTGGCCCTTTTGGGGGCGCTGTGCGCCGCCGTTTATCTTATGTTCGGCCGACGGATTCGGCAAACGCTGGACAACCGTCATTACGTTTTCCCCGTCTATCTGATTTCTTCCGCGACCCTCTTGGCCATCGCCTTGCCTTGCCGATCGCCGCTGGCCGGTTTTTCGGGAAAAACCTGGGTCTGCTTTCTTCTCTTGGCCCTGATTCCAACCGTAGTGGGCCACACGATGTACAATTATCTGCTCAAGTTCATCCGGGCGCACTTGGTGGCCATAACGATCCTGGGCGAGCCGATCGGGGCAACCGTTTTTGCCGCACTGATTTTCGGCGAATATCCCGGCCCGGCGACCTATATCGGGGGTGGGATGATTCTGACCGGGATTATCTTGGCCCTGCTCCAGGTGAAAAATGACCTTCGTCCGGTTGAAACCGCTTGATTTTTCCCCCTCGATCCGTACATTATATCGCTTGACATGTGGTAGGAAAATGGGGCAGTAGCTCAGATGGGAGAGCGGTACGTTCGCAACGTACAGGCCGTCGGTTCGATCCCGATCTGCTCCATTTAATAACAACGGCGCTTTCGGTAACAGGAGTTCGCCCCTCGCCATCGGCCTCCCGCGCATATCCTGGGTCACACGCGCATTTGGGAAAGTGGATGATCGTCGCTCTGGAGCCGCAGTGAGGGATTTCACCGCATGGATTGATACCGGTCAGTTGTCACCGTCGGGTCCTGTACAGCGACTGCCTGCCAAACCCCGTCAGGACCGGAAGGTAGCAGCGGTAGGCAACGCCGTCGTGTGATACAGTCACGCCTGATGGCCGGCTGCTGGCCGGTACCAGTCCATCGGCCGCGAACCGCTTGATCGGGCGGAATATATGTCGTACCAGGTATTAGCGTTAAAATATCGGCCGCTCCGGTTCGAGGATGTCATCGCGCAGGAGCATGTCACCCGAACCCTGGCACGGGCAGTGGCGACCGGGCGGGTGGCTCATGGTTACCTGTTTGCCGGGCCGCGCGGGACCGGCAAAACCACCACGGCCCGGATTTTGGCCAAGGCACTCAATTGCGTCGAGGGCCCCACCCCCACC
>CAZPEV010000208.1:0-4817 GCA_964585635.1 uncultured Ignavibacteriales bacterium
ACAGCGGCGTCTACCGCTCAGTCGACACCGGCCGGACCTGGAGCCGCTTTTTTGTCGACTCCTCCGATATGGATTTTTCCTCTCCGCGCAACCGGATCAATTCCATCGATGTCAGCCGGGATACTCTCTATTTGGGGACCGACGCCGGCTTGCTTAAGGCCGCCTATATCGCGCCGTTTATGATAACCTTCGACTCCTTGTTGACCTTTCCGGAGAACGACAGTTCGGGTTCGATTGTCAACCTGGTGCGCCATAAGGACGACAGCAATGCCTATACCTGGATCGGTGTGGTGCCGCAGACCGATTCGGGAAGGGCCAACGCATACGTTGCGCATGTTGTGCATAGGGTTGATTCACCTGACACCAATGTCCTTTTCCCCTTATTTGCGCCTTATATCGGCGGCACGGTCGTCTACGATGTGATTTCCCGTGACTCGACCACGATCATCGCTACTTCCAATGGTCTGTTTCGATTCAACAATTACACGGGAGGCTGGTCGGAGTTCTTGGTAAACGATTACAGCACCGGATTGTCGCTCGACCGAAATGAATTTCTTTCTGCCGCCTTCGTCGACTCGCGCTTGTTCACCGGCTCCAGCGGCGGTTTTGCCTACCGGGTGACCAACCTCGATTGGCGCATCTTCAAGGCCAACCTGAACCGGTACAAACATGATCTGGCGGTGGCCAGGACCCATCAGAATTCGCACCTGTCGGGAAACTGGGTGGTGGCGCTTGATATTCAACCGTACAGGGCCGACACGACCGTCGTCTGGGCCGCCTGCCGTCGTGTGGCCGATACCTCGGATACGATTGATCAGCAGAACGGGGTATCCTTCAGCACCGATTTCGGCGCCACCTGGCAACAGGTGCTGCCGGAGATTCAGGTCTGGAACTTCGCGTTTGACCGCAACGGCGTTGCTTATGCTGCGGCCACCGAGGGATTGTACTTGGCCGAACCGCCCTGGAGCAATTGGACCAGAGCCGAGATTATCGACCCCCTTACCCAGGATACCATCGTCTCCGGCACGGCGATCTACTCGGCTGAGGTCGTCGATACGATTCTCTGGGTCGGCACCGAACTCGGTCTGGCGCGGCGGCCGATCGATAATCCCGCCGGGTGGGACATCGTTCGCATCTTTAAGCCGACCGAGGCGCCGGACGACGTCTTTGCGGCTCCGGTTCCCTATTCGCCGCTCAACAACAGCGGTCGCCTGACGATCCATTATCGGGTGACGTCGCCGTGCGACGTGACGGTGAGGATTTACGACTTTGCCATGAATCTGGTCAAGACCGTGACTGACGGCAGATCCCGCCCGGCTCGGGGCGACTATTTTGAAAGCTGGGATGGTTACAACGAGGCCGGGGATATGGTGGCGACCGGAATTTACTATTTCAAAGTCTCCTGCTCCACCGGCGAGGAATACTGGGGACGGTTGGCGATAATACCATGAGGAGGCGGCGATGAAGACGAGGATAACATATGTCGCGTTGGCTATGACGCTGCTTTCCTGTGCGGCGGCGGCCGCCGACGGTAAGGGAGGCCAGCCGGGTGTCTTCCGTGAGTTGACGCTGGGCGGCCGTCCGGCGGCGATGGGGGGGGCCTACGTGGCGGTGGCCGAAGGCGGTATCGGACACCTGTATAATCCCGCCGGCCCGGCGCAATCGCGGCAATATATGGCCGCGTTCTCATATCGGGTGATGCATCTGGATCGGCGGTTGGGGTTTGCATCGGCCTCGTTTCCGGCCCGTGAGGAGGCGGTAATAAGCGTGGCCTGGGTCTATGCCGGGACGGCGCCCTTGGAGGGACGCGACCTCCAGGGAAATATTCTTCCCGACAATCCCATCAGCCACAGCGAGAACCTGATCGCTGTCAATTTCGCCAAGCGCTTCCTTCCCCAGCTTTCTGTTGGCGGCAAGGTGTTTTACCTGCAAAACAATATCGGCAACATCAACGCCACCACCGCCGGCGCTGATTTCGGCGTGCTGTCCAAGCTGGATTTGAGCCGGACGGCCGTGGGGAAGGTCGTCCCCGTTTTCCAGGCCGGTCTGGCGGTCGAGAATATCGGCGCCAACTACAAATGGACGACGACCAATTACTGGCAGACGCTGGGTCAGGAACTGGGGTCCTCGTTTGATGAGAGACTTCCGCTCACCTTCCGGCTGGGTATTGCGGCCGGCCGACCGGGTCTGTTTCTGGTCGCCGCCGACTTTGCCGCCAATACGGCGTCGGTGCTCAAGACGCACTTCGGTGGAGAATATATCGCCTATCGCGATTTGTGCCTGCGCGCGGGGTTGGATGATCGGCACCCAACTCTGGGCGCCGGGTTGACGAAAAAATTTGACAAGCTTGCGATCGTGTTCGACTTCGCCTATCTTATGGACAAAGCCGGCGAGGGGAATGACCTTCTGGGCTCGTTTGAGTTGCGCTTTTAACCGGGTGCGGAGAGATGAATCGATTTACGGGATTACTAGTTGTCCTGCTGCTGGGCGTCTTGGCGTTGCCGAGGGTATTGCCGGCGGCGCCGACCGGCATGGTCGAGTTGCTCAACCTGACCGGCGGCCGCCAGACCGCCATGGGCGAAACGGCCTCTCTTTTCGATCGCGATCCGTTCAATCTGGAGTACAACCCGGCGGCCATAGTGGGACTGTCCAAAGGCCAGGCCGGGTTCTGCTACACCAGCCTCATTCAAGATCGTACGACCAGTACGGTGGCCCTGATATTCCCGGTCAAGGGCGTCGACTTCGGCGTGCACGCCCGGCTGTCAAGCACAGGTGATATCGAAGCCCGAGGGGAAACGCCGTCGTCGGTTCCCGATTATCTATTCAGCGCGCATGATTTCGCCCTGCGCGCTTATGCCGCCAAGGGGATCACGCCGCACCTGCAGGCGGGTGTCTCCGCCGGCTGGCTGATGGAGAAGATCGACATCTACCGTGCCAACGCGGTTGCCTTGGGGGCGGGGATGATCTACCTCTGGGATTTCGGCCTGGCGGCTCATGCCGCGGTGGCGAACGGCGGGCCGCAGTTTACGTTTCGTACCGAGAAGCACAAGCCGCCCACGATCTATCGGGTCGGGCTTGGTTTTCATCGCCGCCAGGTGACGGCGAATGCTGATTATGTCAGCGTCAAGTCGGGCGAAAACCATGTTCACTTTGGGGCCGAGTATCTTCTGCAGCGGTCGCTATTTCTGCGAGCCGGGTGGCAGACCGGATACGACAGCCGTAATTTTTCGGCCGGGGCCGGATTTATCTATGATATGCTGCGGATTGACTACGCCTTTGTGCCGTACTCGTCCGATCTGGGAAATGTGCATCGATTCACGTTAACCATAGCTTTCAAGTAAAGGGTCTTTCTGTATGGCAAAGTACAAGATTGCCTGGCTGCCGGGTGATGGCATCGGCGTCGACGTCATGGATGCCGCCAAAATCGTCTTGGATAAGCTTCGCCTCGATGCCGAGTACATTCCCGGGGATATCGGCTGGGAATGTTGGCGGGCGGAAGCCAATCCGCTGCCGGATCGTACCATCAACCTCCTCAAGAACACCGACTGCGCACTTTTCGGCGCCATCACGTCGCTGCCGAAACAGGAAGCCGAGGCCGCGCTGATCCCGGAGCTTCAGGGAAAAGGTCTGGTGTACTCCTCGCCGATCGTCCGGATGCGCCAGGAGTTCAACCTGCGCACCAATCTCCGTCCCTGCAAGGCCTATCCGGGGAATCCGCTCAACTATAAAGAGGGAATCGATATCCCGGTTTTCCGGGAGAATACCGAGGATCTGTATTCCGGGGTGGAGTTCTTCCCTCTGCCCGACGAGGTGCGCGAGGCGGTCAAGAAGCATAACAAAAAAATGGCCCGATTCGACGTCCATCCTGCCGGGGAAGTGGCCGTGACGCTCCGCATCAACACCAAGACAGCCTGCCGCAATATTGTCACCGATGCTTTTGAATACGCCCAGAAATACGGCTATCCGTCGGTCACGGTCGTGGAGAAGCCGAATGTGATGCGGGAAACCTCCGGGTTGATGGTTCGTACCGCCCGCGAGGTTGCCAAGAAATACCCCGGCATCAAGTTCTGGGAGGCCAACATCGACGCCATCTGCATGTGGCTGATCAAAAATCCCAATGATTATGCGGTGCTGGTTACCAGCAATATGTTTGGCGATATCATCTCCGACCTCTGCGCGCAGTTGGTCGGAGGGCTGGGCTTCGCCTCCTCCGGCAATATCGGCGACACCTACGCCGTTTTCGAGCCGACCCATGGCTCGGCGCCGAAGTATGCCGGTCAGCATAAGGTCAACCCGATTGCGACTTTCCTGTCGGCGAAACTGATGCTCGATTGGCTGGGAGAAACCGCCATGGCCGGCCGCCTGGAAGCGGCGGTAGCCGCGGTTATTAAGGAGGGCAAGGCCCGCACCTACGATATGGGTGGAACCAGCTCGACGATCGACATGGCCCAGGCCGTCGCAGCCAAGTTGTAGCAGTCAGCCCGCAAGAAATTGGAAAGCCCGGCGCATGGCCGGGCTTTCGGCGTTTTGGGGAAGGCGCTGACGACGAGTGATTGACCAAACGATGCTTTACCGCAGCATCGCCGTGAATTCCGCCTCGCTGAGAACAGCGACCCCCAGCCTGCGGGCGGTGTCATGCTTGCTCCCCGGAGATTCGCCGCAGAGGAGGTAATCGGTGCTCTTCGATACCGATGATGACACCTTGCCGCCGGCGTTCTTGATCAATTTCTGGAAATAGTCCCGGGGTTTGGATAACGTGCCGGTGATGACGAACGTCTTACCGGCGATGGTCGCGATCTCTCTCCGGTCGCTGATAA
>CAZPEV010000209.1:0-4767 GCA_964585635.1 uncultured Ignavibacteriales bacterium
ATATTCGCTCCCAACCCGCACGCGAAATAAATCTGCGTTAGGGTCCCGAAATAAACAAGGATCCTGGCAAAATGTTTCATTATTCACCTCCTGGTGACTTCAATTGCCTCTAATAATACATGCGGAAGTTGCTAGTCGGAGAGGCCCAATCGTTTCCCGCCCAAAGCGAAGACAATATAGTAGAATATGCCTGCAAGTCAATATATATGTTGAAAATTAAACACGACCGTTCGCCGGATTCGACCGGTGGCCCACTCCGCCTTTGGCGACCGGTGGCCCACTCCGCCTTTGGCGGGGTGGGTTCCCGCCGACGGGCCCGTTGGATTGTCAACTGCGATAGGACCGGGTGGTTTAATTTACGCCATGATTCCAGAATCCGCCGCCCCGACCGGGACTTGATTTGACCGATCACAAAGCCCAGTTCGACAGCATCGGGCGGATAGATGATGACATGGACATGACTCGGCATGATAATGTAGCCCAGGATAGCAATCCGGTGTTGATCCCGCGCGTTGTCGATTTCTTCCAACATAACCTGGATCTCTCGTTCTCCTCGCAGCAACCGGAGTCGACGATAGCAGGAAAAGTTGACCGCGCGGACGGTTCCCAAATGGTCATAATGTCGAAGGCGAGGCATGGTGCATACAATTACTGCATTCGTTGGTTATCGTCAAGCCGGAAACCACCTCAGCAAAGCTGAGGTGGGCCACCGAACCGGTATCAAATCAATCCATTCGGGGGGGATGTCAAGCCTAATTCCGGGACCAAACAGGGATGTCGGGCTTCTCATCCCGTTTGTATAAGGCGTCCAAGACGTCCGCCGCGCACAGTATTAAACATGGTCTTTTTGAAGTCTTCGAAAATTAGTGGCAATATATTTCTCAAATTGTGGCTTGCAGTACTCCTCCCTCTTCCCTGTAATCTTACTCTTTTTCGTTCCATTGAACCAGATGCTCCGCCTGCCCTTATTCTTCCCCGTTTTGTTCTGAACGGACTCCCTAACGAATTCTTTCGAAGACATAATCCATTTCATGTTCAAACGTTCTGAATAAAATACGAACCAATAGCTGTCGCGCAATTCATGAGGAATCGCCGCAAACAGCGCGGCATCTCCTTCAATCACATCATTTGATCTGGCTTTAATCTGAACAGTTATAAATGAACCATCCGACCGGCGAATAACGGCATCGATTGCATCATCATCCACCATCGGTATGTATACATCGAGTCCTTCCTTCAGCATTTGCCCGATGATCCAATACTCCATGCGTTTGCCAAAAGCAGCACTATTCCTAAACGGATGTCCCAATGCTTGACCTCCTTCTACCTGCCCAGCGGCTACATCACCTCTCAGCGATAGACAATATCTCTACTCCCACTCGATGGTGGCTGGGGGTTTGGAGGAGACATCATAACAGACGCGGTTGACGCCGCGCACTTCGTTGATAATCCGATTCGATATCCGCGCCAAGATATCATCCGGTATGCGCGCCCAGTCGGCGGTCATGCCGTCGGTCGAGGTCACCGCCCGCAGGGCGATGACATTCTCGTAGGTCCGCATGTCTCCCATCACGCCGACCGATTGCACCGGCAGAAGCACCGCGAACGCCTGCCAGATTTTGTCGTACTGCCCGCTTGATTTCAATTCGGCGATATAGATGGCGTCGGCGTCGCGCAGAATGCGCAGCCGTTCTTCGGTGATTTCACCGATAATCCGCACCGCCAGCCCCGGCCCCGGAAACGGATGCCGTCCGATAAAGTTTTCGCTCAGCCCCAGCTTGCGTCCCAGCGCCCGGACTTCATCTTTGAACAGCTCGCGCAGCGGCTCGACCACTTTCAGATGCATCTTCTCCGGCAGGCCGCCGACGTTGTGGTGCGACTTGATCGTGGCTGACGGTCCCTTGAAGCTGACCGACTCGATGACGTCGGGGTAGAGCGTCCCCTGGGCCAGGAATTGGGCGTCGCCGACCGCTTTGGCGGCTTCTTCGAAGACCTCGATGAACGTCCGGCCGATGATTTTCCTCTTTTGCTCCGGATCGACGACGCCGGCCAGCCGGTCGAGGAATTTCCGGGAGGCGTCCACCGGCCGCAGGTCGATTCCGAGCGTCTGGTACGATGCGATCACTTCTTCGTATTCATTCTTGCGCAAAAGGCCGTTGTTGACGAAGATCGCCGTCATCCGGCCGCCGACGGCACGATGCAGCAGCGTCGCCGCCACGGTGGAGTCGACGCCGCCGGAGATTCCCAGCACCACCCGGCCGTCGCCGATGGTCTGCTGCAATTGCCGCACCGAAGAATCGATGAATGACTCCGTCGTCCAGTCGCCGGCGCAGTTGCAGATGCGGAAAAGGAAATTACGAAGGATCTTCCGTCCTTCGGCGGTATGCATCACCTCGGGATGAAACTGCACCCCGTAGAAGCGGCGGCGGTCGTCGGCCACGGCGGCGTAGGGGATATCCTCGGTCGTGGCCAGACGCCCGAATCCCTCGGGCAACGCGTCGACCGAATCGCCGTGGCTCATCCAAACCTGGCTCGGTGAAGCCACCCCATGCAGCAGCTTTCCGGCATCGCCGACGGTGATCGTAGCGCGGCCATACTCGCGAAACTCGGCCCGCGACAGCCGTCCCCCCAACTGCAGGGCCATGAGTTGCAGGCCGTAGCAGATTCCCAGCACCGGGACCGTCGTGCGATAAAATGACAAGGGCAGTTGAGGTGATCCCTCCTCCAGCACCGAGGCCGGCCCGCCGGAGAGGATGTATCCTTTCACGTTATGATCGCGGTACTTGCCCAGGTCGGCGTTGAACGGCACGATTTCGCAATAGACCTGCAGTTCCCGCACTCGCCGGGCAATCAATTGCGTATATTGCGAGCCAAAGTCCAAGATCAGTATGGTTTCATGATGCTGTGGCATCGGGCATATCCTGTCTTCGTAAAATGGTGTCTTTCTTCCAGTGGAGATCATCGGTTTGGGGATAATCGACGTTATAATGCAGCCCGCGCGATTCCTTACGCCGCGAGGCCGACTCGATGATCAGGGCGGCGACCGTCACCAGGTTGCGCAGTTCGATGCTGTCGGACGACAGCGGATGAGTCATGAAATATCTGTCCACGCTCCGGCGGATTCCGGCGATCTGCCGGGAGGCTTCCTCCAGGCGGTAGGCGGAGCGGACGATTCCGACGCAGTCCCACATGAGACGCTTCAATTCCCGGCGGTTGTGCGACAGCATGACCCGCTCGCGGGGAAGTTCGGCGTCGGCCGGATGCGGAAACGCCGCCGAGGACGGCTCCGGAGGCGGGCCGGACTGCATCTCGCGCACCGAGGCCCCGGAAGCGAAGTGGGCGGTCGCCACCGCCTCCAAGAGCGAATTCGAGGCCAGGCGATTGGCGCCGTGCATGCCGGTGCAGGCGGCCTCGCCGCAGACATACAAGCGCCGGATTTCGGTCCGGCCGGTGACGTCGGCCACGACGCCGCCGCACATATAGTGCGCCGCCGGCACCACCGGCACGAGGTCACGGGTGATGTCAATCCCGGACTCAAGGCAATGGATATAGATGTTGGGAAAGCGGGTCTTGATATGCTCGGCCGCAAGGCTGCGCAGATCGAGAAAGACGGTATCATCGCCCGATCGTTTGAGTTCGGTATCAATGGCGCGGGCGACGATATCGCGCGGCGCCAGGTCCTTCATCGGATGGTACCGTTCCATAAAGGGGTCGCCGTCGGAGGTCCGCAGGACGGCTCCCTCGCCGCGGACCGCTTCGGAGATCAGAAAGGTCTGCTTGCCGACCAGCGACAACGTCGTCGGATGAAACTGCATGAATTCGAGATTGGCGACCGGCGCGCCGGCGCGATAGGCCATGGCGATACCGTCGCCGGTGGCAATCCTGGGATTGGTGGTATACCGATACACCTGGCCGGCGCCGCCGGTCGCCAGCATGGTCACTGCGGCGCGAATAGCCAGGCGCCGCTGCTTGTCCTCGTCAAAGACAAACGCCCCGCCGCACAAGACGTCATCATGGGATCGGTATGATATCAAGTCCACGGCCACATGGTCGGCCAGGAGCATGATATGCGGGTGTTGCCGGCAGGCCTCCAATAAGGCCCGCTCGATCTCGCGCCCCGTCAGATCGGAGGCATGTACGACGCGGCTGTAGGAATGACCCCCTTCGCGACCCAACGACAGGCCGTTGCCCGCCTTGGCGGTCGTGAATCGGACGCCGATACCCATCAAGCTGTTGATGCATTCCGGACCGCTGCGGATGATCTTCTCGGCCACATCCTCGCGGCATAATCCCGCGCCAGCGGCCAGGGTATCGGCCAGGTGAGCCTCGAAGCTGTCGCCGGAGGACATCACTGAGGCGATCCCCCCCTGGGCATAGTTGGTGTTTGATTCGGTCGCCTGCTTCTTGGTGATAATCACCGTGCGGCCGAAATCGGCCACCTTGAGGGCATACGACAGTCCGGCAATGCCGGAACCGATTACCATGAAGTCAAACTGGTTTTCCATCTCTACCCAATACCGATCAGCGTGTCGACCAGGGCGCCGTCCGACGGCGTGACCTTCAGGATGAGGCAATACAGCGGCAAGTCGAGCGTCCCATCAGCCAATTTAATCCGATCCTTGGCGGTTGTCAAATAGCAGTCGGCGCCGGCCTGGTGAGCCATATCGCGCAGCAGGGCAAGGTCGGAGGGGTGATAGTCAAAATGGTCGCCGAAGCTGTACTGCGCCGCCGTCGGTATACCGGCCCGCGACACCATCGCCAGCAGGC
>CAZPEV010000210.1:0-4686 GCA_964585635.1 uncultured Ignavibacteriales bacterium
GGTGAACGCGACAGTGCAACGTGGATCATCATGTTTCGCGGCATGGCGCAGCCGCTGGAATTGCACGGGATTGCGAAGCGCGAAGTACCGGTCAACCAACGGAACTCGCTTTGGTGTGCTGTCGACGCGGTTACGGGCCGGCCAGAATATTGCACGAATGGACCAATAAATTTGGAGGAAATACGACGTCAAAGGGATAAGCAGAAGTAGGTGGGAGTCGTGGGTTGAGGAAATAGGCTATTCTTGAGTGAAGGTATATTCAGTGGCGCGGGCAAAAATATGATCAAGCGTTGGACTTCAATCATAGCTGTTTTTCTCACAACTGTGTCTTTGGGGAGTGGGCTGCCGAGCGATTCAGTCAAATCCGCTATGGCGCTAAACACTCCTGAGGCTGCCACTAAAAGGGCATTGGCCTACACGGGATTTGACAAACAACCCGGTTTCACCAAAGCCCAAGTGAGCCAGCCGGAGTTAGCCCAATATACCGACTATAGAGGGCCGTTTCTTATGGGTGAGATAAACAGCCATGAAGTTTGGCAAGTACGCTTTTCGGACATCCGGGTTAAATCAGGGACACGTACGGTCGCCCGTGATTTCAGGATGCAACCACCGGACAATTGCGTGACATCTACTCTGTGTGTGATACTGTTGGTAGCTCTGACACATTGCCGGAAGCGATGGGTGACGGTTTCGTACTAGCCTCCGATTGTCCTCTTCTTCCTGATAGGCTGCCGCTACTCAATTTTATGCAGATACTGGATTCGCTTCGCCACCCGATCGCGAGCTCAAAAGTAATCCGGGCCGTCTACGTACCTTGTGACACGCAGCAGGCCGCCCAACCGGCAACCTGGATAGTAATCATCCGCGGCCGAGAAACCCCCTTTCCTATTAGCACGGTTCGGCTGGCTGGACGTCCGGCGCCAGATCAGCCCGCGGACCGATACCTGAATTCTCTTCTTTTTGTGGTTGACGCTGCAACTGGAAGATGCATCCGATTCACCGATGCACCCTCGGCAAGACGAAATTAGGGCGGTGCGGCATAAGAAGAAGATAATATTCTTGATGGCAGCCACCGAAATGGCGGCCGGGTTCCCATGAAGGTCCATAATATGGACGACATATCGAGCGGCACCCCCTATCGGTTCGCTGTCTATCGCTGCGACCAGGCAGCCAAGGTCGGACAGCCGGATTCCAGCGAGATGAGCGGAATAACTCCCGGCGTCTGGCCATTGAATAGAACAGATTTCGGCATCGATTGCGGGGCTTGTTGTACCCCCGGATATGCTTACGCCACGGCTTATGGATACATGAATGGTCTCGTCGGCGCAAAAGCGAAGATTAAGACCCGGTATGGCGCACTTTGCGGCGCATCTGCCTATAACGCTGCCACCGCCCATAGTTTGGCTTGGGTAGGAATAATCAACTACGAACTCTCGCCGCAGAAGTTATGGGCCCAAACAGGATATGCTAAGATTAGGGATACCTTTACGTTCCAGGGTTATAATACTTTTCTCCTTATGAAATATTTCGAGGTCGGAGCTGGAAGTGGGCAAAACCAGTACCTTTTCTATTTTGATACATGTATCGGATGTTTCCCGCTGGAGGGAGAAGAACACACTTACCAAATTGAACTGATTCCGGATGGTGGTCTGTGGTTGGCCAAGTACGATGATAATAAATGGGCAGACTCATGGCTTAACATGGCAATCATCCCTAATTGGATTGATAGGCTGGGTGAGCAAGTGCAATGGGCCGGGGAAATCTATGGCTTAGAGACCGATATGCCTGGTACATATTCAAACAGGTGCACGATCAGAGACTGTTTTTTGCGTGTCGTCGATTCCTACTACAAATCAGCGAATTTTTACGATACGCTTTACGATGTTGGATCCACTGACTCAACACGTTGGGGCATAGCAATAGAAGATGCTACGGGGATACAGATTTGGGATAAGATCCCGCAATAACGGTTCAATGAATCTAGATATCGGGAGTATAATACTATGGAGGCCAAAATGAAGTACTTGTATATTCCTTCTCTCGCGCTATTTGCTGCGCTTGTATTTCCTCTGCGAACTGGGGGCATCGTAGGAAATGCCAATAATGCGGGGCCAAAGCCGTCCTTGTCGTCCTCTGATATTGCCATCTCCCGGGCGATGGCCTACACGGGATTTGCGAAGACGCAGGAATTCTCCTTGTCCAAGGGAAATGTGGAAGCGGTTTTGACCACGCCGGGCGAGGCCGCCGTAAAACTCATGAAAGACAAGTCGGCGGGCGACAGCCTCTGGCAGGTCACGCTTAGGGATGTTCGGTTTACCCTGATCGACAAGAGCCGTCCGTTTCGCGAACAACAGCACCGGGATTTTACGATCTGGTTGGATGCTGTTACCGGGAAACTCATTCGGATCCATTCGAGGCTAGTAGATACCGCTGGAAGTGTGCCCCGGATGCCATTTTATCCGGAGTTGGAACGATTGTTGGTTGGAAATATAAATGATATCTATTATGGGTATCCTGATACGCTTCCAGTTTTGACCTTATATGATATCCTCCAAACAGCTGGTTCGGAGCCTTTCAATCGAAAGGAAATCACCGCATATTATGTTATCCAAAGCAGAATGGGAGCTAATCCGCGCCCGGTTTGGATACTCGATATTGGCGGTGTTGCCCCCATGGAGAGACCCAACGGCGGCGGATCAAAGACGGATTGGGATATAAATCATATGCAAAGAACCTTAGATCCGTCCTCCGGGGCAGCATTCTGGTTTATGTTTTATACTTCAGGTGGGCTTCCCGTGAAAGATACCCTTGGCGGAAATGATCAGAAATGAGCGGTATGTGCAAGGTCGTGGCAAGCATATATGTGCTTGTTCTAAGCGTGGCAGGCGATACGATCGAATTATCTTCCGACTTGACCAAGCGGGTACCAGTCTTAGCTACCCCCGAGGCTGCCGTTGATAGGGCGTTGGCCTACACGGGATTTGTGAAGACGCAGGAGTTCTCCTCTTCAAAGGGGAATAGGTGCTGTTATCTCTTGTACCCGATCTTCTGCAGGAATTCGATCCGGTGCTTCCTGTCCTCTTCTCCTTCGATTCCCTTAGGCGTAGCACCATCCACGACCCCGATGATCCCCCGCCCCTGCTCGGTTTCGACGATCAGGACCTCGGCCGGATTGGCGGTGGCGCAAAAAATTCGGCAAACCTCGCGACAGGCTTTCAACTCCGGCAAGACGTTGATCGGAAACCCGTTGCGCATGAAGATGACAAAGCTGTGCCCGGCGCCGATATCATAGGCCGCGCCGGCCGCCTTCTCGATCAGGGCGGCGTCGTTGCCGTCGCACCGCACCAGGCAGGGGCCGGAGGCCTCGCAGAAGGCAATGCCGAATGTAATCGAGGGCGAGGCGTTGACCATGACCTCGTAGACGTCCTCGACCGTCTTGATAAAGTGGGCCATCCCCAGAATGACATTTTCCCCCTCGGCCGGGGTGATGGTGTAGGTCTTATTTTTCATCGGTCGCCTCCCTAAAGAAGCTGTCCGGCAAGCCGCACTTGACGGCGTGCCGGGAGTAGTTTTCCAGCACCTCGAAGTTGAATTTGATAAACAGCAGGGCTTTGCCGCCGCCGCGCAGATGGAAGCGGGTCTGCAGCCAGTAACCGGCCGTGGTCGGGGCGTAATCCATCTCCATGTCCAGTTGGCGGATGGTGGTCGGCAGTTGCGCCGGACAAAACTCGGCCCGCACCAGATTCAGGCTGTCGGTCTCGAACCAATATTCCCCCTCCAGCAGTTGGTCGTCATCCTTCAGGCAATTGGCGGTGACATGGTAACAGGTGTAATTCTGTTTCGTCTCCAGGCCGTGAAGGATGAATTCGTAGTTGGGTCGCTGCGACGGATAAAACGGCCGCAGGGGATTGATCGAGGCGTTGCGCATCCGCCCCTTTTTTCGCCGGTCGGCGTCATCCTTGAGCATCTTTAGAATTTCGAGGCTGTCCTGCCTGACGCCGTCAAAATAGAGTTCGCGGATTTCCTCTTTGAAGAGGGTGTCTTTGATAAAGTAAGTCCGCAGCGATTTCTTTTCCTCGTCCACCGAACCATCCCCTTTCAGCTTGCGGCTGAACGACTCGGCCTCCATGGTGAGATCGATTATGTCGGCCCACTTGGCGCTGTCGCGCCGGTAGGCGCCATCGACGACCTGATCGATTTCCAGATTGGCGTCGCCCCGGGCGGCACCGGCCAGCCCCAGCGCCGCGAGTGCGGCCAGCGCGATGGTTCGCATCATTGCTTCTCCGTCGGATAACGCATGGTTACGTTCAAAATACTGTCGCCGCGAACGATTTGCTGGACGATATCGAGGCCGGAGGTCACCTGCCCGAAGAGGGTGTAGCGGGCGTCCAGATGCGGCTGCGGCGAGAGGGTTATGAAATACTGCGAGCCACCGGTGTCCTTGCCGGAAAGCGCCATCCCGACCGTCCCCGTCGTATATGGCACCCGGTTGTATTCACAGCGGATGGAATACCCCGGCCCGCCCCAGCCATCTCCCCGAGGGCACCCATCCTGAATGACAAAATTCGGCACCAACGCCGAAGGCAACCCGATGATGCCAATCCTGATGGAGCATCTTGGACCACATCAGACCCTGGTCCTCGTTAAAATGTTTGCTGTGTTGCTGGTAATTCTGCTCACAGTGCT
>CAZPEV010000211.1:0-4590 GCA_964585635.1 uncultured Ignavibacteriales bacterium
AACTGCCTGTATTCCAGGATCCCCCGCCGTAAAGGGTGAACTTTGGCCAACTCCTCCAAGACACGAACGTCGGTGGAAAAGCCGGTCTTCTTGGCTGTTTTCCCTTTCGTCGGCAGGCGCAACTGCTCGAACAGAATCTTCGACAATTGCTGGGTAGAATTGATATTGAAACGGCTGCCTGCCAGGGCATAAATTCCCTCGGCGATCCGGTCCATATCGGTCAGCATCTGTTTTGACAAAAGGGCCAGGTAGCCGGAGTCGATCCTGACGCCTGCCTGCTCCATACGCGACAGCACCGGAATCAACGGCAGTTCGATATCGTAATACAGCCGGGCCAGCTTCAACTCCTCGATCTTGGGAGCAAATACTCCGCGCAGGCGATAGGTATAGTCCGCATCTTCGGCTGAATAGCGGGTGGCAGTTTCAGGGTCAACGGCTGCAAACGACTTCTGCTTCTTGCCGCTCCCGATCAGATCGGTGATTGGAATCATTCTATGTCCGAAATGCTCCATGGCCATATTGTCAAGCCCGTGGCCGATGGCCGAAGGATTCAGAACATAAGACGCCAGCATCGTGTCAAACGAAATTGGCGCAACCGCAATGCCTTCATGTTCAAATACTTGTAGGTCGTACTTAAAGTTCTGCGCTATTTTTTGATGCTTGCCATCTGTCAATAATGGGCGGAGTATTTGAAGCACCTTATCCTTGGGCAGATTCAGCTCCGGCCGCACGACATGTCCCACGGGAATATAATATGCCCTTCCGGCGCGAGCCGATAAGGAAATCCCGACCAGTCTGGCCGCCATTGGATTTAACGAATCGGTTTCGGTGTCGAGGGCAAATTCTTTGGCCTGAGACAGCTCTTCGACCAGAACCTGAAGCTGCTCCAGTGACGCAATCCTGACATACTCAGGGTCAGCCACCTTCTGTTGGGCGGGCTGGGTCTGATATTCTCCGAACAACTCCTTAAGGAGGGTGAAGAACTCCAATTCGGCGAACAGCTCTTGGCATCGGGGTAGGTCCGGTTCCCGGCGTGCAAATTGATCAAGCTTGAAGGGCACGGGGACTTGGCGATCGATTGTCACCAGTTCCTTGGATAATTGCGCTATCTCCTTGTTTTCGAGAACTCTGCCCCGCACTCCTTTGGCCGCGATCGATTCCGCCTTCATCAGGACCGTATCGAAATCACCGAATTGCTCTAAAAGAGCCAATGCGGTCTTCGGCCCGATGCCGGGAATGCCGGGAATATTGTCGGAACTGTCTCCGGTGAGAGCCAGAAAATCGATGACCTTTTCGGGATAAACTCCCAGCTTTCCTTTGACCGCCTCGCGGTCCATCTTCAGCGGAGGTTCGGAACCTTTCTGAGGCACATACATCTGGATCTGATCATTAACCAGTTGGAAGAGATCCTTATCGCTGGAAACCACATAGACGTTCATTCCGGCGTCTGCGGCCGATGCGGCGATGGTGGCAATCACATCATCCGCTTCGTACCCGTCCAAGGCGATTTCCGGAATCCGCAGTGCCTCGATTGCCTGATGAATCCGAGGAAGCTGCGCCACCATGTCATCGGGCATTTTCACCCGGGTTGCCTTGTAGGCCTCGTACTGCTGGTGACGGAAAGTCGGAGCTTTGGTGTCGAACACGACCACCAGGAAATTGGGCTGCTCATTCCTGATGATTTTTATCAGGGAATTGACGAATCCAAAGGCCGCCGAGGTGTTTTCTCCCTTGGAGTTGATGAGCGGATTCCTGATAAAGGCGAAGTAGGCGCGATAGACGATGGCCATGCCGTCAACCAGGAATAAGGTTTTGTCCCGGGATGCTGATGAGTGTTTAGGCGGCATACAGTCCCCGCTCCTCGATAATGAGGCGGACGCCGTCGGGAACCATGTAGCGGACCGATAGCCCGGCGCGTAACCGTTCCCGTATATCGCTTGAGGACAGCTGGTATTGCGGAATCATCACTCGTTCGGCGCCGCGGAGCAGGCCCCTCCGCCCGGAGGGAAATCGATATCCCGGGCGCACGGCCACGACTATTTTGATGCTTTGTTCGATCTCTTCATGCTTGTGCCATTGGCCAAACTCGGCCACGATGTCGGAGCCGACCACGAGAAACAGGTCGGCCCGAGGATAGCGGTTGCACAGGCGGTCAATCAGATCGATGGTATATCCGGAATCGCCCGGTGATTTTTCAAGGCGGAAACGATTGTTTCCGTTGATAGCCGCTGCCACCATGTCGAGCCGATCGCGATAGGCGCAAAGCAAATGGTCTGTCTTCAGGGGATGCGCTCTGGCCGGGATAAACAGCATGCCGTCGGCGTTCACCGACTGCATCACCGATTCGGCCATGACCAGATGGCCCAGGTGAACCGGGTCGAATGTTCCCCCCATAATACCCCAGCGCCCGCCCTTGGACGGGTTATTTATTCTCGGTGCGTTCGTCACCTTCCTTGCCGATCTTATCCAACATCTTTCTTGCTTTGGCTGCAAGCTGATGATCCGGGTAGACTACCAGAAAATAGTTGAATTTTGTCCTGGCATCCTGGTAAGCCTTCTCGTGCATGGCAATCTCGCCCAGGTGAAACAGGGCCCGCGCCGCCCAGGGACTGCCGGTGTACTCGTCGATAACGGCCTGGAAGTATATCTTGGCCGAATCGAAATATCCCAGACGCATGTACATTCGGCCCCCCTCATAACGCTTCTGCGCCAGTCGGTCGCGGGCCGCCTTCAAGGTGGCCTTGGCGTCCGCCGCCGCCTCCGATTCCGGATGGTCGGTGACGAAATCCTCCAGGGCGGCGATCGCCCGCTCCAACTCCTGTTGATCGAGCCCATAGTGGCGCGGCGCCGCCTTGAAATAGCACAGTCCGGTCATATACTGACCGTCAGTGACAAAGGGCGACCCGGGATAAGTGTTTACCAGACGCTCAAACTCGGTGGCGGCCACATAATAATCCTTCAAACCGTATTGCGACATGGCGAGGAAGTACTGCGCCGAATCGACCATGGGCGCGCCGCTGAAATTGAATACTACCTTCTGAAAACCATCGATCGCCCGCAGGTAGGCTTTCTTTTGATATTCCACCATTGCCTTTCGGAACTGTTCGTCGGCGGTGGGATAGACCTTGCCCGTCGTGCTACCGCACCCGGTCAGGCCACAGCTAATTATTGCGGCCAAACAGAAAGTCAGGCTTATAAGGCAATAACGGCGCTTAGGCATCATCACGCTCTTTCATCATTTCATTGTCTTTCCCATTATCCCGTCGGCCTCGGCATGGCGGCATATAATTTGTTCCCCACCGTACCCATAGGCCGAAGCGACTGTGGGTCGTGCAGACTCTATCCCGTGCCGGCGTGTCCGCGCTCATGGCGGATATCATGTCTTCCCTCTTATTCCGATCAGGTCGTACCCATCGGCGGCGGCAATGGTCGCGAAAATGATATCACCGGGGTGCAATCCCGTCGCATCGAGGCGCACGGTCTGGTCGATCTCCGGGGCATCGAATCGAGACCGCCCCACTGCGGTGGCGGCGGATGAATCCACTGTTTCCACCAAAACCTCAATCCGCCGGCCTACGTCGGTCCGATTCCGGTCAAACGCGATCTCCTGTTGGAGCGCCATCAGCCGGGCGTGACGATCCTGCTTGACGTGGTCATCGAGTTGCCCCGCCAGCGCCGCCGCCGGCGTATCATCCTCCGGGTAATACACAAACGTTCCCATCCGGTCGAACTTCTGCTCCTCGACGAATCGGGACAACTCGTCGAACTCTTCTTCCGTTTCACCCGGGTAGCCCACGATCAGCGTCGTTCTGATCGCGCTCCGCTCCGGTCGACTGCGGATATGGCCGAGAACCGCCTCGATTTGGTTCCGGGTCGCTTGACGTTGCATGCTATGCAAAATCCTATCATTGATATGCTGCAACGGCACATCAAAGTAGGCACAGACGACCGGATTGTCAATCATATAGTCGATCAACTCGTAGGACAACCGGGCCGGGTGCAGATACATGACCCGCACCCAAAAACCGCTTCCCCCGTCCAGGGCGGTCAGTTTATCAAGCAACGGGATCAATTGCGCCCGGCCATAGATATCCAGCCCATAATTGGTCGCTTCTTGCGAGACCAGGATCAGTTCCCGCTTGCCCTGGTCGAGGAGGTACCGGGCTTCATCGACGACCGCCTCCATGGTTCGGCTGCGAAAACGTCCACGGATATTCGGGATGGCGCAGTAACTGCAGCTATTATTGCAGCCGTCGGATATCTTCAGATAGGCAAAGACGTCGTTAGTGTCGACCGCTCGGGCAAAACCATGTTCCGGATAGCGTCCGGGAGCGATGTCGACGGCCATTGTCGCGAGCCCAGTCCCGCCGACAAATCCTCCCAGTGCCGTAGCGGCGTCAATGCCAAAGATGCCGTCCAGCTCCGGAATCTCTTCGCGAAGCGCGGCGGCATAGCGCTGTGAGAGGCATCCGGTGACGACCAGTTTTCGACCGTTTCCCATTACTTTATGTTGCGCCAGCGTCAGAATCGCCTCGATCGATTCTTCCTTGGCGGGTTTATGTTGCGTGCATTCATGCTCGTGAGCGCATG
>CAZPEV010000212.1:0-4588 GCA_964585635.1 uncultured Ignavibacteriales bacterium
TGGTTTTTGGTCGTAGGCATGATATACCCCTTGTAATAGTTATCTATATAAGGGGAGGCGGTAGCGTTCAACATCAATGTTGTAGCGGTTGGACAATCATTTCCCACCCGTGGTCCCGCCGGGGCGGGACTTTGGGTGAGGTACCCATGTATTTACCTTGGCGTCAGGAAAGGGTTCCTGACGCCGCCTAAAAGCTTTTCGCGGCGGACGAGGACGTCCGGCCGCGCACAGGACGCCGCCTAAGGGTAGCGGTCCGCCGCAAGGGGACGGCGCACTAACGATTTCCACCCCCAAGCCTGCGGCTTGAGGGTGCCACCCGAATCAGGGCTTCTAATCATGAATGAGGGCACCCGGCGGCCAAAACTCGTCATCGCGAGTCCCGATCCCGCGCGCAGCGGGATGGGACGTGGCGATCTCGGCCCAAAAAAAGGATTGACAAATCTGCCTTCTTTGGTATGATATACTGGTAACCTTTCCGCAGGCGTTTCCTGCGGCGAGGGGCAACTGGGTCGGACATCTGCGAGGCAGTTCAATACTATACTTGGAGGAGGTCCATTGCAAGCGTTAGCTCTGCATAAGACGTTTATTTCATATATTGGAGGCAACCATGAAGATGATATGCTTTATCTCCTTGACCGTGGCGATTGTTGCGCTTGCAACCTATGCGATGGCTGAAGTGCCGCAGCTCATAAACTATCAAGGTCGACTGACTGATGTGGACGGTGCCGTCGTTCCGGATGGCAACTATTCAGTGACGTTCCGAATTTATGGAAACCCAACAGCGACACCAGAACTCTGGTCAGAAGGTCGGCTGGTGACTGTGAAGGACGGTCTCTTCGCGGTCATCTTAGGATCTGTTCAGCCATTTCCTCCCGACTTGTTCTCTGCACCGGATCGGTGGCTGGGTCTTCAGGTTGGACTTGATCCGGAGATAGCCCCACGTGCACTGCTAACCTCTGCGCCGTTCTCCATTCATGCGTCGTTTGCAGATAGTGCTGGCGTAGCAACTGCCTCTCTTGACAAGACTATTGACGCGGGCGAGCTATCGCAGGGAACGCTCGATCCTGGAAGGTACTCGTCATATGACGATCTAGTACTTGAGGACAGAATTGGCGACCAGCCGGGGCAACTCTCTCCCGGGAACCACTCACATGACTCCGAGCACTACCGAAGACTCGGAGCTGATCTAACAGGCGGTCAGACTAAGAGCACCTCATGGGTCCAGGTGGGTAATACGATAGCAATCCCAGCAGGAGAAGTAACGTCGTACATCATCGTCAGTGCGAGGGTAGAGGCACGGCTCGGGCAGCAATCTGATAATTATGCCAACGAAGTCTGGATGGCAGCCCGAATCGGCGAGTCCGGAGCGGAATTGGATAAAGACATCGTAAAGGTAGCGGACAATCGAGAAATGCTTGGGACTGGACACACCACGGCGATTTCGGTGGTCTCGACCATCCTGACATACTATGAACCGTCTCAGGATCAGAAACTCAGTGGCTTCAACGTTCAGGTTTGGATGAGATGCGAAAACCATTGGGGCGACTCGTACCAACAGGCATCACTCCTTAGGTCAGAGGTATTCGGCTACTAACTATGAATTGCATAATACTGACTGGTCCGTCACTGGGGCTGCCAAGATGATTGTGAGGAATCGTATGGCATTATAGAAAGCCATTGCCGTAAGGTCAACTTCGCCTCAACTTGAAGTATCAATGCGTCCGAATTGCTTGATGACATACAGTTTGACGACATGGACAAAATTGACAACGAGATAATATTATGAGATCATCCTTAGCATCACTCTTGAGTATCATCGCTCTAATCACGGCGGCACAAGCACCTAAAGACACTATAGTTCATGTAAATGTTCGTTCCGGATTCTTGGTCGCAATCCCCGAGACAGGTCAGCAAATCAAGTGGCAGGTAATCTCCGGGGGAGGGACCAAGGCGGCATCGGCTAGCTACGTTTTGAACGGAACCGTGGGGCAAACCGCCGTCGGGATTGGATCATCCACGACCTACCGCGTGAATCATGGATTTTGGCAGAATTTTCCATGCTGCGACAAACCTGGGGACGCCAACAACGATAGTGCTGTGAATGTTGGTGATGCGGTCTATATCATCAATTATATCTTCAAGGGTGGGGTCGCCCCCGTCTGCAAATGCGAAGGAGACGCCAATGGTGACTGTGCCATCAATGTTGGCGATGCCGTTTACATCATCAATTACATCTTTAAGGGTGGACCTCCTGCGCTATGCAACCTGACATGCTCAATTTGTCAGTAGTACGGCGGCCTTGATGAGTAATAATTCTGTGCGCGGCTCGCCGTGGCGGATTTCCCGGCCCGGGAGACTTTGGCAGACAGGCCCGACACGGCGCCAAACCGCCGTATTGTTACCCTGAGCGAAGCGAAGGATCTCTGGGCGTCCAGCTATTAGATTCTTCACTCCGCTGCGCTCCGTTCGGAATGACAGATAAGATATTATCGTGCTTGGGGCACGGGGACGTGCCACGGCCACGAAACATGCAGGTTGACGACATGGACAACATTGACCAGGAGATAAAATCATGAAGCCAGCGTTTGCATCACTCTTGGGTATCATCGCCCTGCTCACGGCAGCATCATCCTTCGCCGACTCCCATATAGGCCTCTGCGGGGATGCCAACGGTGACGGTGCCGTCAATATCGGTGACGCCGTTTATGTTGTGAACTATATCTTCAAGAGCGGCCCGGCGCCAAACTGCGGACCTGAGACAGGCACGATGACCGATATTGACGGCAACACCTATCCAACCGTCAAAATCGGTGGCCAGTGGTGGATGGCAGAGGACCTGAAAGTAACGCATTATCATAGCGCCAAGGACTTTCGTAATGACGGTGCCATACCCAATGTAACCGACGGCGCCACCTGGGCAGGTCTTACCACGGGAGCCTATTGCGATTACAATAACGATCCGGGCAATGAGGCCACCTACGGCCATTTGTACAACTGGTATGCCGTAGCCGACCCTGGATTTGCCCCGACCGGCTGGCATGTGCCCAGCGATGCGGAATGGCAAACCCTGATTGATTTTCTTGGGGGTGACGAGGTTGCCGGTGGGAAAATGAAAGAGATCGGCACGACCCATTGGTTCAGTCCCAATTATGGAGCGACCGACGAAAGCGGTTTTACCGGGTTGCCCGGCGGCTGCCGCGACAGCAGCGGGAATTTCAATAATATGGGTGCTCTTGCCTACTATTGGTCTTTTACGGAGAGCAGCAGTTTCTCCGCATGGCATCGCTACCTGAATTACGGTAATGCCGAAGGATACCGCTACGACCACGGCAAGACCTTTGGTTTTTCGGTTCGCTGTGTCAAGGATTGAATTGGCCATTCGTCTGTTTTGGGGGTGCGTAATAGATGAGGCAACCGCCGGTCCGCCGCGGCGGGCCACGGCGGGCCGGCCACGAATGCTTTGACAACAAGGTCAACATTGACCAGGAGATAAAATCATGAAGCCAGCGTTTGCATTACTCTTGGGTATCATTGCCCTGCTCACGGCAACAGCATTATTCGCCGACTCCCATATAGACGTCTGTGGGGATGCCAATCGTGATGGTACCGTCAACATCGGTGATGCCGTTTACGTGGTGAACTATATCTTCAAGAGCGGCCCGGGCCCGGTTTGCGTGACCGGAACGGTAACCGATATAGACGGTAATGTCTATCACACGATCAAGATCGGCGAGCAGTGGTGGATGGTCGAGAATCTGAAAGTGACCCATTATCGCAACGGCGACCCTATTCCCAACGTAACCGATCCTGTCGCCTGGAATGGTCTGGCCACGGGGGCCTATTGCGAATATGATAACGACATCGCTAACGTTGCCCTATATGGCCGATTATATAACTGGTTTGCCGTGGGCGACAGCCGCAATATTGCACCGGCCGGATGGCATGTGCCTTCGGACGCGGAGTGGCAAACCGTGGTTGATTATCTTGGCGGCAACGAATTCGCGGGCGGGACGATGAAAGATACTGGGACCGTCTGTTGGAGCAGCCCCAACACCGGCGCGACCAACGAAAGCGGTTTTACCGGGTTGCCCGGCGGCGGCCGTGGCGGCGATGGCCCTTACAGCCAAAGGGGTTACACGGCCGCCTTCTGGACTTCCACGGAGCATCAGTACTTCAGCAGCGAAGCCTGGAACCGACTCCTGATTTACAATCATCTGTACGTCATTCACGACTACAGCGGCAAGCGAAGCGGTGCCTCAGTTCGCTGCGTTAAGGATTAGGTTGGCTATGGCGGTTCAACCGGGGTGCGCCAATTAGGCAAAGTACGTCTTGACTTGAGGTATCAACGTCCCCAAATTGTTTGACGACATACAACGGCAAATCGAAAGGAGTCGCGCCATGGGAGACAAAGGCGGGAAAAAGGACAAGGACAAAAGTCAGAAGCAGAAGAAAGGCAAACAGGCTCAAAAAGAACAACTGAAGAAAGACAAGCTACCAAAGGGCGCTGCTTCATAAGAGAAATCAAGGCTCGTGCGCACACGGCCCCCCACGTTAGCGGCAACTCCGGTGACGCGGTTTATGTGATCAA
>CAZPEV010000213.1:0-1577 GCA_964585635.1 uncultured Ignavibacteriales bacterium
GGGCCGTGCATTCGGTAAGAATCCCCGGCACGTCGGGAAGTAGCTTAAGCTTCATGCGAACCAAGAGACCTTCTTCCGCTCGCGGCGGTATGCCCGGTTTTCTGACAGGGGGGTCGAAAAGATCAGCCAATCCGACCACCTTCAGCATGCCCGGGTTCCCTCCCAAGATACGGGCATCGACCAGTTCCCAGCCCGACATCATAGAGCCGGCCGTATCGATGACTGCTGCCTGGCCGTTGGTCATAAACTCGGCCAAGTCGGGCCGATCCAACATGATCTGCATCATGAATCCGGCTACCGTATCCTGGGTGTTAGTCATGAAGACATTCATCCAGACCGCGCCGGAATCGGTCGTCACCAGCGTGTCGGAGATACGTATGGTCAGGATCGGCGTCGCGGTGGAGCTATTGAATGACATAGCGGCCAGAAAGATCGCCATGGCAACCAGCGCCGCGGATTTAGATAACTGACGATTAAAGGACATGCTGTTACCCTCCCGGTAGTTAAAGTTGGTTCAAACTGGTCCTTTAGCTACTTCAGTCAATTACCTCCCGGCACATGGAAGACAGCAGCACATCGATTGGATATGATCTTGCCATGGTTAATATAAATGATTTCCGCCAAGGTGCAATCGAAAAATCGATGCGATCCGGCATGCCTGTCATTGCACTTTATGTGATTCGCGTATCTTGAACGCCGACAATATCTTAAGGACGTAGGCAATATCGTCTTTAGTGTGATCGGCACAGACCTGGAAACGGATGGTCTCATCCCCCTTGGGCACAATCGGGTAATTCAGGCCGGTCGCCAGCACGCCATGATCGCGGAGGAAATTGACCAGGCGGGTGGTCTGGTCGGCGTCCCGGACCAGCAGCGGCACCACCGGGTGTTCGCCTGGAATCGTCTCGTATCCAAGATTGACCAGCCCCTTTTCAAATCGTGCCGTCATCGCCCGCAGGTGTGCCAGCCGTCGAAGCCCTTTCCTGCTGTCGAGGATATTGAGCGCCTCCAACGCGGCGGCCGCTTCCATGGGAGTAATGGGATTAGTATAGATGTAAAAGGGATTCTTCTCCCGAAGATACTGGATAATGATCCGGGATGAGACCACATATCCGCCGTTGACGCCGAAGGCTTTCCCCAGAGTTGCGATCAAGACGTCGACGCCGGCGGCGGTATATTCCTCGGTCCCCCGGCCGGTCTTGCCGAAGGCGCCGACGCCGTGGGAATCGTCGACGACCACCAGAATATCTTGCGGGAAGCTGTCGTTGTACCGCCGGGCCAAGCGACCGATCTCATCCAGCGGAGCGTGATCTCCCCGCATGCTGAAGACGCCGTCGGTTACGATGATGGCCTTCTGACAGCGGCCAATCGATGCCTGCACGGCACGCTCCAGGCCCGCCATATCCAGGTGCCGGTAGACTTTCTTGTCCTTTGGACGGGCCAGCTTCATGGCGGTGATGATGCAGTTATGATTCAATTCATCGCTGATAATGATCGTCTCCGGATCGGTCAGGGTGGTGAGCACGCCCAGGACGGTGGTATAGGCGGCACTGTGGAGCAGGCAGTCCTCACGGCCG
>CAZPEV010000213.1:1602-4568 GCA_964585635.1 uncultured Ignavibacteriales bacterium
AATTCCGCCAGCCGCCGCTCCAGGTCCTGATGCGGACGATAGGTGCCGCTGATAAAGCGGACCGCACCTGGCCCGAGACCATACCTCGCCGCCGCCTTGTGGGCCGCCCGATGCAGCCGTTCCTCGAACGCCAGCCCGAGATAGGAATTGGAATTCATCCGGATGAAGCCGTGCTTCTCATATCCTTCCAGATAATAGCGAGGGCCGTGCTTGCCGGCGGCGCCCTTGACCCTGACAACCACCGGTTCGTCTCCCTTGGCCAGATTCTGTTGTGTCAAATCGCACAGAACGGCCTGCAATTCCTTTTCCAGATTGGCGCGCGGCATAAATCACTTTCCCTCGTCTTGGTCTGTAACAATGGGATTGGCCGACGGTTCCCTGAACGAGGCCGACCGGTTACGGCGGTGTGGCCGGACCGATTTCCTTGACTACCTCAACGGTCGAGTCGGAGTCGTTATAGGTAATGGTGAAACCCCGCTTCTGAAAGATGGAAATGATCGGGCGATTGTCGGTGGTGGTCTGGGCGACGATTCGCTTCAGATTCCATTTCTTGGCGATCTCCATGCAGTAATCGGTCAGGATGCTGCCCAGCTCCTTCTGCTGCCAGGCGTCGGTAATCAGCACGGCGTATTCCACCGCCTCATGATCGGGGTCGGCGATCAACCGCCCCACCCCCAGCAGCCGTCGCCGATCATGTTCGGTGATCTCGGCGACGATGGCGATTTCGCGGTCATAGTCGATATAGCAGAAGCGGGTGGCGACCTCGTGTGAGGCCCAGTGGAAGGAATAGCGGAAGCGGGAATACAGCGCTTCCTTGGAGCAACTGGCCAGGAGATCCATCCAGAGCGGTTCATCCTCCGGTTTGATCGGCCGCAGGGTGACGGAGGTGCCATCTTTGAGCACTATTTCGGTGACATATTTTTCAGGATACGGACGGAGGACCAGGTGGGCGTACGGTTCGACCGACCGACCGACCAATTGGGTGTCGATGAGAATGCGGGCGTCGAGGGCAATGGTGTCTTTCCCCCCAGCCAGCAGAGGATTGACGTCCAGCTCGACTATTTCGGGATAATCGGCCGCCAGATATGACAGGCGAATGAGGACCTCAATCAGCTTATCGACGTTGACCGGCGGTCGGCCGCGATAGCCACTGAGCAGCGGCCAGAGCTTGAGCGATTCCAGCATCTGCCGGGCCAGCCGTTCATTTAAGGGTGGAAAACCCAAGGTGCGATCACCCAACAATTCGGCTGTAACGCCGCCCATGCCGACCATGAGCACGGTCCCAAAGGCGGGGTCTTTCTTAATGCCGGCGATCAGCTCGACGGCATCTTTGGCGACGATCATCGGCTGCAGGGTGACCGCCCCGAGCCGGGCCTGGGGATAGGCCGCACGGGCCGAGGATATGATCCGGCCATAGGCGGCCCGGACCATTACCTCGTCTTGGAGATTCAGCAGCACGCCGCCGACGTCGGTCTTGTGAGTGATTTCCGGGGAGAATATTTTCATCACCACGGGATACCCGATCGCGGCCGCCAGCCGCACGGCCTCTTCGGCCGATTCCGCGGCCTGCGGGCGGGCGGTGCTGATGCCGTACGTTTCCAGAAGCGCCTTTGACGCGATTTCAGATAGAAGCGGTCCGTCGCCAAAATGCCTGGCCGCGAATTCGGCGCGGAGCTTATCCCGGTCCATGGCGAATTCGAGGGGAACGTCGAGGGGGGTTTCGTACAAGGTCTCCAGGTTGCGGGCATAGGCCACCAGAGTCATGAAAGCCCTGATGGCCTGCTCCGGAGTCTTGTAGACGGCGATGCCGTGGTCGATCAGAATCTGCATCCCTTCGCGCATCGCGGCGCCGCCCAGCCAGGCGGCCAGAATCGGTTTGCGCGTATCGGCCGCCAGCTTCCCGACCGCTTTGGCGACGGCCGTCGGATTGGTCATCGCCTGCGGCGTGAGAATAACCAGCGCGGCGTCGACCCCGGAGTCGTGCAGAACGGTCGCGGTCGCCTTCTCGATCCGCTTGGCGCCGGCATCCCCCAGAACATCGACTGGATTGCGGTGGGACCAGGCCGGCGGCAAATGGACGCTGAGCTTGTCCATCGTCTCGGCCGATAACTCAGCCAGCTCTCCGCGCGCGGCGATCAGGGCATCGGTAGCCATAACCCCCGGGCCGCCGGCGTTGGTGACAATTCCCAACCGGGGTCCCCGGGGAATTTTCCCCCGGCCGATCAGTTCGGCGCAATCGAAGATCTCGCCGATATCGAATACCCTGGCCAGACCGACCCGTTTGAAGGCGGCATCATAGACAGCATCCTCCGATACCATGGCTCCGGTGTGCGATGCCGCCGCCCGGGCCGACTCGGGGAAGCGCCCCGCCTTGTAGGCCAAAATCGGCTTGGTGCGGGCGAAGGCCCGCGACGCCGTCATGAAGCGGCGGGTCCGGGCGATCGACTCGATATAGAGGATGATCGATTTGGTGGAATCATCCTGGCCGAAGTAGTCGATCAGATCGCCGAAGTCGACGTCAACCGTGTTCCCGATCGACACGAAATAGGAGAACCCGATTTTCCCTTCGATCGCCCAATCCAGCACCGACGTGCAGAGGGCGCCCGACTGCGAGATGAAGGCGACCTGCCCGGCTTTCGGCAGGCCGGAGGCAAAGCTGACGTTCAGCTTTGATTGGGGAACGATGAGTCCGAGGCAGTTCGGTCCGATGATCCGCAGGCCGTCGAAGCGGCGCGCTTCGGCCTTGACCTGTTCCTCCAGCGCCTGTCCCTCTGGGCCGCTCTCCTTGAACCCGGCTGACATAATAATAATGGCCATGATCCCAGCCTGGCCGCATTGCCGCACCAGGGCCGGGACTTCCGCGGCCGGGGAGCAGATCACGGCCAGGTCGGGGGTTCGCGGAAGGGCGGTGAGATCGGGATAGCAGGGGATTCCCATCACCGCTTCGCTCTCGGGATTGACGGGAT
>CAZPEV010000214.1:0-4535 GCA_964585635.1 uncultured Ignavibacteriales bacterium
CATGGAAGACCACCCAGCCATTCCGCCAGCCCTCGACCGTATATGTGGGGGCAAAAGACGAGGCGCTCAATCGCCATTGATTGGTGGCCATCTTGGTTTGCAGCGTGGTCATAAGGGGTTGGTCCGGAGTGCCGTTGAGGGTGCCTTTATAAGTCAGTTCCAGACTGGCGCCGACCGGCACCGATCCGGCCAGGTCGAGATTGTCCATCACTCCCGCCCACAATTCGAGCGTATCCAAAAGATCGATAGTGACGCCGTCAGCTCCGCTGGAGCCGATATTGGAAACGATCAGCTTTCCTGCGGTGGAATCCAGAATGGCGTTCCCTTGCGGCGTATGCAGGAGATCGAAGATAACGATCGGGTTGCTTTGCGGGCAGGGGTTGGGGGAGCAAGAGGCGCCGTTCCCCTGATAATAGCCGCCGGAGGTAAGGCAGTTGGCCTGAGCGAGGATCTCGCAGTCGCCGTCTTTGCAGCAGGCGCCGCGGACCGTATCAGGGTCGCAGTCGGTTGGCACAGGGAAAACTGGGAAGCAGGACATGCCCTGCACGAAGTAGCACTGATAGAGGTCGATATCGAGTTGATCGACATGGTCGTCACCGTTCAGGTCGCATTGCCAGAGCGGCCCGCTCGGCCAGACGCGGTTATTGACAAAACTGATCAAGGCGGCCAGATCGGCCGGGGATAAGGAAATCCCATCGCCGTTGACGTCGCCGGTGGCCCAGCAGGTGTCGCTGTTGCGGCTGTCGCGAACGATCGTTTGGGCGTTCGCCATACTGCACAGAATTAGCAATACCACCACGGCTGCAAATCCCATTCCACGTCGCATAATTCCTCCTAACCGATATAATGAACATTTTACCAGAAACAACGGGTGCAGATCAGATGAAGTCATTCCCCTGCGAGATTCTATCTATATATATAATATCACTCGCTAATTGTCAAGTTATATGTCCGCCAATTCTGTCCACCTTGTGACGATCGTGATGCAAACTCAGCTAAGGCGTCCGGCATCTTTTTTATTGACACTAACGCCGGGCCATGATAGATACAAGCCATGCGATACGGGGATATGATTACGTTTGGCTTCAGCCAGGCCTGGAAGAACAAATCGCTGTGGTTGATGGGATTTTTTGCCGCCGGTGTATCGGCTTTCGACGTCAGCAGCGTCGGCCACAGCGAAACCCTGCTGACCATTCGGGATTTTTTTCTGGCCAATCTGCTGCTGTTGTTTTTGTTCGTCCTGCTTCTGATGGCCCTGGTGGCATCGCTCATCTTCCTTCGTTTTGTCTCTGAGGGCGGCCTGATCGACGCCGCCGCCCGGCTGAAGAAGAACGAGGAATATCGGCTGGGGAGTTGATTCTATGTCGGCGCCTCTCGTTTCTGGCCGCTGTTGGGTCTGGGCCTGCTTTATTTTATCGTCGTCGTGGCTTACTTTATGGTTCTGGTGGCGACCGGTGTCATGGCCTTTGTGCTCAACGTGATGATCGGTGTCTTGTCGCTTCTGCTGTTGCTACCGTTGGCGCTGGCGGGACTCTTTGTGGTGGAGATATCATATTGCCTGGCGCAGCGGATGGTGGTCCTGAACAAAGGGCGGGTTTTCGACAGCATCGGCGACAGCTTCGCCCTGATGACCGCCAATCTTGGTCCGTCGCTGTCGTTTTTCATCATCTATCTGGCCATCATGATCGCCATAATGATCGGCGTGGCGATGGCGCTGGGCTTTTTGGCGATGCCGTTTGTCGCTGTCGGCATCTTCAACCTCTGGTTGGCGCTCGCTCTGGGGATTCCGATCGGATTGATCATCCTGTATCTTATCAACGGATATCTGGGAAGCGCCACCAATCTGATGAAGACTGATTTCTATTTTCAGATCGTCGCGCGGCAGTCGGCCAAAACCGGCCTGCCGGCAGATATCGGCGGTCCCTCGCTGCCGCCGCCGTTGCCATCCTCTTTCCCGACGTCGCCCCCATCACCGGAAAATGCCTGAGGGTCCGATGCCGCGCGCTGCTTTCGGCATATTGGTTCTTATAACCCTGGTGGCAGGTGCGGCCGCGACATACGCCCAGGCGCCGGGGGAGAGCCAACCTCGCGTCACCATGGTTATTGACGACTACGACTACATCATCTCGCTTTTTCCCGACGATTATCCCGACCGGGCCGACGCCATAAAGTCCTGCTCCACCATCACGACCGAGGCGCAGACGATGCTGACGTTTTGGCTGGCGAAGGGGGACGAGGTGCTGCGTCGTCTTTCGACCTATGCCGGTATCGGATGGATCGAGCCGCAGTTTGCCATCTATATGGTCAAATACTATCCCGATTTTGCCTGCTCCGATCCACTGACCATTCCCCTGGAGGGGAAAAAGAACGGTGACCGGATTATCGCCGTGCCGGCGTGGATGGCTCCTTACTTGACGTTGTTCCAGCATTTGGCGCGGCGGTTGTTGGACCAGGTCAATCTGCCGGAGAGCGAATCGGCCTATCTGGCAGATCATCCTTTGCTGGAGAGAAGCCCCCGGCGGTTTGACAATCTGGCCAACCTCTTGGCGCTGCGCACGATGTCGGATTTCTTTGATGCCGATTCGGTCATGATGGTCTTCCGTTCGGATCATTGGAAACAACGTGCCGTCGGCCAGGATGTTTTCTTCGACTATTTCTGGGGACGCTGGGATTTGTCGGAAAGCCGGACCCTGGCGTCATACCTGACGGCGGAATCGCCGACCTCGGAGTTGGTCATGTTGACCCGTCCGCGGGAGGAACTCGGGCCGGCCCGAGTGGTTCCCAGCCGCCTGCCTGGGGGCATGCCGTCCGGCGGCCTGCTTGGGCTGAAAGTGACCCGCGACCGAACCGGCGGGTTTCGCGTGACCGAGGTGGATACGCTCAAGGCGGCCTATCGGTCGGGATTGCGCCGCGACGACCTGATCCTTGCCGTTGCCGGCCTTTCGCCCGGTTCGGCTAAAGAGCTGGTGTCGTTGATTCTCAGGCATCTGGACGGCGGCGCCTATCTCTCTATCACGCGGCGGAACAAACCCGAGACGGTCATCATCTACGGGCCCCGATAAACGGGGATCATCATTCCTTTAGCGCCTGCCCCATCCGCCACTGCCGGAAGACGGCCCTTCTGACCAGGTCATCCGATTCATTGCGACCACGATAAAAATTCCGATGAAATGACCGATAATCTTCTATAAGCCATAGCTACACGGGAGATATCATGGATAGAACCGCAGTCCCTTTTTCACTGGTCGAACGCAAGCAGTACGATGAGGTCACCCCGCAGCCTATCGCCGAAGGCATCTGGTGGGTCGGATTCGTCGACGGCGCGACCGGAATTTCTTATAACCCCTTCTTGCTGGTGGATCACGACGAAGCCGTGCTGATCAACCCCGGCTCTTGCGCCAAGGAGCATCACCAAACCGTTTCTCAGAAAGTGACCTCGCTGGTGGCGCCTGAGCAGATCGGGCATATTGTCGTGCATCACCACGATCCCGACCGATGCGCCGCCATACCGCTGTTCGAGAAGCTGGCGGGCCGGCAGGTTCGCATCTATGCGCCGAATGAGGTGGCGACTTCGATCGCCCACTATGGCTGCACAGGACCCATCATCGGCCTTGACGGCGGCGACAGCATCATCCTCAAATCGGGGCGCACGCTCGATTATGTCGCCACGCCGCACCTGCCGTTCGCGGGGTCGGGATTCCTCTATGATCCCCTGACCAGAACCATTTTCTCGGGAGCCATCTTGGGTTGTATCCCAGGACCATGGAACCTATTTGCGGCGCCCAATGCCTGGGAAACGCTGGGTCCATGTGCGCCGAACGTCTGGGATTCGAAAAAAGCCCTGCTGTACGCCCTGAACAAGATTGAGCGTCTGGGGCCGGAACGGATCTGCCCCCATCATGGGCCGATCATTGACGAAAACATTGACCAGTATATCGCTATGGCCCGGCGATTGGGGCCGGAGAAGTAAGTTTGGCCGGAAAGCCGCCATGAACGCCGCCCATTCGGGCGGCGTTTCTATTTGGGCCGACCGATTCCTCCCCGCCCTCATCTGAAGAAAGACAGTCGCAGGCCGATCTGGTTGATCGGCTGGTCGACGAAGGTCCCATAGACCCGCTGATAATTCACCGAAAGAGCTTTATAGACCGGCTTGACGAGTGATAGCTCCATATAGTAGTCCCGCTTTTCGCACCGATCGAGCCGCCAATTATAATCACAGGTGAATTCGAAAGAGAAGTCGGTGCCGAGGTGGAAACCGTTGATGGATACGATTTGCAGCGTGCGGCCGCGTCCGGCGCCGCTGTCATCGATATTCTTGTAGAATGACACCTCGTTGGTAATTGGAGTAACCGACGCGGCACCCGCCGGCGACACCCATGCCGCCATGATGGCACATAGAATCAATCTTCTTAATCTCTGCATAATTGCGCCTTGCCTGCCTCGCTTATGATTGTAGTCGAATCTCATCGCCGCCGACGGCGACAGGGGCAGGATACGGCATATCATCGCCCGGCGCAATAAGCTGTTGGGCGGAA
>CAZPEV010000215.1:0-4454 GCA_964585635.1 uncultured Ignavibacteriales bacterium
TCGTCCCTACATTCACGTGCGGCTTCGTCCGCTCAAACTTCTGCTTGGCCATCGCCAGACACCTCCGAAGATTATGTACTCAAAAAGCCCAGAACCAGGATTGAACTGGTGACCTCATCCTTACCAAGGATGTGCTCTACCAACTGAGCTATCTGGGCCTTCTATCGCCACGTCATAAAAATAGGCGTATCCGCCCAAAAGTAAAGACCCGTAATCTACGATCCCAGAAGACCTTGTCAAGAGAATTTTCGCCCCAACTAAATTATTTTCAAGGGGATCGCTCCACCTTGGCGGGGCTGAATATCCCGGACCAAGTCTTCGGTCGGCCTATGTTCAGGGGGGGAAGTTAGCAAGAAATCCGAAAATAGCAACGGCAAAGTCACTTTTTTTTGATCCGGCCCGAAAATCGCTGTCGGCCGTGACCAGCGAAATGACCAGTCACCCTCCCTTTGGGTTCTCCAATTAACAATCATTTAACAAGTTAGAAAGAAATTGCCTAAATCAATTACGACAGCCGGAGGGCGCACATACATCTGTCCTGTAATTACTTATCCGTCTTCTGAGCTGTCTACCACGGAATTTGATGACGGAAAACCGGAAGGGAAGCCTGATTTGGAGGCGGTCTTTGGTTCCTAGAGCGGGAGACGGGGCTCGAACCCGCGACCAACAGCTTGGAAGGCTGTGACTCTAGCCAACTGAGTTACTCCCGCTGGGCGACCAAATATAGGAATGTGATAGCGGACTTGGCAAGCCTTTTCTACGGAAGGTTGTGGTCGGCATGATTCAGCAGATCCACTGCACCAGCGCGCTCTCCCGCGCCGCGAGCCTGGCGTGCCTTCACCATAAAAACTCCGGGCCGGATGGCCCGGAGTCCACACAAAGAGGTACACAAAGTCGAAAGGTGCTCCGTCCTCCGATGTGCAACCACCATCCGTGGTAGACACCCTGGGGTGAGGCCATCCATGGCATACGATCGGTTGCTCAGGCCCATGTCCCAACCGCCAATCACACCCTTCCTCTCTTATGCGACCGATACGGACAGGACAGATGCCAACAGCGGCCATTCCACCTTCAAAGGCCGTAAAGCCAACCTTCCTCACCTTTTATGACGGATCGTGGGGCAAATGGGTTCAATTTGGCGACCAAAAACGCGCTGAGAAGGGAATATTATTCGATACCAAGCGGAGGGCAAGGCCATCGCAGGCGGGTGCTATGCCGGTCCACCTTCGGTTCCCTCGGGAAGGCGCCCCCAATGCAGCTTGCTGCGCAAGACGTCGTAGAAGGAATTCCGCCGAAAAACGACGAAATTGATATAATAGTCCGCCTTGCGGATATGCAGGCTTGATTCCCGGGGAAGGTTACAGGCGACCTGGCCGTCAAGCGTTAACACCGGGTCGGCATGTTTGGAGCGCGCCACCACCCGAAGCTTGTCGCCGTCGGAAAATATGATCGGGCGGGTAGTCAGGGCAAAGGCCGAAATCGGGGTGGCAATAAAGGCATTCATCAGTGGATTGATGATCGGTCCGCCGACCGCCAAAGAATACGCGGTCGATCCGGTCGGTGTGGAAATGATCAGACCATCGGCGGCGTACGAACAGATAAGGTAGTCATTGGCGTAGAGGTCGAGATTGATCAATCGCGACACCTGGCCGCGGTCGATGACGACGTCGTTCAGGGCGCAACCATGCTCCATGACCGGCCCGCCGTCGATCTCCACCTGTGCCACCATCCGCTTTTCCAACTGGTACTTGTTCTCCCGAATCGCCGTCAAGGTTTCTTCCAGCGCCGTCGGGGTCAATTGCGTGAGAAAACCAAGATAGCCAAGATTTATTCCCAGAATCGGTGTTCCGCGCCGTCCGACGGTACGAGCGGTGGCCAGCATGGTGCCGTCGCCTCCCAGGCAAACGATCAGGTCGGCCTGGTCGGGCAGATCGCACTCCGGCATAAGGCTTTGGTTGGCGCCGAGATAACCCGTCAGCCGATCCGAAAAATGCAACGCAACGTCGTGATCGACAGCCCAGCGGACGATCCGCTCGATTACCTTTTCGGCGCCAGGCCGGGCCATATTGGCAATAATTCCAAAACGCATTTACTTATCGTCGTCTATTGTTTCGGTCTTGGATGCCGCTGCTGATTCCTCGCGCTCCGCGTCGGCCGTCTCCCCCGAGGCCTTGCGACCGTTCCGCCGCAGACTGAGCACACCCAGGAGCGAGCGGCGGGGCTTTAGCAGCGCCCCGATCGAACGCATAATCCCGTCTTCATCCAATCCGATCTCCCGCAACAGCAGCTTGCGGCTCCCGTGGGGAATAAAGCGATCGGGAATGGCCAGCCGCAGCACACGTCCGCGATAGCCAATCGCGTCGAGATAATCCAGCACGCCCGAGCCAAAGCCGCCGTTGATGCTGTTTTCTTCCACCGTAACGACGCGATCAAAACGCTCCGCTATTTCATTAAGGGTTTCGATGTCAAACGGTTTGATGAACCGGCCGTTGATCAAGGAGGCATTAATCCCCTGCGCCTTGAGCATCTCGACGACATGCCTACAGGGGGCCACCATGGACCCGGCGGCGATGACCGCCAGATCGGTGCCGCCGGACAAGACCTCCCACCGACCCCACTCGAACCGCAGCGGCCGGGTTCCCATTTCGTACGGTACCGATCCCCGGGGATAACGGACGGCCACCGGCCCGACATTATGGGTGACGGCGTATTCGAGCATCGCCTTCAACTCATCGCCGTCGGCCGGCGCCGCCACCGTCATGTTGGGCACGGCCCGCAGATAACTCAGGTCAAAGGCGCCGTGGTGCGTCGGGCCGTCCTCGCCGACCAAGCCGCCGCGATCGATGCAAAAGACCACCGGCAGTCTTTGCAGAGCGACGTCATGAATGATCTGATCATAGGCGCGCTGCAGGAAGGTCGAATAGATGGCGCAGACGGGGCGCGCCCCACCCGCCGCCAGGCCGGCCGCAAAGCAGACGGCGTGCTGTTCGGCGATCCCGACATCATGGAAGCGGTCGGGGTATTGTTCGGCAAATTCGGTCAGACCGGTTCCGGACGCCATGGCGGCGGTGATAACCACCATTTTCGACTCTTTGCGGGCCAATTCCAGCATCGTTTGGCCAAAGACGGCCGTGTAGGCCGGCAGGGCGCTCGATTCCGCCGATTTTCCGGTCACCTTGTTGAAGGCGGATATGCCGTGAAACCTGGTGGCATCCTTCTCGGCCGGCTCATATCCTTTCCCCTTCTGGGTAATAATATGCAGCAATCGCGGTCCGGGCAGGTCTTTGATCTGGCCCAACGTCTTGATCAGAAGCGGCAGGTCGTGACCATCGATAGGCCCAAAGTAGCGAAACCCAAGCCGTTCAAAAAGGACGCCCGGCACCAGCATGCCTTTTAATTGGGCCTCGAAATGAGAGACCGTCGCGCGAATCTTATCCGCCCGTTTGAGGCGGCCGATGAAACGCCAGACATCGCCTCGCAACTTGTTGTAGGATTGGTCAGTCATGATATTGGTCAGATACTTGGAGATCGCCCCGACATTGGGCGAGATCGACATCGAATTATCGTTAAGAATCACCAGCAGGTTTTTTTTCCGGGCCCCGGCGTTGTTTAATCCCTCGTATGACAACCCGCCGGTCAGGGCGCCGTCGCCGATGACCGCCACCACGTGGTGTTTTTCTCCGAGCAGATCGCGGGCTTCGGCCAATCCCAGGGAAGCCGATATCGAGGTCGAAGCATGCCCGGCGCCGAACGAATCGGCCTCCGATTCGGCGCGCTTGGTGAATCCCGACAGTCCGCCGTACTGGCGCAGGGTCGGAAACCGATCTTTGCGGCCGGTCAGGAGCTTGTGGATGTACGACTGATGCGCCACATCCCAGACGATTTCATCCGTGGGGCAGTTGTACAGATAGTGCAACGCGATCGTCAGTTCCACCACGCCCAGGTTTGAGGCCAGATGCCCGCCGGTCTTGCAGACCGTGGAAACCACCTCGTTGCGGATTTCCCCGGCCAATACCAGCAGCTCATCAGGCGTCAGTTCTTTCAGGTCGGACGGATTATTTATCTTGTCCAGCAACATAATTGTCAATCCTTGATTAATTCCGGCGTCCACCGATATAATGGGCGATCTGGGTAAACGTCTCCGGTTGTGGTACGTGGCGACCGATAATTGCGACGGCCTCTTCAATCAATTGCCGAGCGGCCAGGCGCGATTTTTCCAACCCTATGACGGCGGGATAGGTGGCCTTGAAATTCTTGGAATCGGAGCCAGTGCGCTTGCCCAGGGTCGATTCATCTCCTTCGATATCCAGGATATCATCGATGATTTGAAAGGCCAGACCGATATTATCGCCGTAGCGAGAAATCTGGTCAAGAAGGGCGTCGGAAGCGCCCGCTAGGATCTCGACGATTCGGACCGAGGCGCGTATAAACTTACCGGTATTCTGAGTGTGAAT
>CAZPEV010000216.1:0-4413 GCA_964585635.1 uncultured Ignavibacteriales bacterium
ACGGGGGGGCGAACGAAAACCCATTTGTGGTGTGTGACGATACCTGAGGTTACAAGAAGCTCCCATTGTGGGTGTGGAGAAGATATAGTTACTTTGCCTTTCAGGTATTCAAGCCTAATCATCTGTGACCACCTGTGCGGCACGCGGCGTGCCTCGCGGAGGTGGCGTTTTTATTATTGTGGGAGGTAATCCACCGTGGCCAGGAAAACACCCATCGTTCGCAAGGATTTCGGCCGGATTTCCAGCGGGGCGGAATTGCCCAATTTGCTGGATGTACAGCTGAAGTCGTATGAGAGCTTTCTCCAGGCGACGGTTGAGCCTGAGAAGCGGGAGCGAATCGGCCTGCAGCAAATATTCTTGGAGATCTTTCCCATTTCGGACGTCCGTGAGACGCACACGCTGGAATTCGTCAAATACGCGCTGGGGACCAAACGGTACTCTATTCAGGAATGCCAGGAACGGAACATGACCTTTGCGGCCCCGCTCAAGGCGACGCTGCGGCTGGTCACGCGTGAGGGCGAGGGAAAAGACAAGCAGGTCAAAAACATCATCGAGCAGGATGTCTATCTCGGCGAGTTGCCCGTCATCACCGAGCGCGGGACCTTCATCGTCAACGGCTCCGAGCGGGTGATCGTTTCGCAATTGCATCGCTCGCCCGGCGTCTTCTTCGATGAGGGTGTTCATCCCAACGGGAAAAAGATCTATTCGGCGCGCATCATCCCCTACCGCGGCAGCTGGGTGGAATTCGAGGTCGACGTCGGCGACGTCATGCACGTGCATATCGATTCCCGCCGGAAGATGCACGCCACGACGATCCTGCGGGCCATCGGGTACTCCACCAATGAAGAGATTCTGCGGTTATTCCATGAGGTCACCGAGGTCGTCCTGACGGGGAAGAAAGGGGAACAGGCGGCCGGCCATTTCGCCGCCGAATCGGTGGTCGACAAGGAGACCGGCGAGCTGATCATCAAGGCCGGCGAAACGATCACTGAGAAGATTATCGACAAGCTGATCGAGGCCAAGTGCAAGAAGCTTAAAGTCATCAAAGCCGACGAGCACCATGAGGCCCACGTTATCATCAACACCCTGGCCAAAGACGTCACCGCGTCGCGCGAAGACGCCCTCCACAAATTATATTCGCTGCTGCGCCCCGGCGAGCCGCCGACCATCGAGATGGCGGAGTCGCTGCTGGACAAGCTCTTCTTTAATGCCAAGCGCTACGACCTGGGGGAAGTCGGCCGCTATATGATCAACCAACGCCTTAATCTGGATATTCCACTGACGCATACGACCCTCCACCAGCAGGATTTCGTCACCATCATACGCTACCTGGTCGACCTCAGGAACGGACGCGGCTTGTTTGACGACATCGATCATCTGGGGAATCGGCGCGCCCGCACAGTGGGGGAACTGCTATCGAACCTCTTTTCGGTCGGCTTGTCGCGGGTGGCGCGGCACATCCGGGAGCGGATGAGCCTGAAGGACAGCGATCCGTTGACGCCGCAGGCGCTCATTAACGCCCGGACGGTGTCGTCGGTCATCGATACCTTTTTCGGCTCCTCGCAACTGTCTCAGTTCATGGACCAGACCAATCCCCTGTCGGAATTGACTCATAAACGCCGCCTGTCGGCGCTCGGCCCCGGCGGGCTGACGCGCGAACGGGCCGGATTTGAGGTCCGCGACGTGCATCATACCCATTATGGACGGCTGTGCCCGGTGGAAACGCCGGAAGGTCCGAATATCGGCCTCATCGCCTCACTGGCCACTTACGCCCGTATCAACCGCTACGGCTTTATCGAGACGCCCTATCGCAAATTCAAAAACGGCCGCTTCACCGGGGAAATCGTTTACCTGGCGGCCGATGAAGAGGATCGGCATACGATCGCTCAGGCCAATGAGGAACTGGATCACAAAGGGCATTTTGTCAAGCCCATGATCACCGCCCGCCAGCGGGATGATTATCCGGTGATGGCGGCGGAGAAGGTCGACTATATGGACGTCTCGCCCAAGCAGTTGGTCTCGGTGGCGGCCTCCCTCATACCCTTCCTGGAGCACGATGATGCCAACCGGGCGCTGATGGGTTCGAATATGCAGCGCCAGGCGCTGCCGCTTTTAAAGACCGAAGCCCCGGTGGTCGGCACCGGCATGGAGAAAAAGGCGGCCACCGACGCCGGCGTGACGGTCGTGGCCCGGCGGGACGGCAAAGTGGTCTATGTCGACTCGCAGAAAATCGTTATTCGCCCCCACGTGACGGCGCGGCCGGATGAGCTCGGCTTCTATGAAGATGACACCTATTTCCTGACCAAATTCAAACGGTCGAATCAGGATACCTGCCTCAATCAGCGGCCCTTCGTCGAAATCGGCGATTCGGTCAAGGCCGGCGACACGCTGGCCGACGGTCCGGCCACCGACCGCGGGGAGCTGGCGCTGGGCTGCAACGCGCTGGTGGCCTTTATGCCCTGGTCGGGATACAATTTTGAGGACGCCATCATCCTCTCCGAACGGCTGCTCGAGGACGACATCTTCACCTCCATCCATATTGAGGAGTTCGAACTGCAGGTTCGCGACACCAAGCGCGGGTCCGAGGAAATCACCCGCGAAATTCCCAACGTGTCGGAAGAAGCGCTGCTGAACCTTGATGAGAACGGTATCATCCGCACGGGCGCCGAGATTGAAGCCGGCGATATCCTCGTCGGTAAGGTGACCCCCAAGGGTGAGACCGAATTGTCGCCGGAAGAGCGATTGCTGCGGGCCATCTTCGGCGAAAAGGCCGGCGACGTTCGCGACGCCTCGCTGAAGGCGCCGCCGGGAATGAAAGGGATCGTGATCGACACCAAGGTGTTCGCGCGCAAAGAGCGTTCCGAGGAAGCCAAGAAGTATGAAAAACAGAACATCGCGCGCGTCAAGAAGACCTACAACAAGCTGTTTCAGGATATCGCCGCTCACCGCAACCGCCGGTTGGGCGAGATTCTCGACGGCAGAACGGCCACCACGATTCGTTCGATTATCGACAACTCGGTCGTAATCCGCGCTGGACACAAGTACAAAGGCGAGGCGCTGGCGGAGTTTGACTTTGACATGGTCGTGGCGCCCGAGGGTTTCTGCTCGGAAGCCTCGGTCAACAAGCGCGTGGACAAAATCGCGGCCGAGGCGTCGATCCTCCTGGCTGAAAAGCGAGCCGAGATGGAGGTCGAAATCGACAAGATCGAGCGCGGTGCCGAGCTGCCGCCGGGCGTCAAGCAATTGGTCAAGGTGCAAGTATCCATTAAGCGGAAGGCCTCGGTCGGCGACAAGATGGCCGGACGCCACGGTAACAAGGGAGTCGTCTCCAAGATCGTGCCGGTCGAAGACATGCCCTATCTTGAAGACGGCACGCCGGTCGATATTATTCTGAATCCGTTGGGCGTGCCCTCCCGTATGAACGTCGGACAGCTGCTGGAGACGCATCTGGGACTGGCCGGCGTCAAGCTGGGCGTGCATTACGCTTCGCCGGTGTTCGACGGCGCCGACCACGAGGAAATCAAAGCCGAGCTTAAAAAAGCCGGAGCCGACCAGGACGGTAAAGCTTGGCTGCGCGACGGCCGCAGTGGCGAGCGGTTCGACAATCGCATCACGGTCGGATATATCTACATGATGAAGCTCTCGCATCTGGTCGACGACAAGATTCACGCTCGCTCGATCGGTCCCTACTCGCTGGTGACGCAGCAGCCCTTGGGCGGCAAGGCCCAGTTTGGGGGTCAGCGGTTCGGAGAAATGGAGGTCTGGGCCATGGAAGCCTATGGCGCGGCCTATGCTTTGCAGGAAATGCTGACCGTCAAATCCGATGACGTCGCCGGACGCTCTAAAATATATGAAGCGATCGTCAAGGGCGAAAACCCACCTGAGCCCGGCATTCCGGAATCGTTCAACGTGCTGGTCAAGGAACTCCAGGCGTTGGGGTTGGACGTGACCCTGGTTGAGAAGAACTGACCCCTGCGGTCCGTATAAAAGGAGATAATCTCGTGCCAAACATAGCCGGAAGAATGCAGAAGAAGGCTCCGAGCTTTACCGCCATCCAGATTCGGTTGGCCTCGCCGGAGACGATTCTTTCCTGGTCGTATGGCGAGGTTACCAAGCCGGAAACGATCAACTATCGCTCCTTTAAGCCGGAGCGCGACGGCCTGTTCTGCGAGCGAATTTTCGGCCCCGTCAAGGACTGGGAATGCAACTGTGGGAAGTACAAGCGGATTCGTTTCCGGGGGATCGTGTGCGACCGCTGCGGGGTCGAGGTGACGCAGGCCAAGGTGCGTCGCGAGCGGATGGGGCATATCGAGCTGGCCGTGCCGGTGGTACACATCTGGTACTTCAAATCGCTGCCCTCCCGGATCGGATACATGCTGGACCTGTAGGTCCGAGATATGGAGAACGTCCTCT
>CAZPEV010000217.1:0-4372 GCA_964585635.1 uncultured Ignavibacteriales bacterium
AATACTTGGCCAGTTTCAGCAAGGCCTCTTTCTTCTCTTTCTCTTCCACCGTCTTGCGCAAGGCGTTGTTCTTCTTCAGTTGTTTTTCCAGATCGTTGAGGATTTCTTTGCCGTAGTAGATTTTCTGCAGATGGTCGTTCTTATCGATCAGCTCCTTGCTGCCGAAATCCTTCATCGCCTTGATTTCGAAATCGGCGTTGACCTGTTCGCCCTCAACCGACTCCAATTCCGCCGAGAACGACGGCCGGAATTTCTCGAACACCTCCTTGAGATTGGAGCACCGCGTCGGAGTGACATCCGCCTCCTCGCTGCTGTTCAACCGCGCGCAGTACATCAACTTGTTGGACGGCAAGAGCTCAACCGGGATGGAGTCGTCCCGTTTGACCTTTTCCGTGGCGCCAAGGATGAATTTAGCCATCTATCCCTCCAGGGTTGGTTATGATTTGGTTGGCGTAATCTTGGTGAAGACGTAGGCGTCATCGCGCACGTCAATCTGCACCTCGTCGCCGGGAGAAATCGCTCCCGTGATGATATCGACCGACAATCTATTGATGATATCCCGCTCAATCGTGCGTTGAATCGGACGTGCTCCCAGATCCGGCGTATAGCCGTCGCGTCCCAGCTTGGCCTGCGCCTCGGGGCTGAGCGCGGCGGTGATGTTCTGGTCCTTCAATAGGGTCCGAACCTGCTCGAATTCCAACCCGGCGATCTTTTCGATCTGCTCTTTGGTGAAGGAGTGATAAATGATAATGTCATTGAGCCGATTGAGAAATTCCGGACGGAACTTGGAAAAGAGAAAGCCGCGCACCTCCTCCATGTCGACCTCGCGTCCTTCACGGTCGGCATCCAGGATCCGGTCGGCGGCATAGTTCGAGGTCAGCACCACCAGGCAGTTGGAGAAATTGACCGTCCGCCCCTGGCCGTCGGTCAGCCGGCCGTCGTCGAGGAGTTGCAGCAGGACGTTGAAGACGTCGGGATGAGCCTTTTCCACCTCGTCAAACAGCACCACCGAGAACGGTTTGCGCCGGACCGCCTCGGTCAGCAGCCCGCCCGCCTCGTAGCCGACATATCCCGGCGGGGCGCCGATCATCTTGGCCACCGAATGCGACTCCATGAATTCCGACATATCCAGCCGGACCATGGCGTTCTTGTCGTCGAACAGGAATTCGGCCAGCAGTTTCGGCAGATAGGTCTTGCCGGTCCCCGTCGGGCCCAAAAAGAGAAACGACCCCATTGGACGGTACGGCAACTTCAGGCCCGCCCGCGCTTTGCGGATGGCGTTGGCGATGGCCGCAATGGCCTTTTCCTGGCCGACGATCTTGGCCGACAAGACCGCCTCCATCTTGACCAAGCGGTCTTTTTCCGCCGTCAGCATCCGATCCAGCGGAATTCCCGTGCGGCGGGCGACGACCGCTCCGATGTCGGCGTCGTCGACCTTCGCCTCCAGTTGACCGACGACCGCCTTCAGCACCGTGAAGCGGTTTATCTTCTCCTGAAAATCGATCTTCAACTCATCCAGTTTGAGCGGCTTTCCGTTCATGCCGTCCCCCTTGTCTGCGTACCCACCCGATGGCCCCAATATCCCTGGAGGATGGCCAGATTGCGCGAAAAATCATCATAAGCGTTGTGCAAAGCATCGAACTCCTGCGGGTTCGTCTCCGGTGATTTTCCGTCGCAGGCGGCAAACAGCGTCTGCAAACGGGTGACCTGCGCTTCGATCACCGGAATCTTGCTCTTGGCAAACTCTCCTTTGACGCCGAATTCCGCGCCGGCCTCGTCGATAACGTCAATGGCAACGTCCGGCAGATTCCGCTCGCTGAGGTACCGCTGGGCGAATTTGACGGCGGCCGTCAGCGACTCCGGCGTGAAGACAACTTTATGATGGCTTTCGTATTTGGCGATAATACCCTTGAGAATCCGTACGGCGGCGTCAAAGCCCGGCGGTTCGATCTTGATTCGTTCGAAGCGCCGCTCCAGCGCCTTGTCCTTCTCGATATGCTTGGTGTATTCCTCCTCGGTGGTGGAACCTATCAGCCGAATCTGGCCCCGCGCCAAAGCCGGCTTGATCAGGTTGGCGGCGTCGGATCCCCCCGATCCGCCGGCGCCGACGATGGTATGGACTTCATCAATGAACAGAACCACCTTCCCGGCCGATTTGACCACCTCGCCAATGAGGGTTTTGAATCGTTCTTCGAATTCGCCCTTGTACTTCGCCCCGGCCAGCATCGCCCCCATGTCAACCTCGAGCACCTTGATATCGACAAGCGCCTGGGGAACCTGTTTGGCGATCACCGCCTGAGCGAAGGCCTCGACGATGGCGGTCTTGCCGACACCCGGCCCGCCGACCAGGACGGGGCTGTTCTTGCGCCGCCGCAGCAGAATCTGGATAACCTGCTGAATCTCCTTTTCCCGCCCTATAACGGGATCGAACTGCCCGGCGGCCGCCTGGTTGGTAAGGTCGACACAATAGCGGAGAATCCCGCCCACGTCCCCTTTGGCCGCCGGGGCCTCGCCGCCGGTTGCGGCCGGCTCGGCCGTCGAGGCGATATCCTCCACCGCTTTGCTCTCGGCAATCGCCCGATAGATGCTTTCCTTGGTGATATCGATCTTATCCCGCACGTACGGCGCCAGCTTCGAGCGCGGGTCAAAAACGGCGATAAAAATATGCTCCGGTTCGACCAGGGTATCGTACAGCCGAGTTTTCTCCTCAATGGCCCAGCCGAAAACCTCCTGCACGGCCGGCGATACAGTCAAATTCTCCCGCGCCGTCGCCCGGGCCGATTGGTCTTTCAGGTAAATCTCGGTGATCGACTCGATCATTGCGGTGCTTTTCTTGAGTTGATTAAGAATCGATTCGACCTTCGACCCCTCATGCCGGATGACCGCGATTAACAGATGCTCGACTTCGATTTCCGGATGACGGAACGAGGCGGCCACTTCCCTGGCGCTTTTGATCACCGCCCGGGCATCAGAGGAATAATTGGCTATATCCATATCCGCCTTTCACAGATATCCCGGTCGCTGCCCCGTACCCGAGCAGCGCGTCGTCGGAATGCAGCCTTACCATCAATGATAGTATTTCATTGTAACGGCAGCCCCATACTGTTGTCAAGGGCTTTATTTTTCGCATCCGATCTGACCCACCCGATTTTCCCCCTACGACTTGCGGCGTCCGACTCGGAGACACCAGACACCTTAGCCGACCAGCGTCGCCCCGGCGTTGTCATTCGACCGGGCCGCATCAGAACCACTTGGCCGACTCCCGGACAGGAATTTCAAGCTACTCCGGCACATTTGCCCGCTGGCCCCCCCAATCGGCCACATATGTTCCTTTCCGGATCTGATCCAATACGGCGATATCGGTAACCGGCGTTTCCGCCATAAGGATATCTTCCATGGCGGTGTCGGTATCCTCGGGGTCACCGCCATAGGAGGCGGCGCTTCCCCCCTCGCTGTCCCAATTGGTTGAAGCCCCACCTTGGCTTTGCGACTGCTGTTGGGCCTGAGCCGGTTCCAGCTCATCGCCAGGTTCCAGAAGCGAGTAATAATCCACCAGTTCCTGATAGGGAACGTTTTCAAAGACCTTGTACGGCGATCCCTGGGCGCCCGGGTTGATTTCCAAAGTATATTTCAGCGACACCTTCAGGTTCTCGAAAATGAGATCGACGTAGGCGTCCCCCGGGACTTTGTCATCCTTGATCGTCAGTTGCTTTTGATAGCTGCCGTCAGCGGAAGTCAACTTAAAGGTAGCATCGTGGTTGGCCGCGTCCGCCGGGTCGATTGGAATGCGAACATGCAACATGGGTACCTGATGGACCAGCTCGGTTTTCTCTCCCGACTTGGAGCCAAAATCGACGGTGCTTGATTGTGTCGGCATACGATTCCTTTTTCCATTCGGCTCTACTCGCCCGGCAATCCCAGCGGAATTTCCAGGCGGCTGCGTCCAATGGCCGCGTAGAGAGCCCTCAGTTCGGCCTGGGTCAGGATGAAGACCCGCGGCGACCCCGGCGGCAGGGCATCCTTGGGGAAGATAACCATGAATGGCTCTCCCTTGAAAGCCTCGCTGCGGAAATATTTATATTGCATAAACTGGGCATCGGCTCCATGGACGATCCGAGGCACATCCAATAGCTTGTTGAGCGCGTTGGCGAATTTGTTGACAATCGGATTGGAGACATTGGCCTTCAGATTGATTTTCCCCCCCTCCCCCAACGGCACCAGAGCCATGTTTCTTCCGGGAGCTGAGGGATCGATCACATCCTGCAAATCATAGTCGCTGGTGAGGGTCTTCTTGGTCTTGGGATCGATAACGTACCCGTTTTCCACTTCGAAGCCGGCCTTCCTGGCAATTTCGACCTTGGTCGGCGTGTTG
>CAZPEV010000218.1:0-4325 GCA_964585635.1 uncultured Ignavibacteriales bacterium
GGGGGAGAGGGGGCGGTCAAAACCATGTCTGCCGGCGATATATCAGGAAGTCTTTTCCATAACGTGTTTCCAGGGCCTCTTCCTCCAGTCGCCGCCAATAGAGGATACTGCCGATTCCCGCCAGCCCGGCCATCAGACTGACGACGGCCTGGTGATATATCGCCCAGCCGAGAATCCAGAGAATGAAGCCGGTGTACATCGGGTGACGAAGCCTGGCAAATAATCCGGTGGTTATCAGATGGTCTATATTTTCCAGACCTTTCAGTCGGATCAAAGCCCCCAACGCCAATCCCCACCCTGCCAATAAGGCGCCGAGACCGATCCACCGCACAACGCGGGGCAGGCTGAGGTGAATCGGATCCAGGGGGCAGATGACAAACCAGCTCGTCCACATAAGGCACATGGTCATGAATACAAAGGCAAAGAGTTTCTTATTCTTCGGATTCGCCTGGCCGGATTTTTTGAGCAGCTCATATCCGCTTCGGATCATCAGGCTGGTCAAATAGAGACCAAGAAAAATAAGGTAGGTGGCGTTCATTCTATGCCATTCTCCGCAGGCGTAAACCGACACCATGAAGATATAGTTCGGAAGGTCGCCTGTAAAGAGCCTACTTGATGGTCAATATGATGGCGGGAAGGGCGATGCTCATAGCAACTGGCCGGCCTTGACTTTTTCGTCCATCAGCCGGCATCCTTCCATCAGAATCGACTCATTCGATTGGTCGTTGTTGGCGGGAGGAATCTCTTCGGCCAGCGCCGGCTCGATCGTCCAGGTTCCATCGGTCCAGGTCACCCCCTCATACACGGCCTCCGCGCCGATCAGGTGCTGAAAGGCGGCGAAGGCGATATGTCCCTGGTTCAGATAGAGGAGCAAGGGGGTGGTCGTGGGTCGATTCGGCTGAACGGTGATCTTGACCGTCTTGCGGCCGGGGCCGAGCGCCTGAATCAGGTCAATCAAATTCATATCGGCCAGGCGGCCGCGGGCGCCGGAGGCGGCCTCCGCAGCGTTGCCATCGAGGTGAGCCTGCCCCTGTTTCCGTCCCTGTAGTTTGCGAATCTTGGAGACGAGCAGGTCGAGGTTATCATCGAGGGCGATGATATCTTCAATTCCTCGTTCCAGAAGGCCGGTCAAGCCGGGGACGACCGATCGTTCGGCCATAATAAAGGTTGGCAGGCGCTCGAAGCGAACGCCGCCCTCCTTGAGTTCCAGCAGGAGGGAGGTGATCTCTCCCGGCCCGCCGGAAACGGCCAGCACCAGAATGTCCGGTTCGCTCCGATTGCACAGTTCCAGGAAAGCGGCCTTGTCCGTGTGCGACAACGTCCGGAACCCCTCGTTCTTGAGCCGCATTTCCAACGGTCGCAGCAGTTGTGGGGCGGCGGAATAGATCATCACCTGTCCGGCCTTGAAGGTTGCATGCAGGTCTAAAATCTCCTCCTGCATCATGTCAATGAAGGCCTCGACGACCTCGGACAGGAATAGTTTGCCGATCAGAGCCCGGAGCTTCTTCTTGATGGCGTCGAATTTGTCCAGGGTCAGATGATCCGACAGCGGGACGCTTTCGCAGAACAGATCGACGATGGTCAGGATGTTGCCGCCCAGAACCTCGATCGGCAGGCGCTTGGAATAGCCGCCGGCCAAATCGATATACATCAAGCGCAGCATCTCGACGACGGTCGGCGGATAATTGAGGGAAGCCAACAGCTTGACGGTCAGCTGGATGACGCGGCGGTCGTCCTCCGACTCGTCGGTGCTGTAGTAAAACCGGGCCAGATTGTGGATATACGCGATGTTGCAGATCATGATCCGGTCTTTGTCCGGCAGGCCCAGCTTGCGGCAGAGCCGATCGGTGTAGCGGCCGACCCGTCCCCCGTGGTTGACCGGCAGTTGCGCTTTGGAGGTCAGCAGCGCGGTGAACAGATCAAGGTTACGGATCAGCAGGTCGGCGACCGTCGTCAGGGTATCGCTGTTTAACAGCAGCGAGGAGGCGGCGCTGTAATAGCGGACCGTGGTTTGCGGCGAGGTCTTCCGCACCTGGTCGATCAGGTCGAGGTAGTCGCCCGAGACGGTATCCTTAATAAGCACCGAATGAAACTTCTGTGACGTCAATTGAGCGATCGCCTCGTCGGCCGATTCACAGACGACCACCCGGTACTGATCGCGTTCAAAGAGCGATTGCAGCAGGGGCGCGGCGAATTTTTCGTCGGTCACGAGGAGTACCCCCTGGCGGGCGTTTTCGGCCGGCGCCGGGGTCGCGGCCGATAAGGCCACCGGCACTTTTTCGGTGGCGGTGGCGAAATCGGGGATATCCAACAGCAGGTTGTCGTTGAGTGAGACCTGCTGGCCGAGATAATAACGGGCGATGGCGGTGGTGATGGAGAGTTCGGCCGCGACATACAGCTTGACTTCCTTGCCCCGGGCGACGAAGCTCAACTCGTTAATCAGATTGTGGTCGGTCGGGTCCTCGCACGCGATCTTGAGGATGTTGTTGTCGGTGTCATAGTCGAACGGCACCACCTTCCGGGCCAGGGCCACCTTTTTGGGCACCATCCGCAGGAGGATATCGGGGATGTCGTAATCCGAAAGCACCACCCCCTCACAGCCGAACTGGATCGCCAACGCCGTGACCAGAGAGGTCTCGTCGATGTATCGATGATAGAGCAATTGAGAACCGAACTTGCCGCCGAAGGCCTTCTGGCGCTGCAGCGCTTCCCGAATCTGCGCTTCCGAAATCAGACCCTCCCTGACGAGGATCTCGTCAAGGCGCGGCCGCTGGGTTTGCTGTCCCATTAGGCTGATACCTCTTCCGTCTGGGGTTTGGGGAGCAGGTGGTAAAACTGCGACGGATCGACCGCGACCCGGGCGGCTTCCTGGGCCGTCACCTGACCGGCCTCGACGAGGGCCTTCAGGTGATTGTCCAGGAGGCGCATCCCCTGTTTCCGTCCGGTCTGGATGGCGGTCGGCATTTGCGGCGTCTTTCCCTCTCGGATCATGCCGGAAATCGCCGACGTCTTCAGCATCAGTTCAAAGGCGACGATGCGGCCGTTGCCGTCCGCCCGCCGCAGGAGTTGTTGCGAGATGACGCCGCACAGCGAGTCGGCCAGCATAATCCGGATTTGCTGCTGCTGGCCGGGCGGAAAGACATCGATAATCCGGTCGATCGTGGCGGCGGCGGTGCAGGTATGCAGCGTGCCCATGACCATGAGGCCGACCTCGGCGGCGGTGATGGCCAACGAGATGGTTTCCAGGTCGCGCATCTCACCCACGAGAATGACGTCGGGATCCTCGCGCAGGGCCGATCGCAGGGCGGCGGCGAAGGAGGCCGCATGGAGACCCATCTGCCGCTGAGTCACGAGAGAATTTTTGCTGGTATGGATGTACTCGATCGGGTCTTCCAGCGTGATGATATGACGCGCGAAATTGGTATTGATATGGTCGACCATCGCCGCCAAGGTGGTCGTCTTCCCGGAATTGGTCGGACCGGTCACCAGCACCAAGCCGGCGCGGTTTTCGACCATCCGCTTGAGCGTGTCCGGAAAACCCAGCGCGGCCAGGTCAAAAATCTGTTCCGGAATCAACCTGATGGCCGCCCCCATTCCTCGCTGGGTGCGATGAATATTCAGCCGGAAGCGGGCCAGGCCATCTATACCGTACGCAAAATCCAGATCACCGGTCTTTTCAAACTGACGGATCTGATCGTCGCTCATCACCTCGTACAGGAGTTGCTTGATATCGCCATCGGCCAATTGACGGTGGCGCGTTTTTTCCAGTTGCCCGTTGATTCTCACCACCGGGACCGAGCCGGAGCAGAGGTGTAAGTCGGAAGCGTTGACCGACTTTACGATCTCAAGCAGGTAGTCAATTTTGGCCATCGTATCGCCGTACCAGCAACAATTACATAGCCTATTCTGTTCCTGTATCGGTAAGAACGACAGAAACTTGAGAAGACTAAGAAAAGCAATCTGAAAGGGGTCGAGGGAGGGAATCGTGATGGGTTGATGGCCCGCAGTCTCAACTCGCAGGTCTCAATCTGCCATCGTGGTCGAGGATTCGGGCGGTGAGGCCGGCCGTACCGAATCATCCCGGCTCATTTCCTAGGCTCGGCCATGGGTGGATAGTATGCCTGCCATAACGTTTCTCCCCGTTGTCGGCCGACTGGCACATATTCCCGGCCGCTTCAGAAACCGCTTGTCTATTCCTTTGGCATGTCGTAAACTTTCTGGGCGGAAAATCTATGATCGTTAGGGAGGCCAGCGACTATGCGACGACTGATCCATTGTTTACTCTGGGGAGCGGTTGCCGCGACCCTTGGTTTTTGGGCCGGATG
>CAZPEV010000219.1:0-4301 GCA_964585635.1 uncultured Ignavibacteriales bacterium
CGTTGCTGTGTTGATACCAGAAATTCTCGCCCCAGAGACCGCCATAACCGACGATCAGGGTCGGCGTGTAGCCGGTGCCGAAACGGCTCAGCAGACGCAGCTCGGGATCATACAGCGGCGCCACCGGAATGGGGTGCTCCAGGGTGGTGTGTCCATCGAGCAGCATGGTCATCATATGATTCAGCGTGGAGCCGCCTTCCGGAACAACCATCACGCTCAATTCATGCGCGGCTTTGATGATCATCTGCCGCTGCTCCCGTCGCGGCTGGTTGTAGCTTTTGACGGTGAAGGCGCCCCAGGCGGCGGTCCGCTTGATGGCGCTGACGGCGTCGTCATACTTGTCGATCACCGTCTTGAAATCGCCGTCGGCTCCGTACAAAATGGTGCCGGTGCTGAAGATTCGCGGGGCCGTCAGGGCGCCCTGCGTCTGCAATTCCGAGGCGGCAAAGATCATCTGGGAATTATTGCTGGGGTCGTGGGCGGTCGTGACGCCGAATGCCAGGTTGGCCAGAAAGGCCCAATCCTGCTGAGAATAAATCGCCTGATCGCTCGATCCGGGGTGAGCATGGATATCGATCAGCCCCGGCATGAGGGTCTTGCCGGTGACGTTTATGATTTTGGCGTCGGCCGGAATCGTGATTTTGTCACGAGGCCCGACCTCCGCGATTCGATTCCCTTTCACATGCACGACGCCGTCGGGAATGATCGACAGATCCTGCATGGGAAGGATCGTGGCGCCGACAAAATAGAAATCGGTACTGGGAATGTCGGCCTTTTCCATCCATCCCAGGCTTATCGCCGTCGGCTTATACCCGGCGGTGGAATCGCGGGTCGGTTCCGACGTCGCGGAGGTGTCCTTGGCGTAGACGGCGGCAACCTCGGCGCTGAAAAATTCCGGTCCCAAACTCCAGGAGATGGTCTTACTATCGGGCGACCAGCAGAGATAGGTGCCGCCGTCGCCGGATAATCGTTTTACGGGCAGGCTGGTCATTTCCGGATCGACGTCGAGCGCCGTGTTGGCGCGCGGAAACGGCACGACGTAGGTCTGCCAGAGATATTCAAAGGCGAGCCAGTTTTCATCGGGCGACAGGTTGAAATCGACGGCGTATTTGGAGACGGCCAGCACCCGTCGGTCCGATCCCAGCAGATCGACGCTCACCAAAGCCGATTGTTCCCCCTCGCGGGACAGGAGGTAGATGCGCTTTCCATCCATGGAGAAGCGCGGGTTATCCCCTTCCCGGGTCAGAAATCGCGGCGGGGTCTTGCCGTTGGCCTCGATGATATAAATTCCCGGGTCCTCTTCCCATAGCCGACCGCGAAAAGTATCTCCTCGGCCGCGCTGATACACGATCCAGTTGCCATCGGGCGAATAATGGGCCGAGACATAATGACCGGGTCGCGAGACCAAAATCCGTTCGCCAGTTCCGTCAAGGTTCGCGACGCGAATCGTGCCGCCGCTGGTGTCGTTCCAGGTCGCGAAGACGACGTCGGTGCTGTTCGGCGCCAAGGCCGGGGCAAACTCATAATGATCAGTCTGGCGGGTTATCCTGATCGGCGCGCCCGAAGGGAGTGGTTTTCGATACAGGTATCCCAGGGCCTGGAAAACAGCCTCGCGCCCTGAGGCGGTCGCCTGAGGCCAGCGAATGACCTTAACCGGAAAGGTGGGCGAGCCGACCGTCTGGGGAAAACGGAGGGCCTTGGCCACGATCTGCCTGACATGGGCGCGGAAGGGAATTGGCGTCGGTGCGCCTGATGTCACGTCGACGCGCCAGATTTGTCCTTTGGCCCAGATGACGATGCTTTGGCCGTCGGGGGTCCAGTCAAAGCCGGGATACACTCCGAACAGCGCCCAGGTCTCCTGTTGATCTTCATTCAGGCCGTCCCAGAGGTGTCGGATCTGGCCACTGCCGAGGTTGAACAGGGCCAGCGCCGATCGCCCGCGTATGCGTCGCACGAAGGCCATCGTTTTTCCATCGGGACTGATCTGCGGCCGACAGGCGCCGCCGTTGATTTCGACGACGTCGCGAATCTCATTGGTCTCCAGGTCGAGGCGGCGGATGACATAGATGGTCCCATTAGGATCTTTGTTGTACTCGAAACGTGGACCGGGGGTCATGTCTTCCGACCAGTAGAGATACCGTCCGTCGGGAGAGAAGACCGGTTCGTTGGCGTCCTGCTGATCGTTTTTCCGCTTGGTCAGACCTATGCCTGCTCCCCCTTCGGGAATCTTGTACAACCACATTTCACCGGCGCCCAGGCTCCGTCCGCTGGTGAAATGTTTGCGGGCGACAATGTACTGGCCGCCGGGGTGCCAGCAGGGATTGTTGAGCAGGCGGAAGTCTTCTTTTGTTATCGGCGCCGGATCGGTGCCGTCGGCATTCATCATCCAGATATTGTCGCCGCCGCCGCGGTCGCTGGTAAAGAGGATCTTCTTTCCATCGGGGCTGAAGCGCGGCTGGACATCGTACGCCAATCCGCCGGACAAAAGCTTGGCCTCGCCGCCCGAGATCGGCATTTTGTAGATGTCGCCCAGCAGGTCAAAGACGATTTGGGCGCCGTCGGGGGAGACGTCGACGGTCATCCATGTTCCTTCGGAGGCGTCGAATTCAATGGTGTCGCTGGGGACGTGCGCCACGCTGACGTCCCATTTCTTCTCGGACGAATCCTTGGCAACGCTATCGGGGGGGGCCGCCCCGGCCAGCGTGACAAGAAGAAGGGGGATCCCAAATATTATCAGGAGTGGAACCGATCTGCGCGTCATGACCATTTGCCAAACCTCCGCCTGGGGCTTTATGCCATGCTCTTGGCCCGCGCCGCCGCCGGCATATTCATACCTGACGGCGGGCTTGGGCCTTCAAAGACCATCCATAATAAGGGCTGCCGGCATGAAACGCAACCCTCGTTTTTGCCGGGTGCATATTTGGCATTGACAATTTGGCAAAATGATGCAGATTATGTTTGGGTGTGACGCATCGCTTGCTCTCAAGACAGGTGGCATAATATGAATCGTACCTATCGATTTCTTGCCGGGGAGGCTGTGGTGAGAAGAATCATGATGGTTGTGATAGTGTTGACTCTCCCATTTTGTGCCGAATCGTGGGGAGAAGCGACTCGGGAATCTGACGGCGCATCCTTAGATACGGTTTTCATGACCATTGATCTAACCCATATCTCGCTTGCGGCGGGGGGTAAGCTTGGTCCCAACCGGTCCGAGGCGGCTTCGTCGAATTTCGGCATCGAACCCGTCCCGTGGATCGTCTGGCGCAACGGTATCCGAGATTACCGGGGATGGATATTCACCCTCAATGGCCAGACTGGGGCGCAAATGGGAGACCGATTGGAGGTGCCCCTTCCGTCCTTTGAAGTTCCGGCCGACGGTCTTTGGTTGCAGCATTTCCTCAGCGGTTTTGCCCGAGGCATCGAGCCAAGCCCATTCATCGTGTGCCGCAATTATATCCTTCGGATGTATCATATCACCTATGGCCTCAACGGTACTCCGGTGGAGTCATCACCGCCCGAAGAGTTTAATCTGCCGATCGATCCGCAGACCTATGGCAATGCCACCTGCATGGCGGAGATTCCCGGGACGGATTTCAGCGACGGAAAGGGGCGCCTGTTTATCGGTTCCGACCGGGGATATATCGCCGCACTGGTATATACCTTCGCCAATGGAATCCACGTGGAGGGCGTCTTTTCAGTATCGACCATGGCGATAGCTGATCTGGAACCGATCCCTCAATATGGGCATATCATCTTGGGGGCGCTGATCAATGGCATTATACAGGGCATCCATTATAGCCCGACTGGTCATAGCATCGCCTTTAGCCTGGAAGATCCCCGGCCGTTGAAGCCGCTGGACTTTGACGTCTTCGGGGCGCAGGATGTACCGCTGGCCGACCCGGATGGCACGGTCAGATTGATATTGGCGAATGGCTCGAACGAGTTGGCGTTGGCCACTATTACGGCTTCGGAGTCCGGGCGAAGGAGCCTGAGTCTGACGCTTGACCAGCGGAATGGGAGCATAGCGGCCGTGGCGCCGGGATCGCTTTTGATGCTTCAGGCAGACAGCGCCGCAGTGCAGTATGACCCGACATATTCCTCGGATAGCGGCTCCAGCATGTGCGATGTCAATGTCACCGACACGGTCAGCGACGTGTGCGGATACTTCTGCGGCGACGCCAACCGTGACGGGGGGGTGAATGTTGGTGATGCCGTCTATGTCATCAATTACATCTTTAAGGGCGGTCCGGCGCCGGCGCCGGTTGCGGCCGGCGACGCCAACTGCGACGGCGCGGTCAACG
>CAZPEV010000220.1:0-4225 GCA_964585635.1 uncultured Ignavibacteriales bacterium
GTTCTCCAGCGTCTGGGGCACCTTTCCCTCGACGATCCGTTGGGCCAGGCCCTCCACGATGGCGGTCTTGCCGACCCCCGGCTCGCCGATAAGAACCGGATTGTTCTTTTTGCGGCGCGACAGGATTTGGGTGACCCGTTCGATTTCGTTTTGACGACCGATGATGGGATCGAGTCGTCCGCGCCGGGCCATCTCGGTCAGGTCGCGGCCAAAATGATCGAGGGCGGGCGTCTTCGATTTGCGTCGTTTCCGCTTGAAGGAGGACGGCTTGCCGCCGTCGATGTTTCCCAACTCGTCGTAGACTTCCTTGTAATCGATCTCAAACATCGACAGCACTTGGGCCGCGACCCCCTCCTCATCTTTCAGGAGCGCCAGCAGAATATGCTCGGTATCAATATCTTTCGATTTCATGGCACGGGCCTCGAGACCGGAGACCTCCAGCGTCTTCTTGGCCCGGGCGGTCAGCGACTGCTGCCCGATCGTCATCGTGCCGCCGGAGGGTTGCACGACCTCTTCGATGGCGGCTTTCAGTTCGGTCAAATCAAGGCCGAGGTTGATGATGATCTCAACGGCCCGGCCCTCCCCCAGGCGGATCAGCCCCAAGAGAAGATGCTCCGTCCCGATGTAATCATGGCGCAGACGGGTTGCCTCATCCCTGGCGTATTCGATCGCCTTGCGGGCCAACTCGGTGAACATCTCATTCATGTCTGCTCAATACCTCTCTTTGCTAATCCTATTTAAGTTTGTCTTTGACCATATCGGCCCGGACGACATCGCATTCGTCGACGCTCATTTCCGCGCCCCGGTATTTCATCAGGTGGGCCGGCTGCGACAGCAGGAGAATATCGTTGACGGTCTCGATGGACACGGAGTCGATCATTCCCATCGCGATCCCCAGGCGCACGGCCGAGAGCAGGTTCATGACCTCATCGGCCGACAGCATCCGGGCATGCTTCAGGATACCGTAGGCCCGCCAGATCTTGTCGCAGATCTGGACGTAGGCTTCCTCGCGCAAGCGGTCGCGAGCGGAGGCTTCGTCCTGGATAATGATCCGTGCCACCCGTTTGATATCCTCCAAAATATCTTCTTCCGACTTACCCAGCGTCGTCTGATTCGATATCTGGAACAGGTTTCCGAGGACGTCGGTTCCCTCGCCGTAAAAGCCGCGCACGGCCAAACCCATCTTGGTAATCTTCTGGATCACCTTGTCGATTTCGCGGGTCAGCACCAGCCCCGGCAGATGGATCAGGACGGAGGCCCGCAGGCCGGTCCCGACGTTGGTCGGGCAGGCAGTCAAAAAGCCGAAGTCGCTGTCGTAGTCATACTCCAGAAGCCGCCCGATCTCGTTGTCGTACTGAGCCGCCAACTCCATCGTTCGGTCCATCTCCAGGCCGCTGGTGATCGCCTGGATGCGGAAGTGATCCTCCTCGTTGATCATGACCGAGACCTGTTCGGTCGGCCCGATATAGATTCCGGAGCTGTCAAGATGATCGAGCATGGTCGGGGAAATAAGATGGCGCTCGACCAGAAAGTTGCCGTCGGTGTGGTCGATTCCCTCGGTCCGGATAAAACGGCCACGCTGCAAAAACTCGGATTTGCCGACGGCCGATTCGAAATACTCCAGAACCCGATTACGGGTGGCGCGATCGGCGGAGGCCGGGAAGCGGGTGCCGGCGATATTGCGCGCCATCCGCACGCGGCTGGACAGGACGACCAGCGATTCCTCGCCCCGCCCGCTCAGCCAGCCGGCCGATTTATGGGTCAATTCCTCAAACATTTTCCTTTTCCTTGCTGGCCACCAGGGCCCGGCTGTCCTTCAGCGACTTCAGTTTGTCGCGCAGGTCGGCGGCCCGCTCGAAATCTTCGTCCAGAATCGCCCGCTGCAGTTCATCCTGCAGCCGCTCCTGCTCCTTGATGACATTCCCTTCCTCTGACAGAAGCGGGGGGAGCTTGCCGCGGTGCAGCGACGAGCCGTGAATCTTGCGCAGCAGACCCTGCAGCCGGTCGCGAAAGGCCTTGTAACACTCGCCGCAGCCGAATCGTCCCTGATGGGAAAACTCGCTGAAGGTCAGGCCGCAGGCGGGACAGGTCAGATCCGGCCCGGTCATCGCCTTGGCGCTTTTTCCCGCCGATTCCTCCGTCAGCATCCCGGCCAGGAAGTTGGCCAGGGGGAACGGGATATTATCCAGAGGCGAATGGAAGCCGCGCTTGGCCGCGCATTGCTTACACAGATTCAGCACCACCTTTTCGTTATTGATGATCTGCGTCAGGTGGACGCTCGAATCCCGTTCGCCGCAATCTTCGCATTTCATGCCTGTTCCGCGCCTTTCTGTCGGGGCTCCCCGCGGCCCATCATGCCATATATCGTCAGCACTCGTTCTTCCCTTCACGCAATCGCACGACCCGGTGAGTCATTTCGGCCAGCCGCTGATTATGGGTCGCAATCAAAAACGTCGTCCGCTTGGTCCGATTGAGTTCCACCAGAAGGGTGTGCAGGTCATGCCCCGTCTCGACGTCCAGATTCCCCGACGGTTCGTCGGCCAAAACCAACTCCGGTTCCATGGCCAACGCCCGCGCCACTGCCACCCGCTGCTGCTCGCCGCCGGACAGTTCGGCCGGTCGATGTCCCATCCTCTCCTTTAAACCCACTTCGGTCAGCAGAAGTTCCGCACGCTCTTGAGCTTCCGAGGCCGGCCGCCCCGCGATCAGCAGCGGCATCATCACATTCTCCACCGCGGAAAATTCGGCCAGCAGGTAATGGAATTGAAAGACGAAGCCGACGTGGCGGTTGCGGAAAAGCGCCAAGTCGGTCTCGGACATGCCGGTATACGAGCGATCATTGAAGCGGATCTCCCCCTGATCGGGTCGATCCAAGCCTCCCAGAATATGCAGCAGCGTGGTCTTTCCGACGCCGGAAGCACCCAGGACCGCCACCATCTCCCCGCGCACGAGTTCCAGATCAACGCCCTGCAAAACCCTGATTCTTCCTTTCGGTGTGTCAAAACCTCGGTGAATTGCGGATGCCCGCAGAATCAGGTCCCTTTCCGATTGGTCGCTGTTCATTTCCTATACACCATGTCTTATATATATTGTCGCCAAAAATCGTGATTTGTTGACCGTAAAGTCGTTGTCAGGCGTCAATTAATGACGCAAAACCTCCACCACCGACAGCCCCGCGGCGCGCCGCGATGGATAAATGGTCGCCAGAAAGCACACCACGACCGCGGCACCGCCCACGACCAGAAAATCGAACAGACGCATTTCGATCGGAAGGCTGCTGATAAAGTAGATTTCCGGAGGGAGGGACACAATCTGGAACCGGAGTTGCAGATAACACAGCAGGTACCCCAACAGCCATCCCATCAGGCAGCCGATGACGCCGACCACCACCCCGATCATCATGAAGATCCGCGAGACGGCCGCCGGGACTGAACCCATCGTCTTGAGGATACCAATTTCCAGCCGCTTTTCCATCACAATCATCACCAGGGTGGAGATAATATTGAAGGCGGCCACGGCGATTATCAGCGACAGGGCGATGAACATCCCGATCTTTTCCAGGAGCATCCAGTTGAACAGGTTCTTGTTCATTTGCCGCCAGTCGATGGCCTCGAAGCGATCGGCATAGCGGCGGTTGATCTCGTCCGCGACGGCATCGGCGGTGAAGATATCGCGGGTCTTGAGATGAATCCCGGTGACCCCGCCGGTCTTGAACAGGTCGGCCGCATCGGCCAGCGAAATATAGGCCATCGAGGCGTCGTATTCGTACATGCCGGTTTCAAAGATGGCCCGGACCTCGAACTTCTTCACGCGCGGCTGCGCGCCGGAGCGCAGCTTTTCACCCTGAAGCGAAAAGAGGACCAGGGCATCCCCCGGGACCACATTCAGTCGGGCCGCCAGCGATTTGCCGATGATGATTCCCCCCTCGTTCCGGTCATTGGGATCAAGGTTGTACCGCCCGGAAAAGATGCGTGACTTGAGTCCGACCACCTGATCTTCCAGCGGCAGGTCGACCCCGCGGACGATGATACCGTCGCCGGTTTCCTCTGAAGCCACCGCCGCCTTATAATAGATGAACGATGCCGCCGCAATTACGCCATCGACTTTCTTCAATTCGGCCATGGCCGAATCGGGTGCAGCAATGGTGGCGGTGAACCGGGGATAAATGGTGATGTGCGAGGTAACACCCAGAATCCGCGTACGCAATTCCGACACAAAGCCGTAC
>CAZPEV010000221.1:0-4217 GCA_964585635.1 uncultured Ignavibacteriales bacterium
CAGCAGTTCCAGGCAATCACCATGATGAACCACCGCACGGCATCCTGGGTCATACTTTGACGATATTTCTATGGGCCGGAACATGATTCTAATTTACCAACGGCAATGGCAATGGTCAATCAACTTCGATGACATCCCGGCAATTGGGACGGAAAACGCGAGCCCGGAGCTAGAAATTTACGGAAACAGACATAACTTATTGACGGGCAAGCGATTTGATGATGCCCGGTTAGGTCCCATTCTGCCCGACCAAGCCTTTCCATGCAAAAACTCCAAATTTTTCCTTGCCATTTGTCATTTATAATCGTATAATAGCATGTGAATAGAGGTTGATGAGATGATATCGAAAACCGCCATCCATGCTTCGTTGGCCCTGGCCCTTATGGCGCGGCTACGGCCGGGGGAATATGCCGGCGCGGCCCATATCGCCGAGGCGACCGGCGCCCCGCAGAACTATCTGGGGAAACTGCTCAAGACGCTGGCGACCGAGGGCCTATTGGTGTCGCAAAAGGGATTCGGCGGCGGGTTCCGCCTGGCCCGGGAGGCCAAACGGATTTCGCTGTATGACGTGGTCGAGCCGATCGACCACCTCAGCCGCTGGGGTGACTGCCTTCTGGGGGGCGGTAGGTGCAAACCGGGATCTCCCTGCGCTGTGCATCACCGCTGGAAAAAGGTGCGGGAGGAATATTTGCAATTCCTTAGGCAAACCACGATCGCCGATCTGGCGGACAAGAAGGTGGCCCTATGACGCCGGTCTTTTTCTTTGACGCATATTCAGATATGTGCATGCGATTATGGCTTGCGTTTGACGATTCCGGCAGAAAAGATAAAGTAGCCAACAACCAATATCGTTTCGTGCAAACGAGGAGGCTGATATGAGACCGACCGAACTGTTGTCAAGCGAGCACCGCCTGATCGAGGTGATGCTTGAAGTTCTCGACCGGATGGTCGAAAAGGCGCTGGCCGACGGTCGCCTGGAGCGGCAACCGGCGGAGGAGGCCGTGGCGTTTATCAAAGGATTCGCCGACGGTTGCCATCACGGCAAAGAGGAAACGCATCTGTTCACCATGATGGTCGACAAGGGATTTCCGCGCGAGCAGGGGCCGATTGCGGTGATGCTGATGGAACATGAGCAAGGCCGCGCCCATGTCCGCGGCATGGCCGAGCATATCGCCGCCGCGGCCTCCGGCGAGGCCGAGGCGCTGCAGGCGTTTGCCGCCCATGCCAACGGATATGTCAATCTGCTGCGGGCGCATATCCACAAGGAGGATCATATCCTTTTTCCGATGGCGGACCGCGCCCTGTCCCCGGAGGATCAGGATCGATTGATGGTCCAATTCGACAAGGTGGAAGCGGAGGAGATGGGCGCCGGTACGCACGACAGCTTCCTGCAAATGGCCAAACAACTGGCCCAACGGTACGGCGTCGAGACAGGTCCCTCGGACGACATGCATATGCCACACTCAAATGGTCAAGCGCATCAAGAACACTGAACCGGGAAAGGTTTAGGCAGTTTTTTGGAAGGGTCAACGCGTATCAGGTATGACTCACTCGGCAACGGAGGTGCAACATGAGGTTTGATACCATTATGCAAACGAAGAACGCGCTGGTAATGGCCGGTTTGCTGCTGGCCGGGCTGACGCTGCCCGATCTGGCATTGGCGCACTGCGATGGATTGGACGGTCCGGTCGTGGCCGCCGCCCGCCAGGCACTGGAGATCGGCAACGTCGATGGTGTCCTGATCTGGGTGAATGATTCCAACTCCGCCGCTATCCGCCAAGCCTTCGACAAGACGGTGACGGTGCGCAGGCTGAGCCCGGAAGCGAAGGAACTGGCCGATATGTATTTTTTTGAAACATTGGTTCGGCTTCACCGGGCTGGCGAGGGAGCGCCGTTTACCGGTCTTAAGCCGGCTGGTCGCGACCTTGGTCCAGCCATCCCGGCGGCTGACCGTGCGGTCGCAAACGGGTCCACGGATGTCCTGGAAAAACTCATCGCCGACGCTGTCCGAGATGGGATTCATGAGTATTTCGCCCAAGTAATGGCCAGGAAAAGCTTCCCCTCGACTGATATCCAGGCCGGGCGCGAATATATCGAGGCGTATGTGACCTTTGTTCATTATGTGGAACGGCTTTATGAATCGGCGGCGCATCTGCCAGTTGGCCATGCCGAAGATTCTAAAGTTGCCCCAGTGCACAATGATGATTAAATTAAATTGTAGAGGCGTGTTACAGGAGAATTTCATATGAAGAAATACTGGTTGGGTTTTTGGGGTGTCGTCATCGTCTCATTTCTCGTGCTGGGGTGGGCGGGCATGAAGATCTATCAGGAAAAGCCGCCCATTCCCGAACGGATCGAGACGACCGATGGTATGGTCATGATCCCTCCGGGACAAATCACTGCCGGGCAGCAGGTCTGGCGGGCTATGGGGGGGATGGAGATCGGATCGGTCTGGGGGCATGGCAGCTACGTGGCCCCCGATTGGACCGCCGACTGGCTGCACCGGGAATGCGTGTTCATCCTGGGCGAATGGTCGCAGTCAGAATATCTGATGGGATATGATCAGTTGCCGGCCGAGCAGCAGGCGGTCCTGCAGACGCGGTTTACCCGGCTCATGCGGACGAATACTTACAATCCTTCCACCGATATTCTGAGGCTGGATCCAATCCGAGCCCGGGCTTTCGAGTATAACCTGTTCTATTATCGCAATCTTTTCGCCAGTGGCAGCACGCCCTATTCAATTCCGGCCGGCACGCTGACCGATACGGCCAAAGTCCGGCAATTGGCCTCATTCTATTTTTGGACCGCCTGGGCGGCGTCAACCAACCGGCCGAACGACAAGATCAGCTACACCAGTAACTGGCCTCATGAATCGTTAATCGGCAATGTTCCCAGCAGCGATGCCGTCATCTGGACCGGTTTTTCGATCATAATGCTATTGGCCGGAATCGGCCTTTTGGTCTGGTTCAACGCCTCGCGCAGGCGTGATCCGCTGGCCGAGCAGCTTCCCGCCAGCGACCCGCTGCTGACCTTCGAGCCGACGCCGTCGCAGAAGGCGGTCGTCAAGTATTTCTGGGTGGTGTCGGGGCTGTTTTTGCTGCAGATGCTTTTGGGGGTCATCTCGGCCCACTATGGCGTGGAGGGGAACGCCTTCTATGGCATCCCGCTGGCCAAATGGCTGCCATATGCGGTCACCCGCACCTGGCATACGCAACTGGGTATCTTTTGGATCGCCACCGCCTGGCTGGCGGCCGGTCTGTATATCGGTCCGGCGGTCAGCGGCAAAGAACCGAAGGGCCAGCGTCTGGGGGTCAACATCCTCTTCGGAGCTCTTTTGGTGGTTGTGCTGGGATCGCTGGCCGGCGAATGGCTCAGCGTCAAAGGAAAACTTTCCGGCGACGCCTGGTTTTACTTCGGCCATCAGGGGTATGAATACATCGATTTGGGGCGGATCTGGCAGATCGGGCTTATGATCGGTTTGGGGCTGTGGGTTTTCCTGCTTGGGCGGTGCATCATCGCCGCCATCAGGCGGGGCGGTCCGCAGAAGACGCTCATGAGCATGTTTCTGGTTTCGTCCGTTGCCATCGGCGCCTTCTATATGGCCGGGTTGATGTGGGGCAAGTCCACGCATTTGTCCATCGTCGAGTATTGGCGCTGGTGGGTGGTGCATCTCTGGGTGGAGGGTTTCTTCGAGGTCTTTGCCACGGTGGTGATCGCCTTCCTCTTCGCCCGCCTGCAACTGATCCGGTTGGCGACGGCCAACGTCTCGGTGCTGTTTTCCACGACCATCTTCCTCACCGGCGGGATCATCGGCACGTTGCATCATCTCTACTTCGCCGGTACCCCCATCGCGGTGATGGCACTCGGCGCTGTATTCAGCGCGCTGGAGGTGGTGCCGCTGACCATTATCGGGTTCGAAGCCTGGGACAACATCCGCCTGGCCCGCGCCACGCCCTGGGTGCAGAAGTATAAATGGCCGATCTATTTTTTCGTGGCGGTCGCTTTCTGGAACATGGTCGGGGCCGGGCTGTTCGGATTCATGATCAACCCACCCATCGCGCTGTATTACATGCAGGGTCTCAACACGACGCCGGTGCATGCCCATACCGCCCTTTTCGGCGTTTATGGCATGATGGGACTGGTGCTGATGATCTTCTGCCTTCGTGTGTTGTACGTGCGCAAAGACTTGAAGGACAACGTCATTAAGTTCTCCTTTT
>CAZPEV010000222.1:0-4179 GCA_964585635.1 uncultured Ignavibacteriales bacterium
GGCGAATATTCCGAGAGCTTTCATCCAGCAGCCGGCACCCCTCGAGCAGAATCGATTCGCTGGGGAGGTTATTGTTGGGCTGGGGAAGATCGGCTTCGGCGACCGGTTCGATGATCCAAGTTCCGCTTGTCCAGCCCAGCGCCCGATGAATGGCCGCTTCACCCGTAAGGTTGCCGAGTTGGGCAAATATGATTTGCCCCTTGTTCAAATACGTCAGCAAGGAATCGGCCGTCCCGTCCTCGGGCTTGACCGTGATCCGGGTGGTGCGCAAGCTTGGGCCAAGCGCCTGGATTAATTCGATGAGATTCATATCGGAGAGGTTGCCCCGTGATCCGGCCTGGGGCTGGGTCGAGTCGGGCGTCTTCCGGGGGTCGGCCTCCAGCTCCATCCGGGTTTTCCTGAGTTTGACCATAAGCACGTCGATATTGCCATCCAAGTCAATTATATCTCGGATCCCCAATTCCAGCAGCGGCGCCAAATGATCGACGAATATCCCTCTGACAAGCAAATAAACCGGGATGCTGCTGACGTTGATTCCTTTGCTTGATAGGTGCTGCAGCGTCTTGATGATATTGCGCGGCAGTGAATGATGCCGCATGATGATCAGGTTGGGACGACGCCGCTTGCAGGTCGCCACAAACGATTCCAGCGAATCGGTCACGATCGGCTGAAAGCTTTCATTCTTCAGGCGCGTCTCCAGCGCATAAATGCGGTCCGGGCCGTCGGAGTAAATCAGGACGCGGTTGGGTTTCTCGCTCTCCCCAATTGGCGGCAGCTCATCCTCCAGCAGGGCAATGAAAGCCTCGGCCACTTCCTTCAGAAACAACTTAGCGGTCAGGTTGCCGAGTTCCCGGCCGATTATTTGACATCGGTCACGGGTCAGATCCAATTCAAATTGGAGGGTGTCGCAAAACAGGTCGACGATGGTCAATATGTTGGCCCCTATCACCTCCAGAGGCAGCTTCGAGCTATCTCTTTTCTCCAGGGCACAGTACATCGATCGCAGCATGCCGACGATACGCGGCTGGTCATTCAGAAGCCGCAGCAGCTTGATGCCGGCATCGGCGATGCTCTTGAAACTGCCGGCATTCTGGCTGGGATGGCGAAATTTCGCCAGGCCATGGATTTCTCCGGCCATGACAACCAACTCCCTGTCATGCGCCGACAATCCCAGACGATGGCAAAGGCGGTGGATATATTTCCGGGCTTTGACGCCGACATCGACAGGCACCTCTTTCTTGACGGTAAGGAGGACTTTGGTGTGCGGTGATTTGCTCCGCAGCCGTTTTACCAGAGGCAGGAAAGATCCCGGGTTTTCCTGCGAAGACATGCCGGCGCCTGATCCGGAAGAATCGTCCGACCAAAGGTCAGAAACAGCCTTATGGTACTGGTCAAGGTAAGCGCTGGCGGTCTTATCTTTGATGAAAAGGGCATGGAAATCGGTATTGACCACAATTTCGGTGGCATCCTCGGCGGAATCGGTGAAGAGCATTTCAAAATTGTCGTTTGTCAGAAGCATGGTTACAATAGGGCCGGAGATATAGCCATCCGATAAGGATTGGTCGTTTATTTCGGTTGCGTCGGTTTTGGATTCGCTGTCGCCGGATTGTCGTGGACCATTCGCCAGGGTGACGGCGCCCCGCTGGGGCTTTTCGGCAATTTCAATTTGAGATTCGAGATCCAGATCTCGTACCTCAAGAGCACTGTCCGATTGCCGGCGCTGTTGTTCTTTTGTCATAAGTCCATAAGCTGACAACGCTTTTGGCAATCCGTTGCCCGCCCCTACTGCTGAAATGGACAGATATAAGACCTATCTATAGTTGTCGGATTATTGGAGGAATGCTTGAGTCGGGTTGAGGCCGGAGATATCTACGATTTCAGGGACGCAGGATCGGTCGGGCCAAGCAAAGGTTTAAGCCGGGGCAACGACACGGAAATGCCATTCCGCTGTCCCCGTCTGCCGCGCACAAACAAAAAAGCCCTTCAGGCGAAGGGCTGTATGGCAAGCCACTAGAATTTAGACCAGGGGTTATTCGACGACTGAGATCTTCTTCCGGTTCTTGCCGACCCGCTCGAACTTCACCACGCCGGTTATCTTGGAAAACAAGGTCCAATCCCGGCCGACGCCGACGTTGTCGCCCGGGAGGAAGTGCGATCCGCACTGGCGGGCGATAATCGCGCCGGCCAACACGGCCTCACCGGAATACACCTTGACGCCGCGCCTGGCGCCGCTGCTGTCGCGGCCATTTCTGGACGAGCCGACACCTTTCTTGTGCGCCATACCGTTTTTCCCTACCTTTCCATCCAGTCGTTGACTCGTTCGCGACCGCCGAGGCGGCGACGCAAGCCCTGTAATATATGCCCGCCATCGCAAAAGGCAAGAGAAAATATGGCCATTTTCGCGGCCGGAGCGTCGTCTCTCTCCGACCGGGTGTCCTTTGCCAACGGGCAAAATATATCCCCCGTTCCGGGTTGGAGCGGGGGATATGTCGTTATCGTATTCTTGCTTACGAGCTCACGGGATTGGCCTTGACCGTGGCCTCATCCTTTTTGCCGCCCCGATGGAAATTGAACCGCAGCCGTTCATCATCATCGCCGACAGTGATTTCCAGGTCGCAATCGCCGGCGTACTGACCACGCAGGATTTCCTCGGACAGCGGATCCTCGAGGTATTTCTGGATGGCCCGTTTGAGCGGCCGGGCACCGAATGCCGGCTCGTACCCCTTGGTAGCCAGCCAGTGTTTCCCTTCGGGGGTCAAGTGGAATGAGATTCCCCTTTCCGCCAGGCGTTTGGCCAGATCGACCAGGAGAACGTCGATGATCTCCTTGATATGGTCAAGGGTCAGGGCATGGAAGATCACCGTCTCGTCGATACGGTTCAGCAATTCCGGATTGAAGAGCTTCCGCAATTCATCGGTGATCTTCTTCTTCATGTTCTCATAGTCGTCGGCGATATCGGCCTTGGCAAACCCGACCTGCTTCTGGTCGCCGATCTGGCGCGTGCCGATATTGGAGGTCATGATGACGACCGTATTCTTGAAGTCGACCTTGCGCCCGAAGCTGTCGGTCAGTTGGCCGTCGTCAAGCAGCTGCAGCAGGATATTAAAAACCTCCGGATGGGCCTTCTCGATTTCGTCCAGGAGGACGACCGAATACGGTTTGCGGCGCACCCGTTCGGTAAGTTGCCCACCCTCCTCGTACCCGACGTAGCCGGGAGGAGCGCCGATCAGACGGGAGACGGCGAACTTTTCCATGTACTCGGACATGTCGATACGGATCAGCGAATCGACGTCCTCGAACAGGAATTCCGCCAGCCGCCGCGCCAGCTCGGTCTTGCCGACGCCGGTCGGTCCGAGGAAAAGAAACGACCCGATCGGACGGCGGGGATCGCCCAAGCCGGCCCGGGAACGGCGGATCGCCCGGGTCATATGGGAAATCGCCTCATCCTGCCCGATGATATGTTCCTTGAGTTTTTCTTCCATCCGCAGCAGCCGCCGCGATTCCTTTTCCTCCAGCCGGAAGAGGGGAATGCCGGTCATGCTCGACACCACCTGGGCGATATCATCGCCGCTCAAGGTGATTTGATCATTGACGCGCTGCTGCTCCCAGGTTTTCTGCATCTCGGCCAGCTTTTCGCGCTTGAACTTGACCTCATCGCGGTACTGGGCGGCCGTCTCAAACGCCTGGTTTTTGACCGCGTCTTCTTTTCGGGCCATCAATGAGGCGATTTCATTTTCAAGATCCGAGAATTCCTTGGGGCGGGTGAACGATTTCAGATGGGCCCGCGATCCGGCCTCGTCAAGGACGTCGATCGCCTTATCCGGCTGGAATTTGCCGGAGATATAGCGGCTGGACATCTTGACCGCCGCCTCGACCGCATCATCGGATATTCTGATCCGGTGATGTTCCTCGTACTTGGGGCGCAGCCCGATTAGGATCTTAACCGTGTCATCCTCGCTCGGCTGATCGACCATCACCATTTGGAAGCGGCGTTCCAGGGCGCCGTCCTTCTCGATATACTTGCGGTATTCATTCAGGGTCGTGGCGCCGATGCACTGCAACTCGCCCCGCGACAGGGCCGGCTTGAAGATGTTGGAAGCGTCCAGCGACCCCTCCGCGCCCCCCGCACCGACGATGGTATGCAACTCATCGATGAAGATGATGACGTCGCGGGAGTTC
>CAZPEV010000223.1:0-3325 GCA_964585635.1 uncultured Ignavibacteriales bacterium
TATACACGGCCGGAGAGTTGCTCCGTATCGCCGCGATTTTGCTGTATCCCATCATGCCGGAGAAGATTCGCCAGATCCGGAACGTATTCGGGCTGGATGATCGCACCTTGACGCTCGATTCGGCCCGTACCTGGTTCGATCTGCCGCATGGCAACCAGATCAACCTGACCGACGCCGTCTTTCCTCGGCTGGACCCGCAGATGATTCCGTCGCTGGTCAGGCCGCAGGAGGCGGCCGAGATCGGTCTCATATCACTGGATGATTTCAGCCGGGTGGCGTTGCGAGTGGCGGTGGTGGAGGCGGCCGAGCGGGTTCCCAAGGCCGATCGCCTGCTCAAGCTTCAGATCGACCTGGGAGCGGAGAAGCGGCAAATCGTAGCCGGAATCGCGCGGGAGTATCCGCCGGAAGAGATGATCGGCAGAAAGATTGTGGTGGTGACCAATCTTGAGACGGCGACGATCCGGGGGATCCCGTCGAACGGGATGCTTTTGGCCGCCAAGAAAGACGGCGTCTTGAAGCTGATTACGGTTGATGGTGATATCGACGCCGGGGCGGAGATCGGATGATATCTCCGGCCGGCCTATGATCGACACTCATTGTCACATCGATTTTTCCGATTTCGACCGCGACCGCGAGGCGGTGATCGCCTCCGCGGTCGCGCAGGGAGTCGACCGCCTCATCAATATCGGGGCCGATATGGAATCCAGCCGCCGGTCGCTGGCCTTGGCCCAATCGCATGATGGCATCTACTGCACCGTCGGAGCCCACCCCCACGACAGCAAAACCCTGACGCCCGCCTTCTTGGCCGAGATGGAGACGATGGCTTCCTCGCCCCGGGTGGTCGGCATCGGCGAGATCGGCCTTGATTACTATCGCAACCTGTCTCCCCGTGACATCCAGCGGCGGGCGTTTATCCAGCAGCTCGATCTGGCGGCCCGCCTGAAAATGCCGGTCGTGATCCATGTCCGCGAGGCGATGGAAGAGGCATTGAAGATAATCGAGGCCTACGAGGGGCGGCTGCGGGGCGTGTTCCATTGCTTCCCCGGCACGACCGAGCAGGCCGGCTATTTGGTCGAACTGGGATTTTTGATTTCCGTCAACGGCGTGCTTACCTATAAGAATTCGCGCATGGCGACGGTGGCGCGGGATATGGCTTTGGAGACGATTCTGATCGAGACCGACAGTCCCTACCTGACCCCGGAACCGCATCGCGGCGGGCGGAATCTCCCCGAGTATGTCAAGTTGGTCTGCGCCCGGCTGGCGGAGCTGAAAGGGATATCTCCGGCCGAGGCGGAAAAGGTCACCACCCGCAACGCCGAGAAACTGTTCCGTCTGGTGGAGACATTCGGCTGATGGTCCGAGCCAAGAAATCGCTGGGCCAACATTTTCTGGTCGACCCGGCCGTCGTCGATCAGATCATGGCGGCCATCGATCCCCGTCCCGGCGAGACGGTTCTGGAAATCGGCCCCGGCGAGGGGGTCTTGACGCGGCCCCTGATTGCCTCCGGGGCTTCAATTGTGGCCGTTGAGCTTGACCGACGATTGGCGCCGCAGTTGGCGCAGGCGTTTACGACTTATGCCAACTTCCGTGTCATCGAGGCCGATATTCTTGCAATCAATCCGGCGGCCGTCGGACTGGACAGATTTGCGGTACTCGGCAACCTTCCCTACAATATCACCACCCCCGTCATGGACTGGCTCTTGAACCATCATGACGTCATTGATCGAGCGGTGCTGATGATGCAAAAGGAGGTTGCGGCGCGGGTCGCCTCGCCGCCGGGAAAACGGGATCGCTCCACCATTTCCGTTCTGACGTCGCTCTATTATGATGCCCAGGTCGTTGGCACGGTTCCGCCGGCGGCCTTCCGGCCCCGCCCTCGAGTCGATTCGGCCGTGGTCCGGTTTACCCGGCACGGGCGGACCTATGCCATCGACAATCTGCCGCGATTTGAGAAGCTCGTCCGTTTCTGCTTTGCCAGCAAGCGCAAGACGCTGTTGAACAACCTCAACGCGGCCTACCCGATTCCCCGGGGTGAGTTGGAGACGATGATTGTCGAGATGTTCGCTTCGCCGACCATCCGGGCCGAGCAGTTGGATCTGGAGAGTTTCATCCGGCTGGCTCAGGCGATTCTGGCCCGCCGGTAATCCACTCTATTCTGCTCGACGAATGGGACCGGCGGTGCGCATTACCGTTGCATAACGCCTCGGGCCGATATACCTTCTACCGTATGGGCATAAGATGTTGTCGAATGCGAAATCATAGGCCGTGACGTCGGGGCCGGAGACAAAGCGGGTGGTGGTGCCGCCGCTGGACGAGCCGGTGCGGCTTGACCGATATCTGGCGGGTGGCGCCGGACTGGACCTGTCGCGATCATTTATTCAGCAGATCATCGACACCGGCCTGGTGATGGTCAACGGCCGGGCGGTCAGCAAGAGCTTTCGGCTCAAGGGTGGGGAAGCGATCGTCCTGACCATTCCGCCGGTACCGATATCCGATCTGACGCCCGAGGAGATTCCCCTCGAGGTCGTCTATGAAGATGACCACCTGGCGGTGATTAACAAACCGGCTGGGATGGTGGTTCACCCGGCGCCCGGCAATCCCCAACATACCCTCGTGAATGCCCTGCTGTTTCGATTTGGGCGGCTGGCGACCGACGCCGACAGCCTTCGCCCCGGAATCATCCATCGCCTCGACAAGGACACGTCCGGGCTGCTTTTGGTGGCCAAGACCGATCCCGTCGCCCGCGCCCTGCGGGAGCAGATGGCGGCGCGCCTGATCATCAAGACCTACCGGGCGGTCGTTTGCGGGCATATGCCGCATCCGTCCGGAACGATTGACCTGCAGATCGGCCGATCAATGAAAGACCGCAAGAAGATGACGGTGACGCATGCCCACTCGCGCGAGGCGGTCACGAAGTACGCCGTGCTGACGCGGTATCGATTGGTCGACCTGGTCGAGATCGGGCTGGTCACCGGCCGGACGCATCAGATTCGGGTGCATTTTTCGCATCTGCACCACCCGGTGCTGGGCGACCCCGACTACGGGGGACGGCTGAAATGGGTGAAGGGGGTCGATCCGGCGATTCGCCTGACCGCCAAGAAACTGCTGGAGCTGATGGATCGCCAGGCGCTGCATGCCGGATCATTGCGCTTTATTCATCCGGTGACCGGCAAAGAATTGACCATTTCCAGCGAGCTTCCTGACGACATGCGCCGCCTGATTATCGCTCTGTTGTTCAGCCTGAGCCTGCCGGTCGGCGCTGCCGCCGCGCCGGCCGCCGCGGCCGCGGCTTCCGGCACCGCGAGCACGCCGGCGTCGCGCAACG
>CAZPEV010000223.1:3335-4112 GCA_964585635.1 uncultured Ignavibacteriales bacterium
CGCCAGCAGCGGGGATCGTTGGACAGCTTTAGGGTCGAATCGAGGGCACCGTACATATCGACCACCCGAAACCGTCCCGACAACTGCACCAGCGCCTGAAAGGTCATGATCGAACACCGCCGGTACCGGTCGGGAAAATCGTGGCGGGTCGTTCCCTCGGGCGTCGTAACGGTAAAAGAAACGACGATATCATCCACCTCGGTGAGAGGGTCGAACTGCTGATTCTCGCCCCCCCAACTGGTAACCACGGTCATGTCTCCCCGCGTCATGGTCCAGTTCGTCTCGGCTGATTTCTTGTCGTCGCCATAGAAATCGCGGGGATGGGCGGTGCAGATGATATAGATGCCGCCGTCGGTCAAAAGCTCGGCGGCGCAATTAAGATTGTCCAGGATGTCCTGATTGGTTTCGAGCTGGGCAAAGGAGGCCATCAGCATGTATGCCAGATCGTAAGTCCGGTCGCTGGCGAAATGGCGCATATCACCCTGGATGATTTCGGCCGGCAGTTGTTCCTGCGCCACCAGCCGCCGGGTGTACGCCACCATCGCCGGTTCCAGGTCGAGGCCGTGGGCGATCAGATTTCGTCGGGCCATTTCGCGGGTGTGGTAGGCGGGGCCGCAGGCCAACTCCAGGGCCGATTCCATCCGGCGGCCGTGGTGCCGTTGGGTCGGCTCGCATAGGAAATCGACTTCGGCCGGGACATCCCGGAAGCTGAAGGCGATGTGATAGTTTTCGGGCAAGCTTTAGGTTTTTCTCATAGGCAGGGCCTCATACATTCGG
>CAZPEV010000224.1:0-4084 GCA_964585635.1 uncultured Ignavibacteriales bacterium
CGGCCGCCTCGGTCCGCTGCCGTTCGATGGTGTCGAACTCCGCCTTGATCTTTTGCCGCCGTTCCTGCATGATCCCCAGGATAGGTTTCCAGGCAAACTTCTTGAGAATCCAGACGGTAATGAGAAAGCCGACGATGTGCGTCAGTATCAGTTGCAGATCAAGATTCATACCTGCCGTCTCCCCGGCCGCAATAGGGAAAAGCCTTGTTCCCGCGTGTGGCCGGCTGGGTTAGGGCGTTGGGCGCCGATAGCGGCCGGTCTCAGCCGCCGATTTTGCCCGAAATAATGATGAACGCTACGAACGCGTAAATGGTCAACGCCTCAATAAAGGCGGCGCCGATAATCATGCCGGTCTGAATCTTGCCGATCGCCTCCGGCTGACGTCCCATGGCCTCCATGGCCGACCCGACGGCCCGGCCCAGGCCGAGGGCCGATCCGATGGCAGCCATGCCGACCGCGATCGGGGCCGCCAGTGCGATTCCAGTTTGAAAATCCATGCGTTTCTCCTCGCGAAGACGTTTCTATCCTACAGTTGCTTATTCTCTCACTTAATGCTGATGCCCCTCATGCGGCAGCACCATCATAAAGTAGGCGGTCGACAGCATCGTGAACACCAGCGCCTGAATGGTGGAGGTCAGCATCGCCAGAAAATAGAATGGTATCTGGAACGGCACGCCGATGGGGCTGCCGAACATTCCGGCGAACATGATGCCCAGAGCCACCATCGTGGCCACGAGGATATCCTCACCCAGGATATTGCCGAAAAGACGCAGCGAAAGCGAAAACGGCTTGACGAACTCCCCGATGATATGCAGCGGCAGATTGACCGGGACCAAAGCCCAGGTCACGCCGGAATCGGGATCTCCCATCAGGTGCTTGAGATACGCCATGGCGCCCAGCCGGCGGAAGGCGGTGTACTGGACATACAGAAAGACGGTGATGGCCAGCGAGGCGGTCATGTTCAATGATGATGTCGGGGCATGGAAGAAGGGGATAATCCCCGACAGGTTCATGAACCAGATGTAAATGAACAAGGTCCCCAGGAATGGAATATACCGGTCGGTTTCTTCGCCCAGCATGGCATAGATCAGGTTGTAAAGGCCATCGAACAGCATTTCCACGAAATTTTGAAACGGCCCGGGAATCAACTGCCGCTTGCGATAGACGACCAGGGCGCCGATCACCAATATCAGCGCCATCAGCAGGGCGAAGAACAAGACTTCGTAATGGTGGGCGAACGATTCGTTGATGAAGGTCAGAAGGTTCGGGATGTACGGCCTGCTCTCGGCCGCTTTTTCGGCGTGCCCGGCGGCCTGTCCGACGGTGTCCTGAACCGCCAGGATGATCGTCGTCAGGGAATGACCGGCCATCGCGCTCATCATTATGCCCGGCCCTCACGAGGGGCGGCATCGAGTTGGAAGAGGACCCGCGCCACCGCCTTCAGGGTCATAACGATCAGGACCATCGACATCCCCAGCACCAAGGGCGCCGCGCGAAAAACATCCACGCGAAACAGGCAGTAGAGAGAGGCATAGAGAATGGGGAATTTTACCAGCGCCAGCACCGCGACGGCCGTCTTATCGACGCCGTCCGGCCGCACGGCGACGCCAATCAGCGCCGACAGAAAGAGGAGATTGATGATCGACCAAACGCCGGCGGAAAAGAAGGCCAGGGCATCATACAAGCCGACATAGATGATGCCGAAGGGCAGAAATACCAGTAGGACCAGGCCGGTTGTTCTTACCGTGCGGGTGAGATAGCCATGTTCACGTATCGTCGTCAGAATTTTGTTCTCCGTCCGAAGCCTGTTTCAGAAGCCGATACACTTCCCGTCCCGAGGCGGCAAACCCGAATCCGACAAAGACAATCATCAGATACGGGCCTGAACCCAGCTTGCCATCCAGCCAGTGGCCGAAGAAATATCCCACCACCGGTCCGGCCGCCATGATGAACGGCAACGCGGTCAGGATACTTATTTGCCGTAATCCCTCAATTTGCTTCTTCTTAAGCGTAACCGTACATCTTTGCCAAACAGGTTTCCCCGTCGTCCCGGATAACCATCTAACAGCGAATCTCCGGGACTGTTCCCGGCGGCTATATATACTTATTGATAATCAGGTGTCAACAAAATTGGCCCTGGTCGCCGTCGGGGTCGGCCAGAATCCGGGTCCGGCCTCGATGCTGCACCGTTTTGACCTTTAGGCCGCGAACAGGCAGACTACTTCGTACGGCGACAAGGGGCGCATGGCCTCGGCTGCGGACGAGGTCGGTGCCACGACCCGGATAAGGTCCGGCGGAATATCCTCCAAATGGAGGTCGCCGACAAAGCGCCATTCTTGCTCCTGACGCCACTGGGCGTCATGGCTGCCCTGGTGCTGGAAATATGGTTGGGTGACGTCATCGAGCCGGTCAAAGTCGTCCGTCGGGCCATAGTGAACCGGCTTCATACCAAGGTCGATGGCGGCTTCTTTTGATATGGCGATGCCGTACGGTTCCAAGCCCGGATTCACCAGGCGCGGGCGATATCGGAAAAGGCGCCTGAGGTTGCTTTCCGTCAGGGAACTGAAGGCGACGATTCCGAAACCGCCGCGAATATGGCGGCTGCTGGCGTAGATTGTCCCCGTCCGCACGATGTTCAACAACCCGTTGCGGGCCGATCGGCACCATTCGTTGGTTGAGGCGGTAAGGGCATTGTAAAAATCGAGGGGAGGTTCCATCGGCCAAGGGGTGGGGCGACTGCGGGTGAAATGAGCCACCAGATTGAGGGGCCAGACGGCCGGATCGATGATGCGATTGTCATAACGCGGGCGGGAGCGCCGGCAGGCATCATATGGGACTGAGAAGCTATGGTCGGTTTCGCCATGATAGCCGGCCAGCAGGCGGGCGAGGGCGCCATCGGGACGAATCGATACCGGCAAGATGAGGTCGGCCAGTTCGATGATCCGCGCGTCCCGGTCCGGCCATCCCTTCTTGCCGTCGGGGGCCTTGGCGTCGGGATAAAGAAAGCCGGTTCTTTGCGGGGACAGCCGAAATCCTTCCCGCACGGCAGCCGCGACTGCTTCGGGATCATCAGCCGGTTCCGGCATGATGATAAGGGTATCCAGTTGCCTGCGGGAGGCAAAGGCCAGCGTCAGTTCCCAGATGTTCAGCCCCAACGATGTGAGCAAGACCAGCCCCCGGCGCTTGACGTGCGCCACGGCCTCATCGGTGGCTTGTACCCAGCGGTCGGTTCCCAGTGGGAATTTCGACTGCCGCGAGTTGAGCACGGCCGCTTTCGCGGCCTGGAGAAGAATATTGGAACCGAAATATGGCACCTGGAAATCCTCCGCCGTGATGCGCTTGGGATTTCATCAGTAAAGATAAGGACTATTGAGCTGCAGACAAGGGGAATTAGGGTAGTGGGTCAGTTTGAATTTTCTCCATCGATAAACCGCTTGACATTTTTTTGACCGCCGCCGATATTGAGGCATGCGAAAGCGGTCACGTAGTAAAGGCAAGAAGCTCGACCTGAACGAATTGGCGAGCGATATAGCGGGGACGGCAGTCACGCCGGAGCCGGTCGAACCTGAACCAAAGCCAGAAAATCAGGGGAAAGACCCACTGGCAGTCGAATTGGGACGGCGTGGCGGCCTAAAGGGTGGCAAGGCCAGGGCCAAGAAGATGACGAAAAAGCAACGGAGCGAGGCCGCAAGGAAGGCGGCGAAAGCCAGGTGGCGAAAGCGACGCATGACAACCGATAGTGCCATATAGGGTTATCCTTCAAGATATAATCTCCGTCACATTTTCAAAGCCTTGCATATTTATTATCGACTTTTCGCTTGCTTTTGTGTTTTAAACCCATAAGTTGTTGCTCATGAAAACAATACGAGCGAATAGAACCGGTGGGCTTTCGCAGGAAGAGGCCCAAAATATTCTCTCTCCATTCCTGTCAGACATTTACGCGAGCATTGCTGAAGGGTGGACTGCCTGGAAGCGAGTAACTGAGCAGATTCCAGAACTCGGCGCGATTCTTCGATCACGCACAAGGGCGAGTTTCGTCTTCGATCATATTGTGGATGCAGCAAAACGTCGTTTCCATGAAGAG
>CAZPEV010000225.1:0-4056 GCA_964585635.1 uncultured Ignavibacteriales bacterium
AAAGCAGGATGCGACTCACCTTGGCAATCAATAGTATGTAGGCCAAAACGACGCAAATCAGCTTGACGGCAAAAATCGAATTGATCGGCCAGTTATACCATGCGGGCGCGCTGAGCTCGGGATTGTCATCGGGATACTTGAGCTTCTTCTCCTCGGACCGTTTAAACCATCCCCAGATCACGGTGGCGGAAATATATTGAAGCAGATCGAAGGCCAGGGCCAATGCAAACAATACCGCAGGCAATACAAGGTCTCGGGGTATGACCGGCCCGCCGTCGGTGGTGACCCGAAAAATCCAGAGAAAAGCTATCCCCGCGAAGGCCAGCTGACGGGCTACGTCGCTGGCCTTTCCTGAAAACCAATAGTAATCTTCGCGGTAATCCGCTAATGTTTTCATCTGACGCCCGAGGCTGCTATTTCTTTCTGCAACCCGTGCTTTTGGTTGTCTTCTTGCTCTTTGCGGGTGACTTCTTCTTCAGAACGGTTTTCTTCGCGGTCGATTTCTTCGTGGTAGCCATTACGATAGTCTCCTTCTTTCATGTGCATTATAGGGCGCCCGTCTTTGTCTGCAATGCAATCGGCTCGGCGCCGTTCCCTGGATAGGTCGCATTATTGCCGGATCATGTCAACCCTTTTCTATTACCACAGCAAGAAAATCTGTAACCATTCCATACCGGTCACTTCCCTCCCTTAAGGGAGAGCGCCGTCGCCACCCAGCGAATCCTGATCAGGCATTGACGGCTTCGTCGAAGGCGGTCCGCTCAAACCGGCAAACCCCTGAAACTTCTCGGGTGGCAGCTTAAGCTGTGTGACAGCGGCGGAAAACCGCGATACAAACTCCTCCGCATGCATGATGGAACCGAGGGCGATGCTCCGCGGATGGCCCTGTTCCGGGATAAGGCGAATGGCAGCGGACGATAATTCGACAACGGTGACGCCATCCCATCCCAGCCGGAATCGTGACCAGAGCGAGGTCCGGACATATATCCCCTCCGAATCGAGAACGATACGGCGGAGTAAGGAAAGACGCGTGCGGCGGAAGCCGGCGGTTATTGTGAGGAGGGCGACGAGGAGCCAGGCTATCGCCAATGGGACACGCCCCTCAAGAAATCGATTAAGGCTTTCCATTCCCAGGACACATCCGGCCAGAAGATCAACGAGAGGAAATGGAAAATGCTTCCCTTTGTGAATCCGCATAAATTCCAGAATGATGACAATAATCAGACTTAGGCCCAGACCGGCCTCGACCACCATCAGCCATGGATGCGGGTTCCCCTGCTCGGTCACGATTGTTGTGACCGCCGACAGCAGGGCAATCCCGGCCATGGCGTGCTGAGCCAGGTTTCCGCGCAAGGAACGCTTGGTCTGAAGACGGATGATTATCGGTTCCATGCTATTTCCTCTCGTCGATTCATTCTTGATCCACAATCGGCAGATGGGCGCGAAGCGGCTTGTCCTCGCGGAAGCCCAGCACGTAATCGGCCTGCATCAAGGTGTGAATCTCACGCGTCCCCTCGTAGATCGAGGCCCCCTTGGCGTTGCGATAGAACCTCTCCACCGGGTACTCATCGGAGAAGCCATAGGCGCCATGCACCTGAACGGCATCGGCGGCGGCGGCCTCGGCCTCACGGCAGGCGATCCACTTGGCCAGCGAGGTTTCGCGGGTGTTCGGCTCGCCCCGATTCTTCTTCCACCCCGCCTTCATCCATAACAGGCGCGAGTATTCGTACCCCGCCTCCATCTTGGCGATCATCTCCTTGACCAGTTGATGATTGGCGATCGGCGTCTGGAAGGTCTCCCGCTCGTGAGCGTACTTGACACAGGCGTCGCGGCAGGCGCGAATCAGCCCGGTGGAGCCGGCGGCGACGGTGTACCGTCCCTGGTCGAGGCAGAACATGGCGATCTTGAATCCTTCTCCCTCGTTTCCAACCAGATTGGCGGCGGGAACCTCGACATCGGTCATGGCGATATACCCGGTGTTGCCGGCCCGCACGCCCAGTTTGCCATGAATTGTGCCGGTGGTCAGGCCCGGCATCGCTCGTTCAATGATGAACGCCGACAGTCCTTTGTGGTCGCGCGCTTTCTTCTGGTCGAGATCGGTCCAGGCAAAAATCAGGAAGTAATCGGCGACATCCGCCAACGATATCCACATCTTCTCGCCATTGAGGATATACTTGTCCCCCCTCCTGACAGCGGTCGTCTGAATCCCGACGGCATCCGATCCGGCCGCCGGTTCAGTCAGCCCGAAGGTGGCGAGCTTCTCTCCCCTGGTGCAGGGCACGAGATATTTTTCCTTTTGCGCCTCGCTGGCCCAGGCGCAAATCGGCAGCGAGTACAGCCCGATATGAACCGACAGTATCACCCGTGCCGAGGTGTCGCCGTACTCCAGTTCCTCGCAGGCCAGCCCCAACGAGATATAATCCATCCCCAGGCCGCCATATTTTTCCGGAAGGCAAAACCCCAAAAGGTCGGCCTCGGCCATATCGCGCAGAAGCTGAGGATTGTGTTTGTGCGCCCGGTCAAATTCCGAGATGGTCGGAATGATTTTCTTGGCGGCCAGTTCGCGGGCCATCCGCTGCACCTCAAGCTGGCTGTCGGTGAATTCAAACGAAATCATGGCTGAACCTCTTCCCTGCCTGATCGTCATCGGTTGACTTTCCGCCAATATATACGCCGATGGCTGCTTTGGCATTCATTTTGTCATTATCATCATGACCGATATTCCCCCTTTGCAAGTCCCGCCCCTGAGCGGTATAATTGTAATCGATGGACTTGTGGAGGACATAATGGCCAAGTCATATAAGATGTATCTCGCGGGAGAGTGGCGGGATTCGAAGAAAAGAATCAAGGTGCATTCGCCGTACGACGACCACCTGGTCGGCGCCGTTGCCGGCGCCGGGCCGCAGGATTATATCGAAGCGATCGACGCCGCCGAAAAGGCGTTTGCCGTCACCCGCGAGCTGCCCTGCTACGTGCGGGAACAGATTTGCCAGCAGATTTCCGAGGGTCTGGAGAAGAACAGGGAGAAATTGGCGCAGACAATGGCGCACGAGATGGGAAAGACCATCCGCGACGCCCGGCTGGAGGTAGGCCGGGCGGTCAATTGCTTTTTGGTGGCCGCCGAGGAGGCCAAGCGGATCGGCGGGGAGATTTTGGACCTGGATTGGACGGCCGGATCGGAAGAACGAGTCGGACTCATCCGGCACTTTCCAGTCGGGGTCGTGGCGGGGATTTCACCGTTCAACTATCCTCTCAATTTGGTCGCCCACAAGGTCGCCCCGGCGATCGCCTGCGGCTGCCCGATTATCCTCAAGCCCGCCTCCAAGACGCCGATCATCGCGCTGCTTTTGGCGGAGCTGGTGGACAAAACCGAATTGCCCAAAGGAGCCTTGTCGGTCCTGCCGGGGTCGGCGGCCGACTCGCTTCCGCTCGTCACCGACGAGCGAATCAGGCTGATTACCTTCACCGGCTCGCCCGAAGTAGGCTGGTGGATCAAGGCCAACTCCGGCCGCAAGAAGACGGTCCTGGAGCTGGGGGGGAACGCGGCCGTGGCGGTGGCGGATGACGCCGATTTGGATTATGCCGTTTCCCGCATCGCGACGGGAGCCTTTGGGCACGCCGGGCAAAGCTGCATCTCGGTGCAACGGATATTTGTGCACGAGAAGGTGTATGATGCATTCCTGACAAAAATTCGGGCGACGATCAGAAAGATCAAGATGGGCGATCCCCTCGATGAAACGACCGACCTGGGCCCGATGGTGGACACCGATTCGGTCGAGCGGACGGCTGCCTGGATCAAGGATGCGCTGGCCGGCGGCGCCCGGCTCTTGGCCGGCGGCAAACGGGTGGGACGGATCGTGGAGCCGACCCTGCTGGAAAATGTCAAACCGGCGATGAACGTTTGCAGCAAAGAAGTCTTTGCCCCCGTGGCGGTCATCTTCAAGTATGACGACTTCAAGAAGATGGTGGCTGAAATCAATGACTCCGAGTATGGCCTTCAGGCCGGTCTGTTCACCCATCGCATCAAAGACATTTTCTATGCATTCAAGCATGTCG
>CAZPEV010000226.1:0-3925 GCA_964585635.1 uncultured Ignavibacteriales bacterium
GAGGAGATCCGGCGCCTAAACGCACGGTTGTGACCTGATCACCTATCACGGAGGCATGCTCGGTTCCGATGCTGCCGTCGGGGTAAACGATGCGCAGGGTATAGGCGCCCGTCCCGACTCCCTCAAAGCGGAAAAAGCCCAGGGCGTCAGTCACGGTCTTGCGACCGGTTTCGGGCAGTGCAACTTCTACGCCCGAACCTATCGGTTTACCGTTGACGTCGACCAGGAGACCCACAATGACTCCCTTACCGGGCAGGGTGGGCGAAATGAGCTGTGTTCCGATGATAAACAAAGCCAGAATGATAATCAGCGATCCGGCCAAGATAGTCAATTGCCGCGTCAGCTTCTTCGGCTTCAGTAGGTAGTGGTGGCCGCCGATGACTACTTCCTCTCCGGTATTCAGATGACGAGTCCCGGTCAGTTGAATAAAATTCCGGTGGAAATAGGCGATTTTCCTCGCGGTCGGAGAATGGTGAGGACCTGGGCTGACGACCTCAGGCTGGATATCGGACGCGGCGGAGGGAGCCAACGGCAACGACGTCTGCTGAGACGCCTCCCCATCCTCCTGAGATATTGGAACCGGGCCGTCTGACGCGGTCATCGACTCGGGCCGGGCTCCAGCCGGACGACCATTCATTTTGTGGAACAAAGCCGTGGCGTCCTCGGGGCAAGCCGGGCCATCGGCGTTGGTAAGGAGTGACGATCTGATCTTTTCGGCCTGCTCGGGGGACAGACGCTGCAAGGCCTCAGCGGGGCCATTTTCAGCCCCCGGCTGTTCGCCTGTGGCCGGCGGAGGAACCGCTTTCGGACCTGTAATCGTCGGCCGTTGTGGGGCGTTCCGGGGACGGCGGACTTCTTGATCGGGAGCGGCACCGATGATATCGCCAGGGTCACAGATCTCGATCTGATCTTCCGGCCGGGATCCCTTGGGGAGGGCTGATCGACTGTTGGAGTCCGTTTCTGACCCTGCATGCTCATCCTGCAGGCGGATCTCAGAGGTGGTCTCCTCTTGAGGATCAACTTTAGCAGTGCCGATCTGGGCGCCGCAATTAGGGCAAACGGCCACAGAATCATCCATTACCTGGTATCTACAGATCTGACAGGCAGACAAGAGAACTCCTTTTCCACGAAGATTTTTCTCTAAACAATTTATCGGCCAGATAGTCATATCCTTGAACGGATTCAGCCGTAGCGGAGGATTTTGCAGCATGCTGGCAAGCAAGGGCTTAAGATAGATTTTCACAAAAACGGCTTGACAGTAAGTCCGGAAGCGAATAAATTTACCTTTTGCGTGTTTAGACCCGTTGTCCGGGAGGATGAGAAGGATGAAGATCAGTTTCAGGCATCTCGCGATACTGCTTGTAGTTGGCAGTACTCTGATGCTGGCTTTTGGTTGCGCACAAAAAGATGATATTGTCCAGCCGAAGTTGAGAGCATCGATTACCCTCGAACCGAAACAACTGCCGACGCTGGATACGTTGTACACATACGAGCTCTGGGTGGTCAAGGTAGACGGGGCTGAATCGACCTATACCTCTTTGGGGAAATTCCTTTGGGATAACTACTGGTATCGATTCATGGATACCAGCGGAAACGTTATCAACGGTCAATTCGAAGTGCCTGAACCCTGGCTGGATTATGACCTTATCATGGTGACGATTGAGAACCGGCCCGATCCCCATCCGCAAACTCCGTCCGGGACAATCATGCTGATGGATCAGGTGGTCGATCCGGTCACCCGGCCGATTTCGCTCAAATTCCCGGCTGATCTATTCTCGGTTTTAGGACTTTATTTTACGGCCTCGCCGACGGACGATGATACAACGACGGCTGAAGATAAGGGACTATGGGTCTGCTCCCGATCTCTAGGACCCCGAGACTATCAAGATACTTTTGCCATCGTCCGAGACAGCGTGGCGCCCTATGAGCAAGATTCCACCAAGAAATATGAGCCGGACATAATCGGTATCGGGAGCTGGGTTCGCCAGGACAATGTCATGGTGGTCATCGGCTATGATACCATCTTCCACCATACCCGGGTCGAGATTACCTCCTATAGAGATACGATTGACACGAATCATCAGTACAACCTGTACGTGACCTATGCAACGGGTCCCAGAACAACCCTGAACTATTTCAATTACACGGCCCCTCTGGAAAATCTTCCTGATATCAGGCCGTACGGCTGGCGATACAATACGTGGGTATTTCTGGAGCAACCATCATCCGGCCCGAATTCCGGCTTGGAACTTAAGAAGATGATACCGAACGGATATGAATATCAGGAGTTGTACGTCGCCGATACGACCTGGGGAGTGCTGCCATTGGGGGGATTTTTCCGAAGCGACTCGGCTGATCTCTCAAACCCGTATAACGATATTCACGAGGTGCCGCAGTTCCCTGGAAGCGACTTTATCGTGAATGACCCTCCGAGGTTTGCCAATCTGGATTTCCGTCGCCGGGTATCGCATCCCTGGGGCAGCGTGGCGATCGGAATGGAACCGGACCCGGCTCGACTCCAAATCGATACCACCCGGAATTTCCCCTTGGTCTTTATGGCGGATAGTCTCCGGTCAGGGCTTAATATGCCGGTGGCTAAGCAGGTTCACGCCTTTCATAACTGGAGCCAGATGATGCCACAGATCGACGTCCACGTCCAGTTTCACGAATAAGTGCCGCACATCATGGTATATGCGGGCCGGCATGGTCTCATGCCGGCCTCTTTATTTATCGTGATATTGACGGATGGACCGTTCCTATCCTCCCTTACCGCAGGGAATGGGCCCACCCCCTTGACATCATGAATCACCGGCGATATATTTTCCGTAATGGGGTGGTCTTCCTCCCTACCCTGCGCGCGCCATTTGGGTGAATTTTTCCGGGATGAAATCGTATAAGGAAAAAGCGCGGGGGAGAGTCGAGAATTGGTGAAACATTTGGCAATGTCCGCCGTCTATCAAGACTGTCAGGCGGTATAAGGTGGAGGTGACGAACATGGAGATGCCAGGTGGAATGGAGCACAGCGTCCCGAAAGAGGCTGTCGAGACCGGCCGCCGGGCCGGCATTTGGGCCATCATTATCGGGGTGTTTATTGCCCCGGTCAAGGCCTTCGATGACTATCTTACCAAGCCGAATCTCTGGATTCCGTGCCTGCTGCTTATAGTCCTGATCGGGATATCCAGCGCAGTTCTGGCTCCCTATCAGGCCAAGGCCGGATACGAACTGATGAAGCAATCATCCTCGCTTCCCGCATCGGCCCTCAAAGCGATGGAAGATCAAATAGCCAAGAGCAATCCGATTACGAGCGCTCTGTGGGGAGGCGTCATGGGGGTGATTATGACGCTCCTTTCGGCGCTTTTGGCGTGGGTGATTGGGAGTATTTTCTTTTCCGGACAAACCAAATTTGGCGTCCTCTGGGGAGTGACGATCCTGGGGGGCCTGATCGGCCTGGTCGGTAAACTCCTGACTATTCCACTGGTTATCGCCAAGAACTCAGTCGATGTCTCCTTTGGATTGGCGGCGCTATGGCCCAACAAGAACATCGCTTCGATATTCTATCTGCTGCTCGTCTACCTTGATGCCTTTGCCATCTGGGGCATAATCGTAACCGGCATAGGTTACGCCGCCGTCTTCAAGTTCACTCGCGGCAAAGGTATTATGGTGTCGGCGATCTCCACCGTCGTTCTCTTGGTCGGATTCATGATGCTGCAGATTCTGGGAATGAGCCTGGCAGGAGTGAAAGTAAGTCTTTTCTAATGCGATAAGATGATAGAGGTATGCATGAAAAAGCTGCTGTACGTGATTCTGCTGGTAATCTGGGGCCTTGGCGGCGGGGTGTCAGCCAAGGTTTACACCCTGCAAGAGTGCATTGAACTGGCCAAACAGACTGATCCCGGTCTGATCGAATCGCGCAACGCCGTGCGAA
>CAZPEV010000227.1:0-3873 GCA_964585635.1 uncultured Ignavibacteriales bacterium
CCACCTGAATCGGGAGTATCTGCTCGAAGTTCATCGTCAATTTCATCCGCGGTCGCGCCGGAGCGAAAAGGGGTAATGCTTCATGTCGCCGCCTGTATCGAGGGAGCTCAGGCCGACTATTATCTGACCCGTATCCTCGAAGGGCGGCGGACTTCACTCCATTATTTCCAGTCGGTCGAGCAGCTTCTGACGCTGGCCCAACGATTCGGGCTCGACCTGATTTACCTGGGAACCAATTGCCGGGATGATGATGCGGTCTTTCGGGTTCTGGAGACCATCCGGGCCATCAAGAATCACACCTATCTGGCCATTACGCCGACGATCCTGTATCATCCGCAGCCGAATGACGCCACCCTCTTGGCGGCCTATGAGAACGGCGTCGAGGAACTCTTTTCCGACGCCCTGCCGGTCCACATCGCCCGCATCAGGACGACGATGCTGATCCAGCGCGCCATCCGCGATCTGTCGATCAATCCCTCGACCCGATTGCCGGGGCCGAGCCTGATCGAAATCGAGATCGAGCGGCAAATCAAGATGGAACAGGAGTTCGCCGTTTGCTATGCCGACCTCGACAATTTCAAGGCCTTCAATGACTACTATGGCTATTATTACGGCGACCGCGTCATCCGGATGACGGCCCGCATTATCAAAGACGTGGTCTTTGACCTCTGCCGGGAGGGGTTCGTCGGCCATATCGGCGGCGACGATTTCATTTTTGTCATTCCCGGCGATCTGGTTCCCGCGATCTGCAACAACGTCTTGCGGACCTTTGACACCATCATTCCCTATCGATATCAGTCGGATGACCGCCTGCGCGGCCACATCATCACCCGCAATCGGCGCAACGAACAGGAACAGTTCGGTATCATGACCCTTTCGATCGCCGTGGTGGTCAACAAGGATGGAATGTTCAGTCATGTCGGGGAGATGTCGCACATGCTGGCCGACCTAAAGAAATACACTAAATCGCTGGGCGGCTCCAATTATGTTATCGAGCGCCGCCGCAAGTATTAGCCCCCCAGTTGCCGTTTCAATTCCAGCGCCTGGCTAAAATCAGGCTTAATCCTCAAGACGGCGTCGACCTGCTCCCGGGCCAGGCGGCGGTTGCCCATCCGGGCGTACAGAATCGCCAGATTATAGTGTGGCTCGATGGCCGTGCTGTCGCAACGAATGGCGGCGTCATACTTCTCCAGCGCCACAGCGGTGTCGCCGTTGGCCAGACAGATATTTCCCCAGTTCAGATAGGCGGGACAATAAGAGGGATTGAGCTCCAGGGCGCGGGCGAAATAGACGTAGGCCGAGGCGGTATCATGAGCCCGGCCATAGACCACACCCAGGCGGGCGTACATGGCATGATTGTCCGGTTGAAGGTCGAGGGTCTTCAGGAAATTCTGGCGGGCCAGATCGAACTGGTTCTGAGACAGGTATATGCGCCCCAGGTTGAAGTACGGCTCCACCCGATTCGGCTCCAGTTTGACGACCTTAAGAAATATCATTTCCGCCCGGTCAAGCTGGTTGGTCTCGGAATAGGCTATACCGAGATTGACCAAAGCATCGGTGTAATTGGGATCAAGCATGACCGCCTGGTTAAGGTAGGGGATCGCCTCCGAGAATTTTCCCATGTCGTTGTAGGCTGTCCCCAGCGCAAAAAGGACGGCCGGCACCGACGGGGCTTTTTCCAGCGAACGCTGGTACTCTGTGATCGCCTCCGGATATTTGCCCTGACGGGCATAGGTCAGGCCGAGGTTGTAATGCGTCTGCGCCACATTGTGAAAGCCGAGATCAAAGAAATTGATATTCGAAAGGACCAGCAGGAGGATCGCGCCTGTCGCCGGAAACGCCAGCCTCTTGAGGCCTCCCTTTCGTGCGGCGTCCCAGAAATAAAACACCGCATACGATGCGAAGAGAAGCAGGATGGGAATGACGGTCAGCCGATGTCGCGCGGTGACCAGAAACAGAATCACCGTGGGGATATAGGCCGCCACGAATATCAGAAGCGGCGCCAGCTCCCGCCATCGCCGATACGAAAGGGCGATTCCGACCAGCGCCAGAGGAGCCAGCAGGCCGAAGGGGAATTTCAGCCCCCGGTCGAAGATCAGTACCGACAGCAGGGGGGAGTATTGGCGATAATCGTAAATATCGTATTGGTCGGAATTTTCAAACCCGGAAAAGAAGTAGACGAGTTTGCGAAAGGTCAGACCGAAAAACTGCCCGGGATGTTCGAACATGAATTGCTTGGCCCGATTGGCCCAGAAAGACGATTCTTCGGACGGTTTGAGCGGATGGCAGACGGTCTTTTCCTCATAGGCAGTGACGGTTGCGACAAACTTTGATACCGGCACGCGGGCGTCGAGAACGATTTCCGGCATGATCATCGTCAGCCCCTCGGCCGAGGGATTGTTGCCGAGGTACAGGTTGATGCCTCCCTGGGATGAGATCAGCACCAGGTCATCAGCCACGACGAAGTTGCGGATGGTGACCGGCAGGATCGGCAACGCCACTCCGGCGGAAAATACGACCAATAGAATGATCACCGCCTTGGTGCCGATCTTGGCGTACTGGTACAGGAAAAGCCAAAGGGCCAAAAACGGCAAAACCAGCAGGATATTGGGGCGGGCGATGGCGGACAGACCGAAGGCCAGCCCCGCCAGCAGGTAAGTCTTCCTTCGGGGATAATCCCGTCCCCGCGCGAACAGCCACAGGCCGAAGATATTGAGGAAGACGAAAAGAACCTCGATCAGAAACAGCCCCTCGTAGAAGATGATCGTACCGTAAAGGACGTTGGCCAGAGACGCCAGGCGGGCGATCTTTTCCGAGAAGAATTCCCGACCGAGCAGGTACAGCAGCGATACCGAAGCCGATCCAATGATCATTTGGGCCAGGCGGGTCCAGAAATAATCGGAGCCGGTGATTTTGAGCAGGAAGGCCAGCAGATACGGATACAGCGGTCCGCGGAAATAGACCGCCGTTCCCCAGAAGCTCTTCTCCAGAATCTCCTTGGCCCAATTGAGGTGCCAAAGCTCGTCGACCATGGGGGCCAAGAAATAGGGACTTGATTTGGTCTGGAGCAGATAGATCAGCCGGACGACAAAGGCCATCCCGAAGATCAGGATGGCCCAGGTCTTGTGATTTAGGACACGCCGTTCGGTCATGGTCCTTACTTCTTAACGCCGGACCGGGTCATGAAATAGAAGATGGCAGCCAGTCCGAAGAAAAGAGTCAGCGACAGTATCGGCCCGAAGAATTCGCCGGTGATATTGGGTATGGTGCTGTATTGGGTATAATAATTATAGTAGGCCGGAATACCGGCAATCAGACCGGCCGAAAGAACCCCAACCAGAGCATCGCTGGCTACCAACCCCGAGCCGAACAGGATTCCGCTTTCCTCACGCTTCTTATAGAGATCGTCATCTCTGGTGGTCTTGCGAAGGAGAAACGCCACCAGCCCGCCCAGCATGATCGGCGTGGACAGAGACAGGGGGAGATACAGCCCGATGGCAAAGGGGAGCGACGAAGCCCCCAACAGCTCCACCGACAGCCCGATCATGGCGCCGACCAAGATCGGCGTCCAGGGGATATTGCCGCTGATGACTCCTTGCACCACCGTGGCCATAACGTTGGCCTGGGGCGCCTCCAGCGGGGTCAAATGCTGCGCTGTGCGGACGAACCCATAGGCGTCGTTGAGCAGGAAGAATGTCGAGCCGATCACCAGGGATGGGAACAAAACGCCGAGAAGCACGGTCAACTGCTGCGTTTTAGGCGTGGCCCCCAGGAGATACCCGGTCTTCAGGTCTTGCGAAATTGTTCCCGACAAGCAAACCGCAATGCAGACGACCGCGCCATGAACCGGAACGGACGATATGCTTGTTACGA
>CAZPEV010000228.1:0-3676 GCA_964585635.1 uncultured Ignavibacteriales bacterium
GAAATCGTCACCTTTCTGGAGCACGCCGATCTGGTCAAATTCGCCAAATATATTCCGCCGGCCGACCGCCCCGACCAGGACTGGCAGGCTGCCTATGAACTGGTCGGCAAAACCAGGGAGTTGGTATTGGCGGTCCCTTCCGAAACAGGGGCCGAGCCGGAACCGGTGGCGGTGGCCGCCGAGGCGGTTATGGCGGCCGAGGGTGATCCGATGCTGAAGTATGCCCCGCCGGAGTTGCGGGAGCATCCGGCTGCGAAGAGCGGGGAGGATAGGCCATGAATATCCTCAAGTTCGAGGGCTGGGACCTCATCTTTATGCGCCTTCCCGGATGGGTGATTCTGGTTATCGGCGGGCTGGTGGCGGCGGCCATGGTATGGCACTATCTCCGCCGGGCGCCGAGGAGATCGGCCTCGGTACGGTATTCGGACCTGTCGTTGGTGCGGACAGGAAAGCCGACGGCCCGGCTGCGGTTTCGTCCCCTGGTATATTTGCTGCGGGTGTTGGCGGTGGCCCTTCTGACCGTCGCCTTGGCCCGCCCACAGTCGGGCAACGAGCGCCGGGACGTCGAAACCGAGGGAATCGATATCATGTTGGCCCTGGATGTGTCCGGCTCCATGAAGGCGGAGGATTTCAAGCCGGAAAACCGCCTGCGGGTGGCCAAAGATGAGATCGACAAATTCATCGACAAGCGCACCAACGACCGGATCGGGCTGGTCGTGTTCTCGCGATCCTCGTTTACGCAATGCCCCTTGACGCTGGACTACGGGGTGCTGAAGGGCTTTCTGGCGCAGGTCGATTTTGGGATGATCGAGGATGGCACCGCGATCGGCCTGGCGCTGGCCAATTCCGTCAACCGGCTGATGAATTCGGAGGCCAAATCGAAGGTCATCATTCTGCTGACCGACGGCGTCAACAACGTCTGGGAGATCGATCCCTTGACCGCGGCCAATATCGCCCGTACGATGGGAATCAAGATTTACACCATCGGTATCGGCAAGCCGGGCAACGCCATGTACCCGGTTGACGACCCGATCTTCGGCAAACGGTATGTCTACCTGCCGAATGAGATCGACGAGGAATCGCTGGGGAAGATTGCCGAAACCACCGGCGGCAAGTACTTTCGCGCCCGGACCGAGGACGAACTGGACAGAATCTATTCCGAAATCGATCAATTGGAAAAAACCAAGGTCAAGGTTCATGAGTATATACAATACAAAGAGCTGTTCTTTGGGTGGATGATGGCCGGTTTTGCCTTGCTGGTGGCGGAGATGGTCCTGTCGCAGACCTATTTCAGGAAGATTCCATAGGAGCCGACCCGTGCGATTTTACGAACCGTTGTATCTTATGGCGATTCTGCTGATCCCGATCATTGGGCTGTTTGTCTGGTGGTCGCTGGCCCGGAAAAAGCGGCTGTTGGCCCGCTTCGGCGACATTGCCCTGGTGATGCAGGCGGCCTCCGGAATTTCATTTCAGCGCCAGGCCGGCAAGGCCGCGCTGCTGTTGGCGGCCATTCTGTTTCTGTCGCTGGCGGCCGCCAAGCCGCAAATCGGCACGCATATGGAAATGATGAAGCGGGAGGGAGTCGACATATTTGTGGCCGTCGACGTGTCCAAGTCGATGGAGGCGCTGGACGTCCGTCCCGGCCCCATCTCGCGGCTGACCAAAGCCAAGCAGGAAATTCGGTCGCTCATCACCCCCGATCGGCTCAAGGGAGACCGCATCGGCCTGATCGCCTTTGCCGGCGAGGCCTTCATACAATGTCCCCTGACGCTGGATTACTCCGCGGCCAGGATGTTTCTCGACGTCATCGATCCCGACCTCATCCCGACCCCCGGCACGGCCATCGGGGATGCCATCCGCAAGGCGGTCGGCGGATTCAACCAGACCGAGCGCAAGCACAAGGTGTTGATTCTCCTGACCGACGGCGAAGATCAGGATACCGATCCGATCGGCGCGGCTGAGGCGGCCCGCAAAGAGGGGGTGCGCATTTATACCGTCGGCATCGGCAATCAGGAAGGGGAACCGATTCCGATATACAACAAGCGGGGCGAGCGAGTGGGCTTCAAGAAAGACGATGCCGGTGAGGTAATCATCTCCAAGATGGATGAAACGACGCTTCAAAAGATCGCGCTGGCCACCGGCGGCAAATATTATCGCGGGACGCCGTCCGAGATGGAGTTGAGCAAGATATACGACGACGTTTCCGGCATGGAAAAGAAGGAGCTGGAAGGGAAGCTGATGCTGCAATACGATGACCGCTTCCAGTGGCCGCTGGCCCTGGCCCTGGTGTTTATTATCTGGGAAACGTTTATGCCGGAGCGGACGAGACCCGCCCGCAAGAGGGCCGAAGGATGAGGCGCGCGGTCTTTTTCCTCCTTTTTTGGGCCGGGTGTACGGCGCTGTCCTGGGCCGACAACTCGGTGGCGTTGAATGAAAAGGGAAACAAAGCCTTTGCCAAGAAGGGATACAAGGAGGCGCTGGAGTTCTATCGTCAAGCCGAGGTCGAACGGCCGGAGACGCCGCAGATAGCCTATAACCATGCCAACGCCCTGGTCGAAACCGGCGGCTATGAAGAGGCCCTCGAGCTGTATAACAAGGCCCTGAACACCGACGATGTGTCGCTTCAGGCTAAAACCTATTATAATACCGGTAACGGCTATTTCCTGAAGGAGGATTATCGGCAGGCGATCGAGGCATACCAGAAATCGCTGGAATTGATCCCGGATGATATGGACGCCAAATTTAACCTGGAATTGGCCCGCAACCGGCTGAAGGAACAAATGCAGCGGCAGCCACAGGATCAGAAACAGCAACAGCAGCAGCAACAACAACAACAACAGCAGCAACAACAGCAGCCGAACGATCAGAAGAATCAGCAGCAGGATCAGCAACAAGGCCAGGATAAGACCAAGGACAAGCAACAACAGGATCAGGAAAAACAGCAGGACCAGCAACGCCAGCAAAACAAGGAGCAGATGTCCAAGGAAGATGCGATGCGGATATTGCGGGCGCTGGAGGATTCGGAAAAGGATTTGCAGAAAGAGCAAAAACGGGTCAAGGTTCAGGGAACGGCCGGGGGCAAAGACTGGTGACCAAACCGGTGTCATATCGCGCCCTGGCGCTGGCGCTGATCTGTGCGGCGGTGGTGGCGGCCGATGATGATGTCACCATCCAGATGGCCCTGGATCAATCCACGATCGGCCTCAATGAAACGACGATGCTGTCGGTGACGATATCATCGACCCAGCAAAGACAATTGCCGAATCCGAATCTGCCGCCCCTGGAGCAGTTTGACATCTACTCGACCGGGAGCTCAACCAACCTGCAGATCATTAACGGGGCGGCGACTTCATCGCAAACCTATACCTATGTCCTGACTCCCCGGCAGGAGGGGACGTTCCCATCCGGGCGGCCTCTGCGGTGGTGGACGGCAAACGGTATGAATCAAACGAACTGTCGTTGACGGTGGTCAAGTCGGCTGCGCGGAGCCAGGCGCCGGCCGGCCGGGAAACCGCCGGGGCCGGCGACAACAATCGCGACCTGTTTCTGACGGCCGAGGTCGACAAACGCAATCCCTATGTTGATGAACAGGTGACGCTGAGCGTCAGATTTTTCCGGGCCATCCAGCTTCTCTCGAATCCGGATTATTCGCCGCCGCAGACGCCCGGAAAAATCT
>CAZPEV010000229.1:0-3652 GCA_964585635.1 uncultured Ignavibacteriales bacterium
GTGCTCGGCGGCGACGAGCGGGAGGGAGAGGAGAACCACGGCGGCGGCCAGGACGGTGGCGAGTGTGCGGAGGCGCTTCATGGGCAATACTCCTTCTGTCACGGGCTGTGCCTTACGAACGGCGGCGGCGGCGGAGATTTTCTCCGGCGCTATCCATGGCGCCGGCCGGGGCGTGGTGGGGGGCGACACGACCTTCGGCAAGGTGCTGGTGCAGACGATTATCGGATTACCCCGGCGCGGCGCCCTTCGCCTGACAACCGCACGGTACTATTTCGCCGACGGCCGCTTTCTCAATCCGCCCGACAGCGCCCTGACCTTTACCGGTCTGGCTCCGGACGTCGTCTTTCAGGAGCGGGGAGAAACCGCCTTTCGCGGGATGATCCTGTCGGGATTTATCCTCTATGATTTCATCGAGAGTCGGTGGGAAATGCTGCGCCGGCTTCCCGACGAATTCGACTTTCCCGACACGCTCGTCACCCTCTTGCGGCAGTATGCGGAATCGCGGGGCCAGATCTATCGTTCACGGATGACCGCCGTCCTGGACGAGACGGTGCAGCAGCAGCGGCTGGATCAGGGAGCGAAAGAGATTATCACCGCGCTCGACCGGCTGCGGGAGGTATCGACGGCGTTCGACCGAGCCGTCTACGATCGCGAGCGGGATTTCCTCACCTTCCATCTGCGGCGCCTGACGATCGAGCGCAAAAGCGGTCGAAGCGCCGCGTATCGCCAGGTCATCGTACCGAACCGACCCGATATCCGTCGGGCGGCGGAGGTTCTGCTCGTGCCGGACCATTACCGGCGGATCCTTCAGGGAGCTTTGGTGCAGAAGCATTCCTGACGATGACAGGCGCGGTCCCCGGACTGACCGATTGACCTCGCCGACGGTCAACGTAAATATTCGGGTTCCCCTTTAGCCGAGCACCGTCCGACCATGACGGCACAGGTCACGATCAGGCCGTCAGTCGTGCCATCGCGATAATACGATCGGTCGACCCAATCGGGATCGATTCATCATAGTCACCCAGAAGCTTGATTGCGGAAAAGCCGGCGGTTGATAGACTTCCGATCAGCTCGTCGATTGTCCAGCATCGCATGGCCAGATCAAAGCTGGTACGTCTCGTGGTTCCACCCGAAATCAGCTCCGAAGTCTCCCGGATCAAGAGCCGATGGCTTTCCTCGTCACATCGCGTCTCACTGCAAAACATCAGCACTCCCCGGCCGGTCGCCACACGCCGCTGCGATACCGGTTGGGCTTTCTTGGAGATGAAGCTCCGCTCCCAATCGCGCACATCGAGGATCAACAGGCCCTTTTGCCGGAGGGCCTTGGCAAAGGACGGAAACACACGCTGCCGGTCACTATCCGACGTCAGATCATTCAACACTCCCCGGCAAAGGATGGCGTCGAAGGTCGGCGGAGCCGGAATTTCAAGCAGGCTGGCAATCAGGAATTGAACATTGCCGGCGTGGTCTTTACATTTCGAACGGCCCTGAGAAATCATCTCCGCACTCATGTCCAGGCCGATGACACGATAACCCCGACGACCCAGCCGAATCGCATATTCCCCGGTTCCGCATCCGGCATCAAGCACGCGGCTACCGGGAAGTATCCCCTGCTGCTGCAAAATCCCATGGATGAAACCGCACCATCTTTCAATCGGCTTGTTGATGATGAGATCATAGGCCCAGGCCAGTTCCGTGTACAACGGTCGGTTCGCCATATCGGTGCAATATAATGGTTAATTTCAGACGCCGGGCGTCGAACTTGGCGCCCGGGAAAAACTATTTCTATGAATGCGGAACGGCCCTGCCGCATGGTGAGAGGCCGGGGATTACCTGGTGCCGAGAATCAGCCGCCCCAGGAAGAACCACCAAAAATCCCGCCGGAGTCCCGGAGGGCGTAGACTGCCGTTATGACGACAATGGCCATTGCGCCGACGACACCGACGTATGATCCGCCGATCAGCCCGGCATAGAGACTGGTCCCGGATGATGAATGGGTTGATTTCCACGGTGCCGATGAAGGATTAGAATATCCATACCTGTACCGTTCCGTCACAAGGCCGACCGTTACCGCCATAAGGTCGCCGGCGTTTAGCGCGATGGAGGAGATAAAGCCCGTCGACCGGAAGTCATCGATGTCCCCCCCGGCCTTACCGGCAAACAGCCCAACGGGAGAAATGTCCAAAGCCAGCCGATGGCCGAGCCAATGCCGGTAGCGAGCCCTGATTCCCGAACGAACGGTCGATTCATGGGCGGAGAAATACCCGGTCAGGCCGAGGGCCGACCGTTTGCCGATATTTCGCATGAGGCCGATATCGATTGTCAGGCAGGGCCCATTCTCGCTGCCGAGGAAATTTGGCTGAAGAATCGGATATGTCAGACCGGCCTCCACGATGGCAAACATCCGGCATGACGGTGCCGGTGCACCCTTGAAGCAGAAGCTCCGACAGCATTCCTTCGTGGTCGCCTGCGATGACGAGTCTGTCGTCTGTGCTTTGGCGGATGAAGCCAAAAGCAGAATGACGCCGAAGAATAGAAGATTTCGCCGCACCCGGCCGATCACAAATGACCCTGATAACATACGCTGCTCCATGCTTAATCATTTCGCCACGATGTTATAGACTACCCCCGCTCGTACTGAAATCAAGATTCAATGACAATATAGGCAATGTGGGCGGAGCTGGCAAGGAATGAGTGGGATGGACTAAGCCTTACGCCTATTGAAAGGACAAATGAATATTGACGATCTCCGGGCGGTTGCCGGTGCATATCGGCAGTACCGGACCATGTCGGCCACGGCCGCCAAACCGAATCTATCCGCAATAAGCGAGATCGTCCCCCGGTAGACGGATCGCATATCACCCACCGGCCTAACGGGTCTCCAAGAAACAGGCCTTGCATCAATCCTCCGGGTGCCTATATTATATGCGGGCTATTGGCAGAAAGGCACCGATCAGATTACGTGCGTCTTTGAAGAAGCGGCGTTATAACGATTGTAGAGAACGCGTGCAATAAAGCGATCCCTTGAGGAGGGGAATGATAATGCGGACTGTTTCATCCCTAGGACGGTCTGCGGGCATCGCCGGTGTCGTTTCCTTCATATGTATCGTCTTGTCGAATGCTGCGGCATATGGCGTGGAAGTGACTTTCTCCGATCCTGCGGTCGTTAATACGTCGCAAACCTATTATCAGGCCGGGATATTTGAAACCGATTATACCGTTTCCGACCTCATGATGGGGGAGGGGCCGGAATTTGACCTGGTCCTCATGAAGATATCATCCGAAGTGAATTGGTCGATGGCGCTGGTGGACCGCGACGGCCGACTGGTCGACACCGTCCCGCGGTTTTTGCATCCGCTCGGCTTGACCCTGTCCCATTACAGTCCGTTCTCGATGGTCGCCGTCGCGTGGATCGAGCCGTACTATCACGTTTTCGAATCCCGTCACGACACGCTCTTTTATACCCGCGTCGCGGTGGACCTGACCGTAATTGACCCACTTCCGGTCCCGTACCTGACAGGCGGTTTTCAGTCGCTGGTGGTCGATGGCGAGCGCCTATGGGTCCTCGGCAAGCGGGCTACGGATCCGACGGATGAAACATATCATTTGAGCATATATGAATTTCCGGAGATAATCCCAATTGCGGTGGGCC
>CAZPEV010000230.1:0-3618 GCA_964585635.1 uncultured Ignavibacteriales bacterium
CACCACCGGGCAGGCATATTCGCAGGCGCCGCAACCGGTGCAGAGGTCGGGATCAATATACGGCCGCTTAACCGACAACGGGCCGCCGCTGCGGTCGGCCATGCTTTCCACCTGAAGGTAGACCGCCTTGGGTGATGTCGGGCACCATTCCTCGCAAACGATACAGGTCTTGCCCATCCCCCACGGCAGGCAGCGGCCGCGGTCGATGAAGGCGGTCCCGATCCGAACGGGCGGGTTCTTCTGGTCGCCGATCTTCTGCTTGCCGGTCAATTCCAAAATCGCACCGGTCGGGCAAATCTGCGTGCAGAGGGTGCAGGATGGTTCGCAGTACCCGATCCGCGGAATCAGAATCGGCGTCCAGATCCCCTCCAGGCCCGATTCCAGAAGGGTTGGATGGAGGGCATTGTTGGGGCAAACCCGCATGCACTGCCCGCAGCGGATGCATTTGGCTAGGAAAGCATCCTCCGGCACCGAGCCCGGTGGACGAATCAACCGAGAATTGGCGTTCACCTTGAAAGCATCACCGGAACGAAGCATCGGATAGAGGGCGATTCCGCCCGCCAGCGATATCAGCACCTTGCGGCGGGTGATGTCGACCTTGGGCGTCCCGGCGGGATTGGTGGTGGTGTCGGCCTGGTTGGGAAAGAACCTGAAACTCAGCGATCCCTCGGGGCAGGAGGCCTGGCAGTTGAGGCAAAGATGGCATTCCGCCTGATGCCAGCGCGTTCCGATATGGGGATTGTCGGCCCCCTGGCAATGCAGCAGGCAAATCTCACATTTGGTGCAGGTCTGCTCGTCTTTCTTCAGGCCGAAAAGGGCATAGCGGGAGAATATTCCCAGCATCGCTCCCAGCGGGCAAATCCCCCGGCACCAAAAGCGGGTGTAGAGGCGATTCAGCATCAGCACCAGCACAAACAGCACGGCGATGCCGGCGATGGCGTGGAAATGCACCTGACGATAATTCAACAGCAAGGGCGCGATCAGGTCATACCCGAGTTGAGCGGCCTTCCCCAACGGCGGCCAGCCGAGTGATTGGAACCATCCCACCACGCCCAGCGCGGTGGCATGAAACATCGGCAGCACAACCGTGCCGATTGACCGGGCCAGAAACGGCAGCGGGTCCAGCAGGCCGACCTGAAGGATTCCGACGAAGGCCGCCGCGAGGAAGACCAGCAGGATGTAATACTTGATCCGTTGATATTTCTTATAGCGGTTGGAGTCGATCTTTCCCTTTCCTTTGCGGCGCAGGCGCTCCGAGGGAATTTCCGACACCCCGTGGTTCAGCGATCCCAGCGGGCAGACCCAGCCGCAAAAGAAGCGCCCGATGAAGATGGTCGGAATCAGGATGACCAGCGACCAGAGCAGCCCTTTGTAGACCGTCCCGCTGGAAAGAAGCGTCCCCAGCGCGGCGAGCGGGTCAAACTCCAGCGCGATGGAGACCGGATACGGCAGGTGAATGTCGCCGGTTCCCGATGAGTCAAAATGCGGCTGAAAGTTGGTCTTGAGGATTAGCCAGAAGAAGATCGCAAAGAAGACAATCTGCGAGGCGCGGCGAAGATTTCTGACCGTACGAATCGTCATGCGATAATCTCTTTGTACCCGGATACTTTATAATCGACCTCACCCAGGCCGCATTTGCCGGCCAGAATGATGTGACCCACCTTGGCCCCTTCCAGGCCCAGGAATTCGACCGCGCGGGAATCGGCGGCGACCAGATCTGTGGCGCAGATGACGCTGTTTTCGATCGCGACGTCATCGACTGATCCACCGGTGGGGCCGTTGCGCAGTAGCACACGGGTGGCGTCGACCACCGTCAGGGTGGGACGGCAGAAGGTCGCCAGATCGACAATCGACTGGTCGATCTGCTGATGGAGTTGATTGCGCCGCCCACCAAGGATGCCGTAGAAGTTTTTCATTCCGGCTGTGCAGTCGCATAGGGAGTGATGCTTGACGATCGGCATATTGATTAGCCGGTCGGTCTCCACGAACCATTTCAGCACCGGCCAGGTGGTCAGCAGCTTTCCTTTCAGGTCGGTCTGAACATAATCCTCATCGCGGGGAAGGATCACCTTGGCGCCGGCCTTGGCGGCCATCTCCTGTATGCCTGACCGGAGATAGCAGCGTGGCGCCGAGTTGCAGGAAACGTCGGCCACCACCACCGCGGCCGCCCCGGCCGCCAGGCAGAGCCGAACCATCTCGCCGACCAGGATCGGATTGGTGTTGGCGGCCTGGGCCGGAGTGCGATCCCAGCCGATATTGGGTTTGATCGCCACCCGCTCGCCCGGCTTCACAAACCGCTTGATGCCACCGATGGCATCCAGCGCGGCCTTGAGCGCCGCAACATGATCGGCGTTTTTGGCCAGCACGATCCCGGGCAACTTGGGGTCACCGGCGACGGTAAACTGGGTTTTGGCTGAAGCCGGTCGATGGTATGCGGCCGATTCCCGGTTGTGGAAAAGAAAGCCGGTCCCGCCGGTCACTGCGGCCAGCGCCACCGCCTGAGATGATTTTTTCAAGAAATCGCGACGCTTCATAGTGTGCCACTCCTGTTGCTGTCCCGGGCGAAATATAAGGAGGGCCGGATTGCAGCGCAAGACAAAGCGGACATCGCTTTCAAACGAGCCGGTACAAAGCGGCTGCGGAGGAAGGACAAACCTGGCCGACGTCTTTATTATGCGGCCCATGGATAACCGGCCCGGGCCGTGGCGGGCCAACCTGTTCCAGACAATACGACTGTGCTGCCTCAGGGCTTATGGTCGTCAAACGGCCGGCCGGGAACGGCAAAGGTCATTCCCTCGATAATGTCATCCAACCCCTGTATCTGCATCACGGGTCGAGAGCTGCGATAGACCCGTCGCTTCATAGTTCGACCCTGTTGCGGATCATATTCGGTCGTCTCTTCAAACGAAATCTTGACGCCGCACACCTGTTCGAACAATTCCGGGGGTGCGGAAACCGACAGCGTCGCCCCCTGAGCTTCAATCGTAAAACCAAGCCGGGTAAGCTCGGCGATCGCTTTCTTGATCGTCTCCGGGGACGGCAGGTATGGGACGGGGTCAGAGGGCGCCGCCGGCTTTTCCTGCAAAAGCGATCGACCGGTCTGCGATTTCAGGTAGACGGTGGCCATCAGTAACTTGGGTCGGTCTTTCATAAACTCCATCTGCAGCTCCTTCCAACGAACGAGGGTGGGCCGGAGGAGGTCTTCTCCTCCGGCCCTGAATCATAGACTAATCGCCGGCGATGCGCCTCCTAACGCTTGGATCCGCCGATACAGAGGGCACAATTATCGAATCCGCGCTGATGAGCCTGCTCCAATCCACTAAGCGCCATCTTATTGTATGAACTCATCTTCGTCACCCAGGGGCATTCCCGGCGATGGATCTCCAGGGTTTTCCTGTTGCCGACAAAGACGAATTGAAACACATTTACCATCTTGGTGTAGGTGCCGATGGTGACGCCGTCTATCAGCAGCGTCACAACCATCGAGTAGGTTCCGCCGGGAACGTACGTCGGCAGCATATAGTAAATGGTCACTTTGGTCTTCTCGTTGGACTTGATATCCATGCTCTCCAGTTCGCCGATTCCGCCGAGGTGTTTGAGGGTGGTGTAGATCTGGGA
>CAZPEV010000231.1:0-3598 GCA_964585635.1 uncultured Ignavibacteriales bacterium
AGGTGTATCGATTTGTCCCGGTGTACCCGTTGCCGCCGATGATATGCTTATAGGGGGTTTTGTCTGCCGCCGAGAGAGTCGCGGCCGTAATGAGAAGCGCCACAAGTATCCGCCTCATAGTCTGCAATCCTTGCTCGACAGCCTATTCCGCCGTCGCGATGTCAGATTCCTGCGCATGGCTGTTTCCGGGACCGTGCGGTTGTCCTTCACTGTCTTCCCTTAGCAGACTTGATTCAGATTGTTGCCTCTCGTACAAAATTTTTCGGCCGGTATTCCGACATGTAATGCCACCGGTGAGGGTACTTGCGCGGCGGCGGGCGGTTATCGGCAACATATTACAATCATCCCCGTCTTGTCAACTGATTTGTGCTTTCGCGGGGAATTTTAATCAGTTGGCTCGAATTTATCTATCATACCCCGAGCGACAATGCCGGTTATGGCGTCCTGGCATTACCATCCCCGAGCACGCAGGGTATCATAAAGCGCCTGTGCGATCACCTGGTGACCCAGGATATTGGGGTGGCAATGGTCGAAAAACAGCCGTTCACCACCCCTGGCGCGAAAGATGGCCGGCAAGTCGATGACCGCCACGCCGCTGGTACTGGCCAGAGCGTCAATCTGACGCCAGTAGTCGCGCTTGATGCGGAGAGAAAAATAATCGGCCTGGAGGGCAGAATCGAGATAAGCGAAGGCCGCGCCACTGGTATCGTAATCGATTGCCCCCGGACCGGAAGCCTGTGACAAATAATTGATTCCGAGGTTAAACAGCACCGGCGAGATGGCGGCCTGAATCAGCGGCGTCAGCTTGCCGCTATACCGGCGCGCGAATAAGGCGCGTGCGGCCAGGAGGGCGGAATCGGCCCGGCGAAAGTCTCCGGTCCGCCAGAGCGCGACGCCCAGGTCGTTTAACGGCACCGGATCATCCGGTTTCCGGACAAGCTGCTGCGAGTAGTGGACGACAGCCTCGGCAGGGGGGAGCATGTCGGCATAGACCGACGAAAGCACGACCCGGGTGAAAATGTCCCCCCGACCATAAAGCTGTCGATAGCGGGTCGTGTCGAGGCAATACGTCAGCGGCCGTCCCAGAAGCCTGGCCATCTCCGGCGGCAGGATAGCCTGGCCGTCCCGCCCTGCCAACTGAAGAAACGGCTTGAACTGCAGTCCGGCCGGCCAGAGATACGGCACGGGAGGCTTAAGTATGACCAGCGGGCGGCCATGGCTTCGGCATTGGTCGGTGATGGCGCGTAGGTTCTCACCGAACTCAGGCGGGGAGACCCGGATTTTCACGATGTCGCTGTCGGCCGAGCCATCATCGGCGCGCCCCTGCAAAATTGCGCGCAGAACCCGGTAGATCGCCGCGTGTGACAGCGCCGCGCGCAGGGAGGCGAAATGTTGCCGTCCCAAGAGCTCCCGGTCGGTAAATCGTCCTGATAGGGAGGCGTCGTTGTTGCCGCAATAGACGACTACCAGATCGGGATCATATTTCCAGCCTTTGATTTCCAGGAATCGCCGGACCTGCTCGCTGGAATATCCCGACACGGCGGCGTTGAGCAGTTCGACCGTCTTGTGCCCGGCAAAACTGCGGTCGAGCAGATAGCGGGTCATCTCGCCGAACGCCTGGCGGCGGACGGACAGGCCCATGCCGACCGGCGAGGAGTCTCCCAGAAGAAGGATGCGATAGGTCTGCGGGGTCTTCGGCCCGATCTCCTGATTTCCCAGGAGATGATCGGAGTTGGTGCAAATGAGGGGATCGGAAAGGCCGGCTTTGAAGCGCCACAAAAGATCGGGGTCGCTTTCGTGCCAGTCGAAAAGCGTCCCGAAGAAGACCGCCTGCCATCCGGGGCGATCGCCGGCCGATGCCGCCGGCGGCCCCAGGTGCCTTTCGAGCAGCCTGGCCCCGCCCTCCAGAAGCAGCAGGACGGCGGCGATGGTGATGACGGCAAATAATAGCTGTCGGCGCATAGGGCTGATGATCTCCATCGGGCCGATGAGGGGCTATTTGCATGCCACTCGGCCGGATGCAAGGTAATAGATGGCATCCCGGCAAGCAAGGCGGGAGGTATGGATGGATAACGCCATCGTCATTGACGTCGCGGTCGGTGTCCTCGCCTGCGTGGAGATGAGGCGGTTGCCGATTGCTGGTCCTCCTTTGCCCTTCTAACAAACTATCCTCCTAGGGATTGCGGCGGAATGGGTTCGTCCGTTCGTTTTCTGATGTTCATGCGGTTTCCCGTTGGATGGTTTGGAGTTATAGTGATTATGAAGATGGCCGAGCGGCGAGGTACGGCCGGCATCCGGGTGATCAAGAATTGTTGTTTACTTACGGTCATAGGTATAGCCCTCGACATGTGTCTCTACTAAAGGGGGCGGAGTGAGAATCTGCAGCGATTGTGTAGTGATTTTTGGTTACGAGTGAATTAGAAGTTGTTGGGTCGTAAGGAGATAATGTCAAGACCCGCCACAGGCGGGCAAGCCTCTCCGCAGGCGGGCAGGCCCATCCACAGGCGGGCAAGCGCGAGGGATTCGATCTACTCAGGTGGTGAATGTGTGATGTATTCTTATGCATGGCAATTACTTACACCCTCAAGCCGGCGCTTGGGGGCGCCACCCGAGGCGGGCCGAACACGGAATATCAAAAAAGGAATAGGCGGGAGCACGGGGCTCCTGTTCTGCGAACTATTCAGCGCGGTTACACAGTCGTCTCGGACATGATCAGGTGTTCCGCCTGAAGCTCGCCTTAGCCTTATCCAATGTATCAAATGATTCGAAGACGGCAAACATTCGGCTTCGATCCAGGAAGAATCTTACCTTCTCAGGTACGCAGGCCAGTCTCAGGTCACCCCCTCTGTTGCGCAGCGAAGTCAAGATCGTGATGCAGATACCTAATCCCATGGAATTTATCCACGCAACTTTGGAATAATCCATCACGGCATTGACCTTGTTCTGCTGGATATACGCATCAACCATGTTGATCAGGGCCGTGTCCAATGGTTCTCCCATTACTTTCCCCTCTAATGCAATTACGATCACGCCGTCTTCTTCGCGAATGGTATGCTTCATGATCTGCCCCTATCCATTATTGTTTAGAACATACTTCGTAATGCCGCCACTTTCAGCCCTCAGGGACTCGCCAAAGGATAGGAAAATATCCTGTGGATAATCGGGCGTGTCAAGCAGAAATGGGCAAATACTCTTAGCGAGCGCTGTTCTTTTCTCGCCAGGATCAGGACGCTGCCGGATCCATCAGAGCGAAACGTTTAGAATTGGCACGGCGATGGCCCACCTTTAAAGATGTAGTTGATCACGTACACGGCATCGCCGATGTTCACCACCTGGTCGCAGTTGGCATCACCGGCCAAAAGCGGATCCGGGGCTGAGCCGCCCTTGAAGATATAGTTTACCACGAAGACGGCATCCCCTACGTTGAGCGTCGCATCGCGATTGGCATCGCCATTCTTGTAATGATACCCCTCTTCGACCAGATAAATGACCGTATCCACCTTCCCCGATGCCGGGCAGAGCTTGTCGGCGGCAATAATCAGTTGCTGGGTGCCGTCGATTTTGATGATCGACGAATAGGTCGCTCCGACGGGAATCC
>CAZPEV010000232.1:0-3523 GCA_964585635.1 uncultured Ignavibacteriales bacterium
GCTTTGCGATCCGCGAGGGCGGTCGGACGATCGGCTCCGGCGTTATCGCGGAAATCCTGGACTAAGCGGGAGACGAAGAGGACAAAACGGTTATGGATCCGCAGAAGATCAGAATCCGGTTGAGAGCGTACGACCATTACTCCCTCGACCGCTCGACCAAGGAAATAACCCGCACCGTGTTGCGGACCGGGGCTCGCATCGCCGGGCCGGTGCCGCTGCCGACCAAACGGACGGTGTACACGGTGTTGCGGTCGCCGCATGTCGACAAGAAATCGCGCGAGCAGTTCGAGACGCGGATTCACAAGCGGCTGATCGATATATATGATTCGACGCCGCAAACGGTGGACGCGCTCATGAAGCTCGATCTGCCGGCCGGCGTGGACGTGGAAATCAAAACCTGACGAGTAGGGCATGAGCACACTCTTAGGCAAGAAATTGGGAATGACCCGCATCTTTCAGGCGGATGGCACGGCCCTGCCGGTCACCGTCATCGAAGCCGGGCCCTGCCCCATCGTGTCAATTCGAACCCGAGACAAGCATGGCTACAACGCCTATCAAGTCGGGTTCGGCGGGCGCCGTGAGGCGCTCTTCAACAAACCGGATACGGGCCGCTTCAGGGCGGCCGGTGTTCCGCCTACCCGCTATCTGCGGGAAATCCGGGTCGATGAACTCGGCGACCAGAAGGTCGGCGACGCTCTGACGGTATCCCTCTTCCGCGAAGGACAGAAGGTCGACGTGACCGGAACCTCCCGCGGGCTGGGATTCTCAGGTGTCATGAAGCGGCACAATTTCGCTGGCAGCAATAAAACGCACGGCCAGTCTGATCGGCAGCGAGCCCCGGGATCGGTGGGTGCCTCATCCTATCCCTCGCGGACTTTCCGTGGCCAGCGCATGGCTGGACGGATGGGTGGCGAAAACAAAACCGTGGGCGGGTTGCGCGTCGTGCGGGTGATTCCGGAGGAGAATTTGCTCCTCGTCCACGGCGCCGTGCCCGGCAAGGCGAACAGCTTCGTGAGAATAAAAACGTCGACGCACAAATAGGGTGATGACATGGCGGTAGCGGTGACAAAAATTGACGGGAGCCAGACCACCACGGTGGAATTGCCGCAGGAGGTCTTCGGCATCGAACCGAACGAGGCGGTGGTGCATAGCTACATCGTGCGCTATCTGGCCAACCAGCGCCAGGGGAACTCGTCGACTAAGAAGCGGAGCGACGTCTCCGGCGGCGGCGCCAAACCGTGGCGCCAGAAAGGAACCGGGCGGGCCCGGGCCGGTACGATCCGTTCGCCCCTGTGGCCGGGCGGCGGCACGGTCTTCGGACCCTCGCCGCGTTCCTACTTTGTCGAATTCCCCAAGAAGCAAAAACGATTGGCCATGAAATCGGTCTTCTCCGACAAGGCCCGTCTCGACCGGATCAAGATCATCGAAGACCTCAGCCTTCCGGATAACAAGACCAAAAATTTCGCGACCCTGCTGCAGGCGCTGGAATTGGTCGGGAAGAAGGTCCTGGTGTTGGACGAAGGCCTGAACCCCAACGCGCGGCTGGCGTCGCGTAATATTCCCGGGATTCAGGTGCGCCGGGCGCGCCTGGCCAGCGCCTATGACGTTCTCAACGCCGACTACCTGCTGGTGACGATGGCCGGTCTGAAAGAGATCGGGGAGGTGTTTGCCTGATGGAAGCGCGCCGGATCATCAAGAAATATCTGACCACCGAGAAATCGGCGACGGCTAAGGAAACCCAGGGCAAGTATACCTTCGAAGTCGATCGCTGGGCCACCAAGCATCAGATCAAGGAAGCGGTGGAGAAGTTGTTCAACATTGACGTGGCCTCGGTGCACACCGTGGTCATGCCGGGAAAAGTAAAGCGTTTGGGCCGGTTCGCGGGCAAGACGCCCCGCTGGAAAAAGGCCATCGTCGAAGTCAAAGGCGAGGCGCGCATCGCTGAGTTCGAGAACCTGTAAGAGATGATGGAATAGGTCATGGCGATCAAGAAATACAGACCGATGACGCCGTCGTTGCGCTTTCGAACGACGCCGGCTTTCGATGAGATCACCTCGATTGTACCGGAACGGTCGTTGATGGAGATTCTCACGAAGAGTGGGGGACGAAACAACAAGGGACGGGTCACGGCCCGGCATCGCGGCGGCGGCCACAAGCGGTTTTATCGAATCATCGATTTCCGACGGGACAAACATGATATCCCCGCCCGCGTGGCTTCGATCGAGTACGATCCCAATCGCTCGGCGCGGATTGCGCTCTTGCATTACGCCGACGGCGAGAAGCGCTATATCTTGGCTCCCGACGGCCTGAAAGTCGACATGCAGGTGATGTCGGGCGGACAGGCCGAGATCAGGGTCGGCAACGCCACGCCGTTGTCCCGGATTCCCCTGGGGACGTTTGTGCACAACGTCGAGATGCGCCCGGGGAAGGGCGGCCAGATCGCCCGCAGCGCCGGCGTCATGGTCCAGCTCATGGCCCGCGAAGGGAAATATGCCCACCTGAAAATGCCGTCCAACGAGGTTCGTCTGGTGCCGGTGAACTGCCTGGCCACTGTCGGTCAGGTCGGTAACATCGAGTATGAGAACCTGGTGATGGGCAAAGCCGGCGCCAGCCGTTGGCGCGGATGGCGGCCGCGGGTGCGCGGCGTCGCCATGAACCCGGTCGACCATCCTATGGGCGGCGGCGAGGGTCGCAGTTCCGGGGGACGGCACCCCTGCACCCCCTGGGGCAAGAAGACCAAAGGACTGAAGACGCGGCGCCGACAGACGTCGGATGCCCTCATTGTAAAGCGTCGCAGGTAGCAAGCTGACGGAGGAAAGATGGCCCGGTCACTGAAAAAAGGCCCGTATATCGATGCCAAGTTGATGGAGAAGATCACGCAATCCAACCAGTCCGGAGACAAGCGGGTGATCAAAACCTGGTCGCGGCGATCGACTATCTCACCCGAGTTTGTCGGTCACACCCTGGCTGTTCATACCGGGAATAAGTTTGTCCCGATTTATGTCACGGAGAACATGGTCGGGCATAAGCTGGGTGAGTTTGCGCCGACGCGAACCTATCGCGGTCACGGCGGGAAGCTGACCGAACGGGCGACGGCGGTCAAGAAAGGATAAACGGGTTACTGACGATGCAGGCAACAGCACGGCTGAGATATCTGATGATGTCGCCGCGCAAGGTGCGGCGGGTGGTCAGCCTGATTAGAGGCAAATCCGTCGAAGAGGCGCTGACGATTTTGAAGTTCACCAATAAGGCGGCGGCCGGGCCATTGGCCAAGACCATCCAGTCGGCCACCGCCAATGCCTTGGCGGTCGAGGGAACCTCGAAACTCAAAGCTGAAGACTTGGCGATCACGACGATTCAAGTTGACGAAGGCCCCCGGGCCAAACGCATACGGTTTCGCGCCATGGGGCGGGTATACCGGTACAAGAAGCCGTTCTCGCATGTGACCGTGGTAGTGGAAGGCACGCCGCGCGAGGAGGCCCCCAAGAAACGAGCGGCGCGCAAGACCGCGGCCGCCGAGGAC
>CAZPEV010000233.1:0-3448 GCA_964585635.1 uncultured Ignavibacteriales bacterium
ACTATTGGTCCCGAATGATACCGTCGGGTGGCTATTTGCACCTTACCTATCGCCAAATGCCCATACGCTTGCGGTCTGGTGGAACCGGTCATTGAAAGATCAGCCGGGAAATGCCGGCCGAGAGTTTTCCGGCCGAGGCATCTGGACGATGGCTTCGGATGGTACCGGTCAGAGAATGCTCTTTGGTTCAGATTCGATCCACTCACCATTGGGTTGGTCCGCCGATGGTGATTCGGTATATTTTTATTCATCAGAGGTGAAAGATAGCACATATATATATGTTATGTCGGCGTCAGGCGGAGCCTTGGAGATCACAGCTCGCATTCCCCTCTGCAATGTAACACAGATCAGAATGTCGCCCGACCGCAAACACTTTGTCTGCCGTGTCACGGACCTGCGAAGCGATCTCTGGTTGGTAGAGGATTTCGACCCGGATGTGAAATAAGGAAACCGAAGGCGCATGCAATCTGACGATGATAAGACCCAGGCGCCCATGACGCTCACCAGCGGCACGATGGTCTCACACTACCGGATCATCGATAAGATCGGCGCCGGCGGCATGGGTGAGGTGTACCTGGCGGAAGATACCCGGCTTAACCGCCGGGCGGCTCTTAAGTTTCTGCCGGTCGAGTACTGCCGGGATGAGAGAATCAGGGCCCGCTTCTTAAGGGAAGCTCAAGCGGCGGCCAAATTGAATCATCCTAATATAATCATCATTTTTGAAGTGAATGAATTTTATGGGCGGCCATATTTCGCCATGGAGCATGTCGAAGGATTGCCGCCCGATGAATATATCAGACAGACGGACCCGTCGCTGGACGGCATAATCAATCTTGCCGCTCAAATAGCCGAAGGTCTGCAGGAGGCGCATAATAATGGGATCACTCACAGAGATATCAAACCCTCCAATATCCTGATAGACAAAAACGGCCGGGCCAAAATTCTGGACTTCGGCTTGGCAACCATCATTGGTGTCGACAAAATCACCAAGACCGGCGCGACCCTGGGGACACTGAATTACATGTCGCCGGAACAGGTGCGCGGCGAAGAGCTGGATCACAGGACCGACTTATTCTCTCTGGGAGTTATGCTCTATGAGATGCTCACGGGGCAATTGCCTTTCAAGGGCGAGTACGAAGCGGCGGTGGTATACGCCATCGTCTTTGAAGAGCCGGCTCCGGTATTCAGCTGTCGGCCGGACATTTCCGTGGCAATGAGTTCTGTCGTGGCAAAGGCCTTGCAGAAAGATCGCGCTCTGCGTTATCAAACAGCACGGCAAATGATCGATGATTTGGGGAATCCCGCCGAAGCTGTTAGGGCGCCTTCAAGGGAAGAGAGATCGATCGTGGTCCTGCCCTTTTCCAATCTGAGCGGCGATCCTGATCAGGAATATTTCAGTGACGGCTTGACCGAAGAGATCATCTCTGATCTATCAAATGCCCGCTCGCTCCGCGTCATCTCTCGCAGCTCGGCCATGACACTCAAAGGGATCAACAAGAAGGTTTCGGAAATTGCGCGGGAACTCAATGTTCAGTACATACTGGAAGGAAGCATCAGAAAATCTGGAAACGGCATCCGGATTGCAGCCCAGCTTATCGATGCCGGCCGGGATGCACATATCTGGGGGGAGAAATACTCGGGAACCCTCGATGACATATTCGACATTCAGGAGAAGGTCTCTCTTTCGATTGCGGAAGCCCTGAAACTGATGCTTACGCCCGAGGAAAAGCGGAGGATGGCGCAAAGGCCGATTGACAATTTCGCGGCCTATGAATGCTATCTCAGAGCCATGAATGAATCCAGGAAATGGACCGAGCCCGCCCTCGATAGCGCTCTCCAATATCTCCAAAATGGCCTCGCCATAATGGGCGATAACGGCTTTCTTTTTGCCGGATTGGCTTGGATCTATTACTATTACGTGAATATCGGGGCCAGACACGAGGATTGCCTTGAGAAAGCCGAAGAATATGCTCATAAAGCTCTGGCCCTGCAACCGGATTTGGTGAAAGCTCATGTCCTCCTCGGCGGCATTTATAGCGGCCCCCGGGGCGATTTTCGGCAGGCGATCGCTCATTTCAAGAGAGCCTTGGCCATTAATCCCAACGATGGCAGTGCGCTGGCAGGTCTGGGAGGGGCATATATCCTGCACCTCGGTCGGTACACCGAAGCTCTGGCCTTATTTGAAAAGTCATGGCAGGTCGATCCTCTGCATAATGAAAAGGACTTTCAGAGAGGATGGCTCAACTTGCATTACGGTCAGTACAGACTCGCACTGGAGCCATTTCGTATTGCCTATCAATCGGAACCGTCCAATCCGCTGCGGGGCTATTTCTATTCCATTATCCTCGCCTATAATAATAATGCGGCCGAAGCCCTGCCGATTATTGAGCAGAATGCGGCGACAACGCCGGGCAATTTCTTCACCAAATTCAGTCTTTTGTTGAAATATGGTCTGCTGAACGATCAGCGGCAGGCTTTCCAGATAATGACTCCCGATTTTCAAAAAACATGCCGAAGGGATTCTGAGTGGTCGCAATATGTTGCGGCATTGATGGCCTTACTTGGCGCAAAAACGGAAGCCTTGGATTGGCTCGAAAATGCCGTTACCCGCGGCTTCATCAACTATCCGTCCCTTGAACGAAACCCATTTCTTGACAGCGTCCGCCGCGAAGAACAGTTCCAAAAGCTGATAGATCGCGTGAAGGACGAATGGGAGCATTTCAAAGCGTGAGCCAGCCTGACGACGACACGACCCGGACGAACGGGACCGTCACCAGCGGCACGATGACATCGCAGCACCGAATCATCGAGAAGATCGGCGCCGGCGGCATGGGCGAGGTCTACCTGGTCGAGCACACCAAGCTTAATCGTAGGGTCGCCCTCAGGTTTCTTTCTCCCGATCTTTGCCGCAGCACCGGCTTCCGTTGATCCGAGATATTCCGATTTACCCTCGCCCTTGCCGGTTGACAAACGGCTCGTTTCTCGTATCTTATCATCAAAGATATACCACGACGCTAACATGGGGTGTCATCGGTGGAAGACCTGATCTATCTCGACAACGCCGCCACATCATGGCCCAAGCCGGATAAAGTCTACGATCACATGATCGATTTTTATCGCCGCTGCGGGGTCAACCCCGGCCGGAGCGGTTTCGACCTGGCGATCGAGGCCGGCAATCTTCTGCATGAGCTGCGCAAACGGCTGACCGCCTTTTTCGGCGGCGATGACGACGCCCCCGAGCGGCTCTGCTTCGGCTACAACGCCACCGACGCCCTGAATCTGATCATTCAGGGGCTGGTGGCACGCGGTGAGCATGTCGTCACCACCAACGTCGAACACAATTCGGTCATCCGGCCGGTCAATCATCTGGTGCGCGATCAGGGCGCCGAGGCCACCTTTGTGCCGTTCAACAGCCAGGGATTCGTCGAGCCGGAGGATATCAGACGGG
>CAZPEV010000234.1:0-2616 GCA_964585635.1 uncultured Ignavibacteriales bacterium
GTAATGGCCGACGTCTGGCTACACCCTTCCCATGGGGATACCGCCGCTCTGCTCGATACTCTGGTGCTGCTGACCCAAGAAGCCAAGCCGCCGGCCGCGTCACGCAGCGGGAATCATCCCGAGGCTCTGGCCAGGGCCGTCGCCATCATGAGGGATTCCCAATCGCCGGTGATTCTGATCGGCTCGGAATTTGCGCACGAACGGATGAGCGGGAGGATTTACGACGCCGTCGCCAATTTGGCGCGGAATATCGGGGCGCGCATTCTGCCGCTGCCGGTATTCAACAATCTGGTCGGCTCGGTCCGCATGGGCGCCTATCCCGATATCCTTCCCGGCGGCCATTCGTTTTCCGATCAGAAGCGGCGCCAAAATATCGAGAAGCTGTGGGGTGGCCCCGTGCCTGCTTCCTCCGGCGATTGGATCGGCCGGGACGGCGGCGCGTCCGGCCACAAGTTGAAAGTGCTGTATGTTGTCGGCGAAGATCCTGCTGACTACCGGCATCTGGCCGAATTCGTGATCGCTCAAAATACCCATCCCTCACAAGCGTCGAATAGCGCCGATCTGGTTTTTCCGGCGGCAGCCTTTACTGAGAGCGACGGTACCTTCTATAATCAGGAGGTCAAACTGCTGCGGGTGAATAAGGTCGTCGAGCCGCCGGGTGACGCCTTGCCGGACTGGCAGATCATCAGCCGTCTGGCGCGGCGGATGGATAAGAAGGGATTTGACGCCGATACGCTCGCCGACCTTCAGGCCGAAATTGAGCGCGTGGCCGGCCCGTTCAGCGATCGCATCCCGGCCGAGCCGCCTCCGCCGGCAGCGGTGGGTATGAGCGGCACTATCCCGGCGCCGGTCGCCTCGTCCGGGAAGGCCGACCGTGACTATCCCTTCCTGCTGAGGGTGGCGGTCGATGAGCACACCTATCGCGGCTATCCTCTCTCGCACTGGGTGGGGGGGCTGGAGATACTCTTTCCCGAGAATCTGATCACCCTCAATCCGGCCGACGCCGCCGGTCTCGGCATCGCCGACCGGGACCGGGTAAAGGTGACCTCCACACTTTTTGAAAAAGATTGGACGGCGGTGATATCCGACACGCAACCGTGCGGGGAAGTGCGCGTGACCCTGAATCAGGATGATTTGGCCGGGGGCAATCCCTATCCCGTCACCATAAGGAAGAGCGATGTTTAGAATTCTCACCAAAGAAGCAGTGGTCCCCAATATCCACCTGATGGTGGTGGAGGCGCCGGCCGTCGCCGCCCAGATTCAACCCGGACAGTTCGTCATCGTCCGGGCGGATGAGGATGGCGAGCGAGTTCCCCTATCGGTGTCCGACTGGAACAGCGACCAGGGAACGATCACGATGATTTTCATGGAGGTCGGCAGTACAACCGGCAAGCTGGCGTCGCTGAAAGCCGGCGATATTCTTCCGACGGTCGTCGGTCCCCTCGGTAACGCCACCGAAATCGAGGCCTTTGGCACCGTGCTCTGCATCGGCGGATGTTACGGGATTGGGAGCATATACCCCATCGCTCGCGCGCTTAAAGAAAAGGGAAACACGGTCGTGACCGTCATGGAGGCGCGCAGTTCTTATCTGCTGTATTGGGAGGACCGCCTGAAACAGGTATCAGACAAGCTGATCGTCATCACCCGCGACGGGACCAAAGGGTATCGCGGGCATGTCGCGCGGCTTCCGGAGATACTAAAATCGCTCGGCCTGGCGGTCGATCGGGTCATCATCAACGGCTGCACCTTCTTGTTGAAACGCGGGTCGGACATGAGCCGTCCCCACCAAATGAAGACGATCGTCAGCCTCAATCCGATCATGATCGACGGGACCGGCATGTGCGGCGTCTGCCGCGTGACGGTCGGCAAGGATACCAAGTTCGCCTGCGTGCACGGTCCCGATTTCGACGGGCATCTGGTGGACTGGCACGAACTGCTGCAGCGCCGTAAGACCTATGTCGTCGAGGAAGAGATCCCTGTCAGCACCAGCCGGTGCGAAGAGCATAAAGCCGCCATCCGGGAGTAATAGAGATGACCGAACCGCAGAAGAAGAAGCTCGATTTGCATCGCCGGGAGATGCCCAAGCAGTCTCCGGAAGTACGCCGCTTCAATTTCAGCGAGGTGGCCTTGGGGTACACTCCCGAACTGGCCCGGGAAGAGGCGGCGCGGTGCCTGCAGTGCAAGAAACCCCTGTGCGTGAACAACTGCCCGGTGGAGATCAACATTCCGGGATTCATCAAGCTGATCGGTGAGGGTGATTTCCCCGGCGCCATTCGGGTGCTCAAGGAAAAGAACCTCCTTCCGGCCATGTGCGGCCGGGTCTGCCCGCAGGAGGAGCAGTGCGAAAAGACCTGCGTCCTGGTGAAGAAGGGCGGTCAGGTGGCCGTGGGGCGCCTGGAACGGTTTGCGGCCGACTGGGAGGCTTCGCAGGGGACGTTCGCCGTACCCGATCTGCCGCCCTCCACCGGCCGGAAGGTGGCCGTCGTCGGCGGCGGCGTGAAGATTTGGTCGGAACTGGAGTCGCTGGTCGCGTCGCTGCGAAACCGCCTCCACCTTCCGCAAGGCTGGGGCGAAAGCCTCGGAAGCGGGCATGATACCGACGAAGCTCCAATTGTC
>CAZPEV010000234.1:2626-3375 GCA_964585635.1 uncultured Ignavibacteriales bacterium
CGGCGATCTAATTCTGCGGGGGCACAGCGTCACCATCTTCGAGGCGCTGCACAAACTGGGCGGGGTGTTGACCTATGGTATTCCTGAATTCCGTCTCCCCAAGGCCATCGTCAATCGGGAAGTGGAATATCTGAAAAAGCTGGGGGTGGAAGTGATCGCCGACTACGTGGTCGGCAAAACCCGGACGATGGACAGCCTCTTGACGGAGTACGATGCCGTCTTCGTCGGGGCCGGGGCCGGTCTGCCCTGGTTCATGAACATCCCGGGCGAGAACCTCAACGGCGTCTATTCGGCCAATGAATATCTGACGCGGATGAACTTGATGAAGGGATTTCTCTTTCCCGAATATGATACGCCTATCAAGCGTCATCGGAAAGTAGCCGTGGTCGGCGGCGGCAACGTGGCGATGGATTGCGCCCGCACGGCCCTGCGGTTGGGAGCGGAGGTCCGAATTATTTACCGCCGTTCCCGGTCGGAACTGCCGGCGCGTCTGGAAGAGGTCGAGAATGCCGAGGAGGAAGGAATCATCTTCGAATTTCTGACGCTGCCGATCCGGTATATCGGCGACGAGAACGGCTGGGTCCGGCAGATCGAGTATCTCAAGATGGAGCTGGGGGAGCCGGATGCCTCCGGGCGGCGATCACCGATTCCGATCGACGGCTCGGAAACGTTGCTGGACGTTGATGCCGTCGTCTGCGCTATCGGCAACAGCCCCAATCCGCTTATTCCGGCCACGACCCCCGCTTTGC
>CAZPEV010000235.1:0-3367 GCA_964585635.1 uncultured Ignavibacteriales bacterium
GTAGAAAATCCAGGACGATTTCGACCTGGTGGGCCGAGAGATACCCGAATTGCCAGTTCCCGTTTTCAAGCGGCAAGATGGCCGCTTCGGAGGCCGTCGCGGAATTGTCCCCGGTCGAGGTGGATGGCAGCTGGACGCCATTGATTGACGCCGATACAGACTTGGGCCAGTTGATTCCCAGCTTTTCATTATTGCCTAAATTGTTTTCGATAAATTTCACCTCCACTGACACCTGCCGCTTCTTGCGGTCGATCTGGGTCAGCAGCTGGGAGATGGTCTGGTGCACTGAGGGATAATCCACGACCACCAGGTTGGAGCCCTCCGGAACCGGCTGGTTGGAGCCTTGAGACGCCAACGGAGACAGCGAAATTACTTTGCCGTCGGGAGAGAGGAGCGGCGCGACGACCGTTTCCGCCGCCGAGGAAGGGAGATAACGGAGGTGATAGGCCTGCGCCGTCAGTTCGCCGGAAACCTTCTGATCGGCGCCCTTCACGATAATAATGTCGTCGGCGATGTAATAGTTGAACCCGTTGGGCAGCAGGATGGCGTCAAGCGCGGCGCGCAGAGAGACATTTTCCAGACGGATAGAGACGTCCCCCTCGACAGTGGACGATATCACCAAGTTGAGGCTGTTCTGGGTTGCCAACATCCTCAGGACGCTGACGATCGGCGTCTTGTCGAAGGTGAGGCTGACCTTGGCCTGCGGATCAAAGGGAGCGGCCGTTAGTATCCCGACTCCAAGGGTGATGCTGACGATGACGCCCAAGATGCCCAATTCCCACTGTTTCACGACGACTCCTTTGCTACCCGTAGATCCACCGTTTTCCCCCGGCCTTGAAGGGTAATATGTTCCCGCGCAATCTTGATCACCCGGTACCCCTGAATGGAATCTCCCTCCGTTAACACAGCCCCGTTGATCAATGCCTGCGGATTAACCTCCCGATACAGAATCCCCAGCAAGCGTAGCGTCACCTGATCGCTGACGGGCGAATTCGGAGTTCGATTGACATGTTGATAAAACGGGTCGCGTCCCCACGGTCGCCGCCGATACTCGGCGGCCCAATCCTTTACCGGGCGATCGGCGGCTGGGGCATCGGCCGACGGCTCTGAGGCAGCCATTGGGGGCGTCGGGGCAGTCGGCTCGGGCAAATGCGATCTTTTTTCGGTAAGGGTAACAAAGCCCCAGACGACCGTCAGTCCGAAGACGGCATAGATGATGGTTTGACGCATCTTTTCATTCACGGCCGACAAACTCCTGACCGTTGTTCAAACTAGCGGCGAAGGAAAACTCCATCGTGCAGGAGGGATTTTGCTCCTGCGAGCCAGTCACTCGGCACCCCAAAAGATGGTGGAAATAGCGGCTTTGCTCTATTTCCTCGACCAGGCCGGCTAGCCCCCGATAATCGCCCCGCACCTTGATCATAACCGGGATGCTGGCGGCCTCAGACGTTCCCTGACGAGTCTTAAGAAAGGCCACGACCTCCTGCAGCGAGGGGGTAATCTCATCCAATTGATAGGTGTTCTTTTGACAGAGAGATTCCAGAAGACGGTAAAGGGTGGTGACTTCGTCCGACCCGGCCGCAGACGAAGGCGCCGCCAGACCGCTCTGAAAGGAGTGGAATTCATGCAGAAGGGATCCCAATTTGGCCATTCCTTCCCGACCCGCGGCCAGCTGTTGCTTCTCCTCGACGATTTGGCTTCTTAGGGCGGCAAATCGGGCATGGCTGGGTCGCTCCCACAGGGAGTACCATCCCAAGCAGATCGCAGCCACCGCCGCCAATGATATGATCACGACCCTTTTCATACCTGCAGATCCATGGTTAGCCGGAAGGTCAGATCATAGGTGTCCTGCTTGGCCTCCTTGCGGTAGTTGACTACCGCCACGCCGCTGAATAACGGCGACTGCTCCAGCGTGGCGACATATTGCGCCAGGACAATCTCCGGTGAAAATCCAGCCAATGAGATAATGCCGTCAAGCGCCATCCGGCACTTGCCGTCTTCTGGCCGAACGTCGATGGAGGTGAGGGTCAACTGCTCGGGAAGAGTCAGCGAAAGTTCTTTCAACAGAACATGAACAATTGACGCCGGCGCGTTCACATCTCCGTGGAGTTTTGATTGATTCTGATTCAAGCGATTCATGACCATGCGATAGGTTTGAAATCCCGGGGACCTCTCCATCTCCGCCCGCTCAGATTGCAGGGCCATCTTTTCATGGGTCAGATTTTTGCCGGTCTGATAATCGGCGTACCAGAGGCTGGTGATTCCCATGGCCGCCATGGCGGCCGCAGCTCCCACCCGCTTGATTATCAGACTTTTTGCCTTCGCCGTCCGGTATTCGGTCGGCGCCAGCGGGTAGCGGTAGGTTGGCGCAAGGCTGACCATGAACGGGGCCACAGCGGTGTTGACGGAGGCTGCGTCGCACTGGCCTCTCATGGCCTCCAGCCAATCCAAGCCGGCAGCCGAACGGCAGGGGAGTCCGGTCAGACCAGAAAAGAATTCCTCGGTATCCGGATGGGCTCCATATCTGCCGCAGGTGATAATCGACTGCGGCGAATTGTCACGATCCTGGGCGTTGTACAGATCGATGAAAGTCGTCAGTTCATCGGCAACGGCCTCGGCGTTTTCCAGCAAGCCATCTCCCAGCGGTCCGGGAAGGGGGCGGGTGGCAAATGATTGGTGAAACTCCAGGTGGCCGTCGTGGGTGAAGATGGCCATGCTTTGTTCATCATCCAGATACAGCACCAGTTCCCGCCCTTCGAGCGAAGCCGGCGTACGTATGGACGACAACCGCGCCAGGAGACAGGGAAGGTAATTGACCTGCCCCAGAGTCAAGCCGGCCGATTGGAATTGGCTATAGACGGCTCGTACAATAGAGTTGTCTACGGCGATGATATTCAAGTCGAGGTAGCGAGTGTTTTCACGCATGAAGCGACGGACGATCTCGAAATACACGGTGCATTTGGAGAAATCAAAAGGAAAAAGCTTACCGCCCTCCCACGTCACCGCCTCGGCTAATTCCCGGGCCGGCATGTCGGGAAGGGTGAGCCGGCGAAAGCCAATCTCATGACTAAGCAGGCCGATATTCACCGGGACATGACCGGCTTTCCGTCGATTCAGGTACTCAACGATCACCTGCGACGCATAGAGGCAGCGATTCGGCCAATCAGCGGTGTCCGCGGCGGCAAAGGGAACCGTTCCGACATCAATGACCCGGAACCGTCCCCAACTCCGATCGATCAAACAGAGGCGGAGCGACTGCTCCGAGAGAACTAATCCCAGTTGCCGGCCAATACCAAATGCGGACAGGGGACGTCCCAGCAGGCGCAGGCCCCGGGGCTGTCGTCCATCGGTCCATTGGCGAATTGAC
>CAZPEV010000236.1:0-3324 GCA_964585635.1 uncultured Ignavibacteriales bacterium
ATTTCAAGTGATCAATTCTGCATAGCTTCAACTGAATTGGTTCCCCAGCGGGACAATCCTTGCACCTTTCCTCAGAAATATTTCCTGTCGGCCAACCATGGTCGACGGCCCCGTAATGCCGAGGGAGCCCCCCCTTCCGTCCAATCCCTGCTTGCCCCGCAGCCGTCAGAAACATATATTGGAATGCAATTAGGGTTCAGCCTGAGGCCGATGTTGAATATCAACGAGCTACATAAGGAAGCCGTTACCGGAAATAAAACGGCCGAAAACAAACTTTTTCAATATCTTGCTGAAAGGTTTGAGCAGTTCGCCCACCATAGAATATGGAACGCGGAAGATGCCGAGGATATCGCCCAGGAGGCATTGGCGTTGATTGCCAGGGAATACAAATCCATCGATTTCCAGACAAGCTTTGCGGCCTGGGCCTATAAGGTTCTGGATAATAGAATCCTTGGGCATATCAAGAAGAAGAAACAACGGGGTGATAAGGTTATCACCGTTGAAGATGTCCGGCTCTTGGGCGATATATCGATAACCATAAATCCCCAACTGCAGTCAAGATTGCTGGACTGCCTGAAGAAGGTCGGCGATTTCAACCGCCGCCATGCCAGAATTCTGGGTTTGCATTATCAGGGTTACAATGCTGATGAAATCTGTGATCGGTTGCGCATGACAAAGAATGGTTTGTATACGACGCTCAGCCGAGCGAGATCGATGCTGGAGATATGCCTCGAGACGGGAGCCCTTAAATAATGGCTGGTTGTAGCGACAAACGTTTTGAGAACCTGCTCTATGCCTATGAACTGGGCCTGCTTTCCGATGAAGATCGGGAGGCCGTGGAATTGCACCTGCTGGAATGCGAGCCTTGCTTTGAGCGGGTAAAGCAGTTTAGGGCCGCGGCCCGGTTGATCCAGACCGACCCGGTTATCAGGCAGGCTATCCGGCACATGGATGGGGAAGCGGCCGGCCATGAGAGTAATCGATCGCCGGATATTCAGAAGCCCGCCAAATCCAAACCCTGGTCGATCGGGGTGAAGGCTGCGCTGGCGGCCGCCGCCGTGCTTCTCCTGTTCATCCTTCAGCCCTGGAAAATTGAAATCGGCCCGAAGCAAGAGGCAATAGCGTCTGAAAATCTTCTGGTCATTGTGCGCCTCAACAATGTGTCCGATCCCGGCGACCCCCGCAGACTCGGGGACATCGTCGCCAATCTTCTTATAACCGACCTATCGGAATCGCACTATATCCAGGTCGTTTCGAGTCAAAGGCTCTATGATCTGCGGAAACTCCTCGGGCTGGATGGACTTGCCGGGCTTGACGAGGGCGCGGCCTCCAAAGTCGCCAAGAAGGCCGGCGCCCGATGGCTGCTGACCGGGAGTATTCTGCAAACGGAGCCGGCCTATGTCGTTACCTCCCAACTGATCGATGTTTCTTCCGGAAATGTCATCAGCGCGCAAAAAATTGCCGGTGACTCCGGGATGACCGTCTTTTCTCTGACCGACAGTCTGTCCGCAAAAATACGAAATGATTTGCCGCCCACCAAGACCGCGGCGGTGGAACCGAATCCGCTGGTCGCCAACCTGACGACCCACTCACAGGAAGCGTTTCGCTATTACCTGGAGGGAACCGACTATTATTACCGGGCCTATTATGCGGAGGCGGTAAAGAGTTTCGAAAAGGCGCTGGAATATGATTCCACATTTGCCATGGTCTATTATTACCTGGCCAATCTCAAGGATTACGGCCTTTTGGCGAAGGCGGCGGCATACTCCGGGAGAGCGACACAGAAAGAACGGTATTATATAGAAGGCCTTCAGGCCCGGCGAGCCGGAGACACGTCACTGGCGTTGTCGATATATCAAAAGCTTATCGACTATTATCCGCAGGAGAAACAAGCCTACTATGCCATGGCGTCTTTGAAATTCAATCTCGGGAAGTACGACGAAGCGATCGTCCGGTTAAATAATGCCATAGCCTTGGATCCGCTTTTCGAAAATGCCTATATCTTGCTTGCCTACTCCTATGGTCGCCTGGGAAATCTTGACCAAGCCCTGGCGATCAACGACAAATCCATCGTATTGGCGCCGAATGAACCAAATCCGTATGATTCGAGGGGTCAGATTCTGACCAAATTCAAAATGTACGACCGGGCGATTGCGTCCTTCAAAAAAGCCATCGAGAAGAAGTCGGATTTTTATGCCGCCTGGCGCAATCTTGGCTCGGTTTATACGTATGCGGGCGATTTCATCCGGGCCGAAAGTTGTTTTCAGGTGATCGCCTCCGTCGCTGATATATATGTCTGGACCGATGGAAAGGTGTACCTGGCCCAGAATCTTATCTATCAGGGGAAATTTCAGAAAGCGCTCGCCGTTCTGGCCGAGGGCTCGCGAGAGGATGGAAAGGCCCATGGCAGTGAGATATATTCCACCTATCATCATTATGCCGCCCTCATATATGAACAATTGGGTGATGTCAAGCATACCCTTGCGGAAATTGCCAAGGCCCGGGAAATCGCCCGGCGGACCTATCCCGACAAAAAGATCTATTGGCGGCGATACTATGTCCGAATTCTGGCACAGGCCGGCGACATCGCCGGGGCCCGGGAGATCTCCGAGGAATTGAAAGCCTCTCTCGTGGAGGCCAATAAAAAACTGGGCGATTACTGGTATTCCTTGGGGGCCTTAGAAGCGGCCAAGGGTAATCTTGCGGCTGCCGCGGCCAGCTTCACGAAAGCAACCGTGGAGACCGATGCCTTTGACTATGCCGCACATTACCTGCTGGGACGAACGCTGTTGGAGTTGGGTCGATCCGACGACGCCATCGATCAGTTTAACCTCTTGCTGGCGGATCAACTCGCTCAACCCGAGGACTGGGCCGTCTGGGAGGCTGAGGTATATTATTATCTTGGTCTGGCATATCAGAAATCAGGCCGGCGCCCCGAGGCCATTGCGAATCTGACCGAGTATCTCGACCGCAGGAAAAACTGCGACGCTCAGATAGAATCCATCCTCGACGCTCGCACACGACGGGCGGCGTTGATCGCCGAATCGACATCCTAATCAGGCGATCTGGACCGCCCCCCCCCAAGCGGCTCTCCCCTCAGAGTGATTCTTGCTCATGGGTAACACGATCTCGAACCGCCCCCGAAAAGGTAATTTGCGATATGGACAGCGCCCCCGTGATCGCCGCTCACAGGGTCCAAGTCAGCCAGGACATGTCTCAGCCAAAAGCGCATTCGTCCCCGACTTCCGCTGAATCTCTATGCATCAAGATCAATGTGAGGGGGATCGCGATCGATCAATTGGGTCGAGATAAGCCGCCCCAAAT
>CAZPEV010000237.1:0-3241 GCA_964585635.1 uncultured Ignavibacteriales bacterium
ACGTCCGTTGCCGCAGGGGATATGAATAATGACGTGTGGATGTAGTTGGCGGCGGGTATACTTGCCGCCACGGGCAATATCAAACTCTTCTCCAACGACAGCGGCAGCCTATACGGCCCGCTCAGCATAAGTCAACCCGATGAATACCCCCGGGCGCTCGCTTGGGCCGATATCGATGGGGACGGATATCTCGATTTGGCGGCCGCCAATTGGGACTCCAGCCACGTTGCCATCTTTCGCAATTCCGGCGGGGGAGGAGTATCCTTCGCCGCGGCCTACGACGTCGATGGCGCCAATCCCAAGTCGCTTTGCGCCGCCGACCTGAATGGCGACGGCCAACTGGATTTGGTTTCGGCCAACGCCACTTCCGGAACGATATCGGTTCTTCTGCAGCGGACAACCTGCACGCCCACATATGCCGGAAATCCCTGTGACACCGTTGCCGTAGGCAGCACCACCGTAAAGGTTTCCTGTCCCGGAGAGGCTACGGCTACCGGCTGGCTGTACTACCGTCTCGGGGGAAAGGGGACGTATGCCAAGGTATCGCTGATCAAAGGTTCCGGCGATACCCTTCAATACTCTCTCCCGCCCGCCGCCTTGACGGTTCGCGGCCTGGAATACTACTTCGAGATAATGTGCGGCTCCGATACATACACGCTGGGTGGCCAAGCGCTGCCTCATTCATTTGTCGTTCAGATGAACAATCAACAGGCCCGGCGTCCGACGCCGGTGCCGAGGGGGCTGTACCGCATCGTCTCCGTCCCGGTGGATATGATCGGCTCCAATGCGGTGACGGCGGTCTTTCCGGATGACCTGGGCTCGTATGATATTACCGGCTGGCGACTGGGGAGCTACGACCCGGCCACCGATACCGTGATCGAATACCCTGATGCGGCGGCCGTGGTTCCGGGACAGGGTTACTGGCTCTACGTTCGGGGCGTTCAGCAGTATGGCGCCGCCGGGTACTCGGTTCGGCCAAATTTCGATCATCTCGACCAGTCCTATTATGCGGTGCCGCTCAGACCCGGCTGGAATCAGGTGGGCAACCCGTTTGCCTTTGATCTGGACTGGGAGGAGGTTTTATTCAGTGATAACGGCACCGTGGTCAGCGGTCATCCATCCTCGGTTCTGGAAAACGTCGCCTACTGGTACTCGGGGGTTGGTTATAACGGCGTGTCGGTCATACCGGCCTGGGAGGGATTTTTCGTCTACGTGAATAAGACCGGGGTGGAAGCGCTTTTCCCGTATCGCGAGAGCGGGGCCAAAGCGGGAATAGTTCCGGTCCTGTCAACCGCTCCTTCCGGCCCGGCGGGATTATGGGAAGTGGAATTTCGGCTGGAGACCGGCGGCTTCGTCGACGACGGCAATTATGCCGGGGTCCGAAGCGAAGCCCAGGCGGGACCGGATGAATACGATTTTTCCGAGCCGCCGCCGCCGCCGGGTACGCCGTACCTGGCCTTCCATTTGCCGGAGGCCGGAGACCACTTGCGTCGCACTGATTTCCGTCCGCCATTTCCTGACGGGGCGGACTGGGACCTGGTGGCTTCGCCGGGAGTCAATCGGGTACTGGTGGTCAGGGGAACCAAAGATCTTCCGCAGGGCCTGGCGGCCTGGCTGGCCATGGATGATGGGAGCAAGGTCTTGTTGAGCGAAGGAACAACCATTCAGCTTCCCGACGCCGTGCGTGAGATGAAGCTCTATGTGGGAACGGAGGCCTATCTGTGCGGCCGGAATTCGTTGGCCCTCCCGACGGCGTATGCCCTGGAGCAGAATTATCCCAATCCGTTCAACCATTCGACGACGATTCGCCTGGCCTTGCCGGAACCCGGTCGGGTCCGCCTGACGGTCTACAACATCTTGGGCCAGAGAGTGGCGCCGGTCCTTGATGGCGAATACCCTGCCGGGTATCATGTCGCCTCCTGGGATGGGACGGACGGCGATGGACGCGTGATCGGCAGCGGCGTATACATCTATCGCCTGGTGGCCGGTTCCTATTCCGCCGAACGAAAAATGGTGATGCTGAAATAGCCTTGGCCTAAGCGGCTCAGTTAAGGATGTAACCATGTCCGAATCGCAAGATCAAGATCGCCCCGTTGATGATGCCGGGGGAGTCCTTTCCGATCCTCTGGGACTGATCGGGAAGGTGGTGGCCAAGAAGTACGTGATCGAGTCATACATCGGGTGCGGCGGATTTGGCGAAGTATACAAGGGAATCAACGTGCACCTTCAAAAGCAGCGGGTCGTCCTGAAATTCTTCACCAATACCCGGCTCAGTGATAAATTCGAACGGGAAGCGCGAATTCTGTCGCTGCTCAATCACCCCAGCATTTGCGGAATTCATGACTATCTGCCCGAGCAAAAAGCCATCGTCATACCGTTCATTGATGGCCGGGATCTCGGTGAAATCCTGATCGAAACGAAGCAGTTGCCGGAGGAAATATTCCTGCGGATAGCCCATGCCGTGACCGAGGCGTTGATCGCGGCTCACAACGAGAAGATCGCCCATCGCGACATCAAGCCCAGCAATATCATGATCGACAAGAACAACAATGTCTATCTGATCGATTTTGGCATTGCCAAGGAGATGACCGAGCCGGCGACCTGGACCAAGTACAACGTTCTTACCCCGCAGTTCGCCGCGCCGGAACGGCACGGGGGGGGAAAAGAATACAACCCCTTTCTCAGCGACATCTATGAGCTTGGCGTAACGCTGTTCTACCTGGCCACCAGAATGATGCCCTACCGCACGCCGGACAATCCGCAGCTTGACGAATGGGACGACCCCCACACCCGGATCTTGGCCAAACCTTTGAAACAGATTCTGCAGAAGGCCGCCGCCCCGCACCCCGAAGATCGCTACCAAACGGTTCATGAGATGGCCGCCGATCTGCGACGGATCATCCATATCTATCGCCGCCGGAGGCGGCTTTGGATTCCGGCCACGGCCGCATCGGTGATTGTCCTGGCCGGAGTTGCTGCATATTTATGGTTGGCCGGGTGCCGGATGCGCATAATGTCGACTCGCGCCAAGAGAGCAAACGCCAAACCATAGATTCCGTCGTCACTAAAGCCCAGGTTGAATCGGTGCCCTCCGCGCCGGCAAAAACGTTGCCGGCGCCGCTCCCGGACGGCGGCTTGAAAGCCGGCCTTCCTGACCGGGCCGATCCTTCCGCTCAGCGGGCAAAAACGCCGGGATCATCATCGGCAGCGTCGCTTCAGAAATCGCCGCCGGTTAAACAGG
>CAZPEV010000238.1:0-3231 GCA_964585635.1 uncultured Ignavibacteriales bacterium
GCAGGCTTACCGTGACCGCAAACGCCCCCAAGGCGATGATCAGCCAGACCAGTTTGCGCAGGTAGTATCCCTGGGCGGTCGGGCTGTCGCTGTAATGCTGGGCGGAAAAGATCAGGATGATGCCGATCACCGTCAGGGCCAGCGCCGCTCCGACCAATTTCCAGTCGAGCGAAGGTATGCGGATGCCCCACAGCGAGTGCATGGTCAGGGCTCCCTGACGATCGCAATATCCGGCGTCAGCCGGCCATGCTTCTTGAAATAGGCTTCAAAGATGTTACGAACCGCGGGAACTCCATACTCCGATCCATGTCCAGCATTTTCGACAATGACGCAGGCGACAATCTCGGGATTCTCGGCCGGGGCCAGCCCGACAAACCAGGCGTGATCCTCGCCGTGCGGGTTTTGGGCCGTGCCGGTCTTGCCGGCCACCGTTATCCCCGGAATTCTCGCCGCCCGGGCGGTGCCGGCGGGGCCATTGACCACGTCCACGATGCCTTGTTTTAGTATTTGCAGGGTCGCTTCGGAAAAGGGCAGTTCAAACGCCAGCTCGCCCCCATGTGATGTCTCCCGGCCATCCGACTCAATCACCGATTTCTGCAGATGCGGCCGGTAAACCCGTCCGCCGTTGGCCAGGCCGCAGTAGAACTGAGCCAACTGCAGCGGCGTCACCAATATTTCCCCCTGACCGATGCCGAGATTGAGCATAACGGCCGAGGACCATCCTCGAGAGCCAAATTTCCGGTCGTACCAGTTCTTGTCCGGGACGTGCCCAGCCGCTTCGCGCGGCAGATCGATGCCGGTTCGGCGGCCGAAACCGCAGGCCGTGGAATACTTGTAGAAGTCGGACAATCCCAGTTTGTAAGCCAGCTGGTAGAAAAAAATGTCGCACGATTGCTCGATCGCATCGATCACTGATAGTCGTCCGTGCCCGCTCAGCCGCCAGCAATGAAAAACCCGGTTACCGAAGCGATATCCGCCGGAGCAGCCGGCAAACATCGTCTCCTGATTGATCACGCCAGCCTCGAGAGCGGCCCCGGCAGTCAGGAGTTTGTAGGTTGACCCTGGGGGGTAGAGGCCGTCCAGGGGCCGGTTCAGCAGGGGATTGGTGGAATCGGCCACAATTCCTCTCCAAACGCTGTCCGTCATAACGGTCGAAAATTGATTGGCGTCATTAGGGGGATTGGACACCAACGCCAGCACCTCGCCGTTGCGAGGATCGATCACCACCGCCGCGCCGCAACAGAATTGGCCGAATGATTCGCTGGCTGCCTTCTGAATGTCCAAGTCGATGGTCAGCACCAGATCGCTGCCCGGCTCGGGCGGCAGTTCCGCCCGATCCTCGACCGCCCCCTGGAGCTGACCCGACGCCGCAATTTCGATATATTCCGTTCCCTCGATCCCTCGCAAACCGCGATCATAATATTTCTCGATGCCGGCCTTGCCGATGACCGAACCGGGGCGATAGATGGCCAGATCCAGCTGCTTCATTTCCTCTGGGGACACCTCCCCTACATAGCCGGTGAAGCACTCGGTTCCCATTCCGACCAGATACTGACGCACCTGATCTTTGGTATAGACGGCGCCGGGAAAGGTCTCATTTTGTTCTTCCAGCGCCGCCACGCGGTCGAAAGGGATGTCCCGCTTTACCAAGGCCGGCTGATACCGCCCGTTCTGATTTTTCTTGATCCGCCGTTCGATCTGATCGCGGTCGATGCCCAGCAGGGTCGACAGGCGGCCGATCGTGCCCGTCCGGGCGGCCTCGGCGGGAATCACCGAGAGCGTGTAGGAGGCCCGATTATCTACCAGAACCCGCCGTTCCCGGTCAAGAATCTTGCCGCGCTTGGGAATCACCGGCTGCACCCGGATGCGATTTTCTTCCGATTGACCGTAAAGCGATTCGTGGCGGATTGTCTGCAGAAACAGGAGCTTTCCCAGCAGCAAGAGGATGAAGAAGCCGCAAATTGCCGCTCCGAAGCGATACCTTTCCTCAAGACTCAGGCGACGATTGGTCATCAGAACATCGACCTCAGCCGGCGGTAGGACAATTGCCCCGACTCGACCATGAAATAAATCCAGCCGATGAGGGCGGTGTAGAGTGCCCCCGGGAAACCGACGGTCAAGAGAAGACGGACGGGTTCGCTCGGCCCGGAGGTGACATACACGAGTGTCTGTGGCACGGCATGAATAATCAGGCCGATCACGACCAGGAGCATACGGCTGATCGTCGACTCCAGGTTGACGCGATCCTTGGCCCGCGAGGTGATGATTCCCAGCAGACACAGCATGACCGATTGCATTCCCAAATGCGCTGGATCCGGGGCGTCATAGACGAGACCGGCGACGAAGCCAAACCACAGGGCCGCCAGATACGGCTTGCGTAGCGCCACCAGCAGCACCAACAGCGGCGCCAAATTGAATTGAACCGGCCCGAGGGATAACCAGCCGGAGAGCAAAGTCCGATCACAGGCGACAATTAATAAATAGAGCAGGTAGGGAAGATAGCGCATCAGTACTCCGGCACCAAGACGTACAACTCATCGAGGGCATTGAAGTTGACGGCCGGCTGGATCAGGATATCGTAGAAAAACTCCCGCTCGGGCCATTCGACGCTTCGCACCGTTCCGATCACCAGCCCCTCGGGAAAGATGCCCCCCAGTCCCGAGGTGATGATCGTATCCCCGACGACCACGTCCCCTTGGCGCGGCATGTTGTCGAGGTACATCCCCTTGCTCATGCTGAAGCGGACAATTCCTTGTTCCCGGCTGCGCTTGATCCGGGCTGCCAAGCGGCAGCGCGGCTCCGTAAGAAGGTAGACGACCGAGTATTCTTTCATGACCTGGGCCACACGGCCGGCCACGCCGTTGCGATTAATCACCGGTTGATTCACCCGGACCGCCCGCCGCTCCCCCAGATTGATCAGCACCGTATTCGGCATTCCTGCCCCATAGACGCCGAAAATCTCGGCCGGGACGATTTTAAAGCCGACCGGCGGGGCAAACCCCATCAGCGCCCGCAGGCGCCGGTTTTCCTCCATCGCTTCATTATAAAACTGCAGGCGCGCGGACGTCTCCACGACTGTCGCCCGCAGCTGCGCGACGTCGTCGGCCACCATGGCCAGACGGGCGAGGGTTGTCTTTACCTTATAAAAAGGGAAATAAATGGTGGCATTGATGGCGTTGCCGACAAATCCCGAGAGGACGTCACCGGTCAGAATCATGACCAGCCCCAAGG
>CAZPEV010000239.1:0-2843 GCA_964585635.1 uncultured Ignavibacteriales bacterium
CTTCACTGAGGTACCCGGACAGTTTGATCGTTTGGAAATACTTACGTCGTACTTGCGGCTTATTGGTCAATAGAAGGCCGTCAAGGCGGCGCGAGAATATCCCCCCGGCAAATACGGCGCCAAGTTCCGCCTGAGTCAAATAGCGATTATGGTCAAGATAATAATGCCAGTTGTACCGCAGCTGTTTCGAATCGACGCCGTTTCTGGTATCGCCGTTGCCGGAGACGGTAATATCTCCTCCCAGAAGCATACCGCCAAGGCCAAGGCTGAAATAGTGAGTCCGGCGGCTGCCCAGGGGGGTGGTGGAAATCATCCAGTCGGCGACGCCGCCATTGAGATACTCATAATGAAACGGCAGCGGGTAGGTCTCTTTGATTTCCTCCTTCTTATCCAATAATTTCTGCTGGGCAAGTCTTCTCTTAAGTTTTTGATAGGCCGGAAATTCCTGATTAAGAGTCATGCTGACTTGCAGCTTGGAGAAATCAAACTGCATGACTAATTTGAAGAGGCGGGCCATGAGGTCGATGTCGAGGTAGAGCTCGTTCCCATTGTACAAGTACTCGTCCGGCGGAAGCACGGATTCGGTGCCCTGCGATCTTATCAAACCCTGCTTGAGATCGATGCTAAAAGAATCCTGTGGAGAAACGATATATCCGTGAATCCGTCCGGCCTCATGGTCAGGGACGCAGTTTGCCTCCAGAAGGCGAAAAACCTCCAAGAGAGGCAGGTAAATCGTCTGCCCGTCATATTGAACACTGATATCGGTGTTGATCAGCTTGGGAATGTCGAAGTTGACGACGATCTCTTCGAAACGGCCGTCTTGGGGGACCGCCGGCGCCGCCATAGAAATCATGATCGCCAACAGGAATGAAACCAGCGTCGCCCGGAACGGGTCGCTATTTTTTGAGCCGAACATCTCCATATGTTCATTCCCCCGACGGGGTCACGGGGTCTCTATTTCACCACCTCCGTGAAGGTCAACTCATTTCCATAAACCATATCTTCTCGCGGAACGTCGGTCCGTCCCTTCCCGGTAATATGCAGGTTGATATGATAGGGCCTTCTGAAAACACCTTCTTTGAGCGGAAGATTGATTCCCCGACACAGATCACGATAGACGGCCAGATTGCTCTTATGCAGACTGATTTCCTGATTGTCGGCGTCCAGAAGCTGGCAGGTCAGGACTCCCAGGTACGAGACATTCCCCTGGTTGGACAGATTACAGAGGACGACCACCTGCGAATCGATCTGTCGGATGTTCATCCCCGTCAATTCCAGCTTAGCGGTTAAATCGCCCGTCCGGTACTTCAAGGCGATGACCGTCTTCATGATCATATTCATCTTGGTCGTTATGGCGCCGTTACCGGAATCCTGGGGAAATGAGGCCTCCCCTTCCTGGGATTTCACCACGATTTGAGCCCAATATTCACCGGCCGCAAGATCTTTGGGGGGACGAGCAACCAGCCGCACCACCTGGGAGCCATTGGCCTCGAGACGGAATTTGCGAGGAAAGGCGCTGATCCAGCCCATCGCCGAGCGAGGATCCGTGACGTTGGAATCCTGTAGTATAATCGACACTTTGCCGAGGCTGTCGGACGCGGGCAATCCAAAGCCTAAGGAAATCTCAATCTCTTTGGATTTGGTGCCCGGGTTTTCGACGCTTATCCGGCCGGTACGGTCCTTGTCTGAAAGAATAACGACGGTTGGTGCCACCAGGACTCCGGCCGCCAAATCTGCGGCCAGGAACAGAAGAAGAGCGGTTACTGCAATAACGCCCGGGCAAAGGCGTCGCATCAATCGAACGCTGCGGGTGCCATTGATTCCTATCATGGCTGCCATCCTATGCTCTATGGTTTCTGCACTGGCCTCTCGGGATCGGCAGTCCATGACGATCCCGAAGAGGCGGCTATCTGCGGTGACGCTTGTCCGTCACCGTCTGCGTCGAAACATTACGTGCCGTCATACGCGACTGTCAAGATAATGTCAGCCGTATAACTCCCGGCGGTTTGGTCCAGCGTTGGGATGACTCGGCCTCCGATGTAAATGGCGCAGAATCCGGCGTCACCCAGGCTTGGCGTGCCGCCGGCCACACCCATCAGATTATGTGGATCCTCCCCTTGCCAACCGCTTGCAAACGATGTCGGGTCGCCGGGCTGTGCCACCAGACCGGTATCGATATCGCATACGTTATCCGGGAATACCACCGTCATGCGGTCATCGCCGCTGGCCGTCCCCAGGTACTCGGGCAGCGACAAATATAACAGGAGGTCGGCGTTGGCCTGGCCCGCGATATCGAAGACCGCGGCATCAGCCGAGTTCTTGCCGACCGACTTGGGTACACCCTGATACACTATGCCAAACGCCAGGGGACTGGTGGCCGTTACGGTCAACGGCGTTACGACCGTGGCCGTGACCGAACCGGTGGCGACATCCTGTGCCATGAGGGTGGCGGAGTTGACCGACAGCGCCGCGAATACGGCGAGACTCAGTAATCCAGTCTTTTTTAGGAAATCGATTCGCATCTTTTACTCCTGAAAAACCCGTCTTAAGTTCCCTGATAGGCAACGGTGAGGATGACGTCACCCGTATAGGCCCCGGCCGTCTGGTCCAGAGTCGGGACTACTTTGCCGCCGAGGTAAAGGGAGCAATATCCCGCGTCTCCCAAGCACGGCTCTCCCCCTGCCACGCCCATTGGATTATGCGGATCCTCGCCCTGCCAACCGCCGACGAAACCGGTCGGATCTCCCGCCCCGACACCGGCGGTATCAATATCGAGGGTGTTGATAAAGGAAACTACCATCCGATCATCCCCAGTAGCCGTCGCCAGAAACTCAGGTAATGAC
>CAZPEV010000239.1:2853-3117 GCA_964585635.1 uncultured Ignavibacteriales bacterium
AAACAATCCCGAAGGCCAATGGGCTTGTCGCCGTCACCGTCAAAGGGGTCACCACTGTGGCCGTAGCCGAACCATTGGCGACGTCCTGCGCCATGACCACCGACGGCCCGACAAAGACTATTACCATTGCCAGAGCGGCGGGGATGGCTAAAAGCTTCCTGCGTGAAAATCCTCGCATATGTTTCTCCTTAGATGGGGTATTATCTCCTGCTGTATGATTCAATTTGATCACTCTTTGTCTCCAGCGCCTCCGCGCCTATCGAT
>CAZPEV010000240.1:0-3099 GCA_964585635.1 uncultured Ignavibacteriales bacterium
GGCGACGCCGCCGGGCCGGTCGAGTTCCTGTTGTCGGACGCGTCCGGCGGGATGACCGGCCATAACCTGGTGGTCGATGGAGGCTGGACGGTGTGGTAGAAAAGAAATGCATCGCCGTCATCCCCGCCCGGGGCGGATCGAAGCGGATTCCCGGCAAGAACATCGTCGATTTCCATGGCCGCCCGCTGCTTTATTGGACGATAGAGGCCGCCCGACAGTCGGCCTTGTTCGATCGCATCCTGGTCAGCACCGATGATACTGCCATTGTCTCGGCCACCGAGCGATGCGGCCTTGAGGTACCCTTTCGGCGCGACCGCTGCGCCGACGATCAAGCCACGTCCAGCAGCGCAACCATCGCGGCGCTGGCGCAGGTGGAGAACATCCTGCATGAGACCTATGCCATTGTCGTCCAGTTGATGCCGACCTGTCCATTGCGAAAAGGGAACCACATTATTGAGGCGTATGCTGACTTCACCCGGCGCCAGGCGCGGTTTCAAATCAGTTGCGCGACCTTCGGCCCGACCAATCCCTGGTGGGCGGCCAGGCTGGATGATCGGATGCGACCATCTCCCCTTTTCCCCGACGCCCTCGTTTCACGCTCGCAGGACTTGCCCCCGCTTTATTGCCCTACCGGTGCGATCTGGATTGCCCAGACCGACGCCCTAAAGGAGGCCGGCACCTTTTACGGCCCTGGACATGTCTATTTCCCCCTGCCCTGGATAGCCGCGCTCGACATCGACGAACCGGACGATCTGGAGCTGGCGCGGGCGCTATTCTCTTCGTCGTAATCATTTCGGATGCCTGGGCCGGGGGCAGCATGACCTTCTCCACACAGCAGCGCGAGCCAAGTTTTAATAGACATGGCACAGGATAAAAGGTAGCTTGCCTACAGGAGGCATAAGCGGGTATGAGAGTTCTGTTTCGAGCCGATTCATCGTTCACCGTCGGCAGCGGCCACCTGGGGCGCTGCCTGACTCTGGCCGAGGAGTTGCATCAGACAGGGGCATCAATCACCTTCGTCTGCCGCGACCTTCCGGGATCTCTGAGCCGCCTGGTTAATGACCGAGGATATGCTTGCCTAATTCTGCCGGTGGAAAAGCATGATCGGTTGGAGACGAGCGCGGGGCAGAAGCATGGCCAGGGGCGTGATGCCGCTCAGACCCTGGTCGCCGTTGCCGAGCTGCCTGATTTTGACTGGCTGGTGGTCGATCATTATGACCTGGATGAGCGCTGGGAACGTCGTCTGCGTCCCCGCGCCGATCACCTAATGGTCATCGATGATCTGGCCGACCGACCCCACGACTGCGACCTGCTGCTGGATCAGAACCTGTCCGACCGTCCCGCCACTCGTTACGATGCTTTGACGCCGCCTCATTGTCGGTTGATGCTGGGATTATCGTTCCTGCTGCTTCGCCGGGAGTTCCGTTATGCCCGAAAATCCGCCCGAGTGCGAGACGGCCGTGTCAGACGAATTCTTCTTTCCTTCGGCGGCGCCGACACCACCAATCTGACCGGCATGACCCTGGAAGCCATCGGTTCCCTCGACCAGCGCGATCTGGCGGTTGACGTCGTCGTCTCGCAAAACCACGCCTATGATGATCAGATAACCGCAGCCGTCGCGACCATGCCTTATGCGACGGTTTACCATCAGGCATCACATATGGCCGATTTGATGGCCGCGGCCGATCTGGCGGTCGGCGGCGGCGGATCGACGACGTGGGAGCGATGCTGCCTGGGTCTTCCCTCACTGGCCGTGGTCATGGCCGACAATCAGACCGATCTGATCGCCGCCGCCGACCGGCGAGGCGTCCTGAGGAATATCGGTCGCCGCGAGGAAATGACTCCGGTTCGCCTGATGACTCAAATTCAAAAGGCCATTGATAATCCCGCCCAGATTCGCAGCATGAGTGAAGCGGCCCTGGGATTACTACGGCCGCTGCCGCCGGAGGCTATGCATCCGGTCGTCACCGCCATGATGGAGCCTGTCCATGCCGCCGGTTGACCTCTTCCGGCTGCGGCCGCTGGCGGAGATCGATCTGGAAACAATCCGCCAATGGCGCAATTCTGATCGCGTCCGGCTCAATATGTATGCCGACCATATCATTACTCCCGAGGAGCACCGCCGCTGGTACGACCGGATCAAAGATGACCCGCGCTGGCTGTACCTGATTATGGAATATGACGGCCAACCGGCGGGAGTGGTTAATTTCAGAGGGATCGACCGCGTCGCCGGAAGCGCCTTGTGGGGGTTTTACCTGGGTCGGCCCGATCTTCCCCGTGGGAGCGGCACCGTCATGGGCTACCTGGCGCTGAATCAGGCGTTCATGGTTGAGGGATGGCAGACGCTTTCCGGCGAGGTTCTCGATTTCAACGAGCCCAGCCTGCGGTTGTTCCGCCGCCTCGGGTTTGACAACAACGGGCGCCGCGACAAGCAATTGATTCGCAGCGGCCGCCTGGTCGACGTCGTCCTTTTCACGATGACGGCCGGACGCTGGCTGAAGCGCGAGCGGCCGCGGGTCGAGGCGCTGGTGCAGAAGATAGCCGTGGCACCGTCGGCCGGGCGCAGCCCGTCGCCGGGACACCAATGATACGACCGTGAAAGGCGAACAGGAAGTCATGGACGACTCCGGAATCTGCATCGGGGGCCGATGGATCGGCCCCACGCATCCGCCGTTTGTCATCGCCGAGATGTCCGGCAACCACAACCGGTCGCTTGAGACGGCCTTGGCGATCGTGGATGCCGCCGCCGCCGCCGGCGCCGATGCCGTCAAGCTGCAGACCTACACCGCCGACACCATGACCCTCGATTGGGACGGTGAGGGATTTGCCATCTGCGACGGCGAGAGCCTGTGGCGCGGCCAAACGCTCTACCAATTGTACCAGAAGGCGGCCCTCCCCTGGGAGTGGCACCGGCCGATACTGGAGCGTTGCCGCCAGCATGGCCTGATCGGCTTTTCCACCCCCTTCGATGATACCGCCGTGTCGTTTCTGGAGTCGCTCGACATCCCCCTCTTCAAAATCGCCTCATTTGAGAACACCGACCTGATGCTCATTCGCAGAGTCGCCGCCGCCGGTAAGCCGATGGTGATCTCCACCGGG
>CAZPEV010000241.1:0-3074 GCA_964585635.1 uncultured Ignavibacteriales bacterium
AGGTGTTCCGGCGTCGCGGGGGCATCCTGCGGCAGGCTTATGAATTGATCAAGGGTGTATAGCCGTCTTTGTTTCATAGGCGCCGGCCAATTCATCAATCGTCTGGCGAAGGAAGACGCTCTCGACAGGCGCGGGTATGGCCTTGATTCTGACCATGACGGAATCAGGGGCGGCCTTGAACGCCGCCTTCAGGGCATAGGCCACGACCGCCGGATCGGAATCATTTAAGCCGACCGGCGGCGGCAACCAGGAATAGACACAACTATCATCGGCCATGATCGCCAGCGCGGATATCCGCGCCATCCCCGATGATGACCCGGCGGCCAGCGGAAGGAGGACGCGCTGCCGGACCGGACAGGACAGCTTCCTGATTTCCTCACCCGCCGCCATTCGAACCCCATAGTAGGGATCATCCAGCGCCGCGGCCAGATCGAGCGCCAGCGTTGAGTCGTTCAACTTCCCGGCCGCCACCGCCGCCACCGTCCTCACCAGTTCGTCGCCATCGCCCAGCGCTTTCCGGATTGCCTCGACCGCGCGCCGGTCGCCAATCGACCCCAGCGCCCGAACGGCCTCATACCGCACCCAATAAAACGGATGATTGATCACCGCCAGGAGGCCCGAAACCGATGAGGTATCCGGTAAGAGGTCAAGCATCAACGCCACGCGCGACAATTGGAGCGAATCGGTTTCCTGCAAGGCCTGATTCAAGAGCGGCACCGCCGGTCGGCCGATTTTTTTGAAAATATTTTCCAGGGCCACCCGTTCGCGGGCTTCGGTCGTGCCGAGCCGGGCGATCAGGTACGGCTCCCCATCGACGCCCAAAGCGGCAAGCGAATCCTCGGCCGGGCCGACCAGGTCGCGGAATTTTAATTCACCGGAGGAGGCAATGACAAACAACGAATCAACTTTCGCCTTGAGCGTACGGTCGGCCCGGGCCGAAACGGCCGGCGCCATGATCAGCACCAGAAGGAGAGTTACTTTTCCCCGGGTATTCATTATTTCGCTCCCGCGGCTTGAGCCGCCGGCCCGGGTTTGTCAAGTCCGCCGCCCCACTTCGAGACAGTCCGCCAGAAATGGTTGTTTGATCCATTGCCATCGTAGCGGTCGTCACCGCCGATATCAAGGAACAGGCCGAGCGATCCGTAGTCTCGTCGGGGATTGCCGTACCCCTGGGAGTTGACTTTCCGGAAAACATAATACCCATCAGTCCCGGACAGGTCGGTAAGGATACCGAAGCCGTTGGCCGACCCTGCTCCCTGGGATAGATCATACGACGAATAGACGTCATCGCCGCCCCGATCCAACAGCCAGCCGCAGGAATAGTCATGCCCACACCCCTGACTGACGCCATGCGAGCGATAGACGTCGTTTCCGGCGTCATCGCAGAGGACCCCCAGCGTCATATGGGCGCCCGCCCCCTGGGCGTATTGGTAGGAAAGGTATTGGTCGTTGCCGGCCCGGTCGTAGAGCATCCCCAGGGACCACCAATAGGATGAGCCCTGGCCGAAAATGTCCGAAACGTAGACGTCATTTCCGGCAAAATCGCCGATAAACCCGAACCCGCCCGACAGAATCGGCCGGATGCCATAAGCGAATCCTTGCGATAGAGAGAGATAGTGGTCGTCATAGCGGAGAATATCCTGATACTTGGGTTGAACCGTGTAGGTGTCGTTGCCACGATAATCGATAATCCCGCCCAGCCCGCGCACGAAGGCAAATCCCTGGCAATAAAGGTTGCCGGTGTAGGTGTCGGAACCATCCGAATCGACCAGAATCCCCAGACCGAACGTTCCGGCCCCCTGGGTGAAGGTATCGCCGAAGTAATGATCATTCCCCTTCTTGTCCCAAAGAAGGCCGAGACCGAAGAATGCCGCCCCGACCGAGAAATTCGTCCCCCGATAGACGTCATCGCCGTCGTCGTCGATCAGAATCGAGCAGGAGAAAGCGCCGCAGGCCAGGGCAAAATCGGTTACCGCCCGGTAGTCGTCGTCGCCGCTGAAATCGGCGATCAGAGTCGGATGGGGATGGGCGATATCGTAGCTCAGATAATAGGCGTCGTCTCCTCCGGGATCAATGATGATAAAATAGTCGCCGCGATAGGTATCGTTCCCAAAGCCGCCGATGACAATCTTACCGTAGGGGGTTTCCTGCTCCGCCAGCGGTCGGTTGGGTTCCACCCGCTGTCGCCACTGCGGGTCGGTCGCGGCTATGGCCCGCAACGAATCAAGGGCTTGAAAGAGAGACGCCAGATCCAACGGCGGAGCCGCGGGGATATCAACCGCCATTTTCGCGAATCGACGCGCGTTAGCCTCGGCCGCTTTTTGCAGGGAATCAAGTTCTTCCACGGACCGGTTCACGTCGGCGACATCCATCAGCATCAGTTTCTTATAGCCGGTGCGAATAAATCCCCCGGCCTCTCCGGACATGATTTCCTGATAAATGGAGATGATATGCGTCTGATACCGGTCGAGCCTGTCCGCCAGCGACCTCAGCGGCCCGGCTATCGGCCGGCGGAGCCGCTTCAAGGGAAATCGAGCCCCGGTCGCCGACAATTCATTCGACGGCGGGGCCACCCGGCGGCCGATACAGCGACCATAGAAAGCCAGCAGATCATTGGGCAGGGAATCAAAATGAGACAGGACAGTCGCGCTGCGCTCGGTGAAAGGGATCATCTCCAGCGGGTGGGCCATCAGGCTGTCGACGACGGCCAATCGAAAACTGTCCCGGTCGGTATAATCGTCACGAAAGGCGAAATCGGATCGGTTCAGCAGCAGACAGGACAATAGTTCATCGAGGCCGGAAGTCAGGATACTGTCGGACACCGCCGGGGTGGGTGCATTTGCGGTTTGGTCTTGTCCCAAAAGAGGCCCGGTCAGGATCAGCAGTACCGTAAGAATCGCCAACGATCTCATCCATGATATAAACGATGATACGGGAGGGCAAGTCAATCTCTTTTTGGATCAGCGCCAGGTATGGAAGGTGCCGGCGCTGAAGGGGACATCTGTTGGCAAGGGAAGCTGACAAAAGGAAAAGGGCGGGGGAGGACCCCGCCCTTAGGCTATGCAGGGGTATGT
>CAZPEV010000242.1:0-3073 GCA_964585635.1 uncultured Ignavibacteriales bacterium
AAGGCCAATTACTTTGAAACCAGCACCGGGTAAGAACTCGTGCGCCAGAACGATCTCAACGGTTCAGCGAATGTACGAAACGTCAACTTCTATCGAATCAGTGACAACCACGGCCTGGAATTCGGCGCTGAGCTCAAGCAACAGCTGGACGACTTCGACTATTACGCCGCGGCCTACACCGATTACTTCGGCGGCCATACTCCGACGCTGGTCGTCGACAACCGTATCACCTCCCCCGAACTGGGTGGTTTCATCAGCTACATTGCCAGTCCCACGAAGCGGTTGACTGCGACGCTGGGAATCCGCTCCGACTACTTCGAGTACACCGGACACACAAGCCTCTCGCCGCGAACGGCCCTTTCCTGGCGTCTGTCCGATCGGACCACGCTCACCGGCGCCTTCGGCATCTATAGTCAGACCGTGCCGCTCGTGCTCCTGTCGCAACAGACATCGAATCGTCGCCTCAAGGACCCGCAAGCCTATCACTACGTGGCCGGCACGGAGTATATGCTCAACGACAACACCCGGCTGCGGATCGAAAGCTACTACAAGTGGTACAAGAATTTCCCGCTGGATGTCAACCAGCCGCAGATGTTCATCATCGACGAAATGATTTACGCCAACTACTTCTACTACCACCGCGACCTGCGCGACGACGGCCGGGCGCGATCGTACGGCATCGAAGCCACCGTTCAGCAAAAACTGAAACAACGGCTGTATGGCCTGGTGAGCGCCTCCTGGTTCCGCTCGCAATACCGCGATCTCAACGGTGTTTGGCGCAACCGGAGCTTCGACAATCGCCTCCTATTCAGCGCCGAGGGCGGGTACAAGCCGAGCCCCAAATGGGAGTACAGCCTGCGGTGGATCTATGCCGGCGGTGCCCCCTATACTCCTTTGAATATCGAAGCGTCGCGGGCGCTCGACCGTTCCGTGTATGATGAGACCCGGGTCAACGAATCCCGGTACCCGGCCTATCACTCCCTCAACCTGCGCGCCGACCGGAGCTTCAATTTCAGAAATTCCAACTTGATCATCTATTTCTCGGTCTGGAATGCCTATAATCGAAAAAACCTGGCGAATCTTTACTGGAATGAAGTTCAAAAGAAGCAGCAAGAGTTGTACCAGTGGAGTCTCATGCCGGTTATCGGCGCCAAGTATGAATTTTAGGATGATCGCGACCGTCCCAGGCGGATTCCGACGCGCCCAACGACACCGCCAGGGGTAATTAGCAGACGGCGGGTGGCCCGGATCTTTGGGCCTTGCTGAAAAAGATCATTTATAATTGTCAGACGTCATTTGAATGATTGTGCGCGGTACGATCAGTCATATGCCACGATACCGGTCAGATGCGGGCATTGGCCGGGCACGAGGTATTATCGAGATGCCCCCTGGCACGAGGCAGATACAACGTTTTCCCTATTCAATCGTCATGGGTAGAAGCATACCAGTGAAACGGTGAGAGACAGGAATATGAATCCAGTTACACCCTATCCTGAATTAGATATTGTCCTGCAGGATCTTGTGAGCAGTACGCAGAATATTCTTCGTGAGAACTTTGTCGGAGCCTATCTGCAGGGATCGTTCGCGGTCGGAGGGTTCGATGAGCACAGCGATTGCGACTTCGTTATCGCAATCAACGCCGACGTTTCAGACTCGCAGCTCCAGAACCTGCAATCCATGCACAAACGTATCTTCGACCTCGCTATGGAATGGGCAAAGCATTTGGAGGGCTCCTACTTCCCCAAGGCCATCCTGCGCGATTACACCCGGAGTGGCAGCGACTTGTGGTATCTGGATAACGGCCACAGTAAGCTCGTCAGGTCGAATCACTGCAATAGCGTGGTCGTCAGACAGACGCTGCGTGAAAAAGGTGTCGTCTTATCAGGCCCCAAGCCATCGGAGCTGATCGAGCCGATACCTGTTGAGGTCTTGCGTCGGGAGATACTTGCGGTCATAAATGATTGGGGGCGGAAAATTCTGGCGGACCCGGGGCAATTCAACAATCGGTTCTATCAGTCGTTCATCGTCTTGAGCTACTGTCGGATGTTGCATGACCTTCACGCTGGTGCGGTCGGATCGAAGCGCGCCGGCGCCGAGTGGGCCAAGCGCAATTTGGGTCGGTCGTGGGCGGGTTTGATCGATCGCACGTGGGATGGACGGCCAAATCCGGCTGTTTCCATTCGTCAACCCGCCGACAAGGCCGATTTCAAGAGCACCCTGGATTTCGTTAGGCAAGTGATCAGAGCGGCCAGTGATTTCGCTGCCGCGGAGATGTTTCCAAAGGGAGAAAGTGACCGGACGAACAAGTGACGCGGACACAACTTGCCAGGGCGGGCGGGCTACCGGTTGCGTCAAAATACAAATCCGGGGCGGCAGTTCGATCATCCATATAAGTAATTGCAGGTCAACATGTTATTCGTCAGACAACGACATCCTTTCTCCTTTGGCGATATTCATAACCGCATGTCCCCCAATTAGTTCAAATCATGTGGCATCGGTCCGACCGAACCAACCAGCAAAGCTTGCGGCTTCGCAAAGCGAAAATAATTGTCCAAAATACTGAAAAATATCCATTGACTTCACGAAACATTGTCGATATTCTATCGTAAAATAGTTTGTGACACAAAGTAATTGTTATGGCAAATAACCATATAGATGGAGGTAGCCTGCCATGAAAACTACCGATTCTCTCAAAGAGATCGAACGACGGGCCTATCGCTCGACATTCGAAGACGGCATTTACGACATCCAGTTCGGCCTGCTCTTCCTTATCGTTGCCTGTATCCCGATTCTGGAGATCGTTGGTATCTCCAGGCTGTTCGGCTATTCGCTGTTGATTATCTCTCCCATTCTGCTCCCGTGGCTGGGCAAGCGGTATATAACGATCCCGAGAATGGGGGCGGTCGAGTTCGGCCCGAAACGGAAGTCAAAGATGCGGCTCCTGCTGGCGATCGGCGCTCTGGACGTCGGGCCGAAGGCAGGACAGTCGTGACGGAGGAACCGGACATTGACCACGAACCCGGAAGGGCATACCCAAGTCTTGCAGGACTGGCTGAACCAGTTGCGCGAAGGC
>CAZPEV010000243.1:0-3015 GCA_964585635.1 uncultured Ignavibacteriales bacterium
GATGATCGGGAAGGCCAGGGCGCCGTCGCGGGCCATCGCCCGCAGGCGGATCACGCCGGTGGTGGTCTCCTCCGTCCCGGCGATGATCTGCGGCAGCAGCTCTCTGCGATCAGCATGGAGCGTCGACACCAAATCGGCGCCGTCATCCATCGTCAACCGCGGCTTGAAATCGAGCACTTGATGGATATGCCGGTAATAGGTGGTTTTGTCCTCGCCGTTGATCGCGAACAGGGCGATGCCGTAATCCTTGACCAGCGACGCCGCGACATCATCCTGAGTCGAGAGCGGATTGGAGGCGCACAGGGCCACGGTCGCGCCGCCGGCCTTCAGGGTTCGCATCAAGTTGGCCGTTTCGGTCGTGACGTGCAAACAGCCGCCGATGGTATATCCCGCAAGCGGTTTTTCCCTGGCAAAGCGCTGCCGGATCGCCTGCAGGACCGGCATGCGCGCGTCGGCCCATTCGATCCGCCGCTGGCCGTCGGATGCCAGCGCCATATCCTTGATGTCATACTTGACCATATCCACTCCTCGTGCCCTCCGGCGGTCGTCCCACCGCTCAAGCTTCTTTGGCCAGGTCTTTGGCCTTGTCGGTCTTTTCCCAGGTGAACTCGGCCTCGTCGCGTCCGAAGTGACCATAGGCGGCCGTCTTGCGGTAAATCGGGCGCAGCAGGTCCAGCATCGTGATGATCCCGCGCGGGGTAAGTTCGAAGTGTTTGCGAATGAGAGCCGAGAGCCGCTCTTCCGAAACCTTGTTGGTATGATCGGTCCAGACCATAACCGACACCGGCTCCGCCACACCGATGGCGTAGGCCAATTGTATCGAGCACTTGTCCGCCAGGCCGGAGGCCACGACGTTCTTGGCGATATAGCGGGCCATGTATGAGGCCGACCGATCGACCTTGGTCGGGTCCTTGCCGGAGAACGCCCCGCCGCCGTGCGAGGCCATGCCGCCATAGGTGTCGACGATGATCTTGCGTCCCGTCATGCCGGTATCCGATTGCGGTCCGCCGATGACAAACTTGCCGGTGGGGTTGACGAAATACTTGGTCTTATCATCCAGCATCGCGGCCGGAATGATCGGTTTGACGACGGCCTCAATGATTTCCTGTCGGGCTTTTTCGGTAATATGATGCCCTGAGGCATCGAGGATTTCCGGGCCATGCTGGGCGGCGATAACCACGGCGTCGACTCGGGCCGGTTTGCCGTCGACGTACTGCACCGTCACTTGCGACTTGCCGTCGGGATAGATGTATCCCAGGATCTTTTTCCGGCGGACCTCGGCCAGACGCCGGCACAGCTTGTGGGCCAGCATGATCGGCATCGGCATCAATTCCTTCGTTTCCCGGCAGGCGTATCCGGACATCAGACCCTGGTCGCCGGCGCCGCCGGTGTCGACCCCCTGGGCGATATCGGGCGACTGCGACCCGATGGCGTTCAGGATAGCGCACCCCTCGTGCGAAAACCCAAACCTTGGATCGGTGTAGCCGATCTCTTTCAGTATGCCGCGAATCAGTTTCTGAATGTCGACATATCCGGCCGTGGTGATTTCGCCGCCGACCATCACCAGGCCGACCGTGATAAATGATTCGCACGCCACGCGCCCCCTGATGTCCTCCTGCAGGACGGCGTCCAGGACGCCGTCGGAAATCTGATCGCAGATCTTGTCGGGATGTCCCTCGGTCACCGACTCCGACGTAAAGAGAAAATTAGCCGCTTTCATAGTATGACCTCATGGCTGTGAAAGTTCGCGTCAAAAGTGCTCTATTTCGGATGAGTCTCCGACGTTCAGGGCGCGAAACCCGCCCGTCACCACCGCGTGATGCCCGATCAGCGAGTTGGTCAGCAGGGCGTCGCGCACCTCCGCCTCGTAGCCCACGATGGAATTCGTGATAATGGCATTGATGATGACCGCCCGGTCCGACACCGACACATAGGGGCCGATCACCGATCCCTCGATCCTGGCGGTCGGAGCGATATAGGAGGGCGCGACCACGATCGAGCCGGGAATGGAATTGGGCGGCGACATCTTTGCCAGCAGGTGGCGGTTGGTGGCGATCAGGGTCTCGCGCTGGCCGCAGTCATACCAGCCGTCGACCGGGTAGGCCTTGATCGTCAGGCCGCGCCCGATCATTCCCTGCAGGGCGTCGGTCAGCTCCACCTCGCCGCCGCTTCGAATGCCCTCCGTCATCAGGCGATCAAGCTCCTCCTTCAGAACCGTGGTGTCGCTGATATAGTAGAGGCCGATGATGGCCTGATTCGACGTCGGCTGCGGCGGCTTCTCGATCACGCGGGTGACGTTGCCGTTGGTTACCTCGGCGATTCCGAATCGTTTGGGGTCCTCGACCGGCGTCAGGCCCAGCAGATTGCCGCCCGAGGCGACCATAAGCCTCAGGTCGGTCTCCACAATGGTGTCGCCGAGAATGATCAACACCGGACCGCCGTCGCCCCCCTCCAGGGCCAGCCGGACGGCGTACCCCAGGCCGAGCAGTTCCTCCTGGTGCACGAATCTGGTCGGCAGATCGTAATGAGCGCTGACATAGTCGCGCACCTTATTTCCCAGAAAGCCGGTAACGATGATCGTCTCGGCCGGCCTTAGCGCCGCCACGGTATCGAGGATATGCGCCAGGATCGGCTTGCCGGCGACATGAAGCAGCGCTTTGGGAAGCGTGTGCGTATGCGGCCAGAGTCGCGCGCCGATTCCGGCGGCCGGAATGATAACCTTCATCAGTGTCGTGTGCCTCACCGTTGATAATCTCGGATAATATACGGGCCCGTTTTTCCCCTGCCAACAGAAATCTTCCGCCGGGGGCGCGCTTAAGCGAAGACCAAAGAGCTGAGGGTGAGGGAGAGGGCAAGATCCAGGGTGACAGTTCGCACGAGACCCATTTTGATCATATACGCGAGCAGGCTGGAAAAACCAGCTCTTTGCGGGAAACCTATGCAAATATTACACGAACCGTAGGTAGTGTAAATTCTTTTGTGTAGATTTGGATTTTGGAGGGCAAAAAGAGAGGG
>CAZPEV010000244.1:0-3013 GCA_964585635.1 uncultured Ignavibacteriales bacterium
CGCGAAGCGCTTGGCGTAAGCCAAAAGAACCCCGGCTTTAGCCGGGGATATCTATGTGAGTCTGAAAATGCCTCCACCCAACCAGTGTAAACGAGTCCGTTCTTTATGTCTCGAACAGTCACCCATTCCATTGGACTACCTGAATTGAAAATGTAATCCCAAACGTCGACCTCGGCGAATTTATTGGTAATGCCGATCCGCTGTGCAAGCCGCATCAGAAATTTCCTATTGATGATCAATGCTATGACTGCCCCCACCACGACCGCGGTAATGCTGACCCAAAAGAGTTCTTGTGGATCTGGAACTCCACCTGTACTGAATAGCAGTGTAAGGAATTGACTTTCCATTTTTCCCATGGGAACATTTAGCAAGATTAGAAGTTTGACAATAAATGCATATCCCAAATACGATATCGGGCCCAGCACGAGCGAATACAGGACAAAATAGAATGGCTGACTATTCCTACCAACTGTAAGATACTGGAGCACAATATTTGCAATTATGCCAGGTAGAAATAGAAATATGACACGGATAGTGAATTCTGTCAACTCCATAGCTATACCTCCTTCGACCGGCGGCAAAGGAGGGCATGCGCGCCGGATTCTCTACAGAAATAATGCGTAAGGATTTGATGCAGTCAATAATTAATTCTGTTAATCTCTATAACATCTACTCGAAATCCGACTCGATGTAATCCTGGATGTTGCCGGCACGCGCCAGCCGCTCCGTCAGCCGCCGCGACAAATCCTGCGCCGAATGCTCGCCGTACACCTTCAGCATGTGATTCATGGCGATCACCTCGGAGATAACGGTGATGTTTTTGCCGGGGGAGACCGGAATGACCACCAGCGGGATTTCGACCCCCAGAATGGTCGTGTACTTGTCCTCGATCCCCAACCGCTCATACTGGGCCGTATCCTCCCAGTACTGCAGGCGCACCTCAACCTCGATTCGCTTCTGAATCCGGATCGCCCGGATGCCGAACAACGCCTCGATGTCGATAATTCCGATGCCGCGGACCTCCATGTGCTGCCCCAACAGCTCGGATGAGGTGCCGACGATGAAGCTGGAGGATTTCCGCGTGATCTTGATAACGTCGTCGGCCACCAGACGATGCCCGCGCTCGATCAGATCGAGAGCGCACTCCGACTTGCCCACGCCCGACTTGCCGGTGTACAGCAACCCGACGCCATAGACGTCCACCAAGGTGCCATGGACGGTGATCGAGGGGGCGAAATAGTTGTCGAGAAACATTGACAGGCGGCTGACCACTTCGGTCGTCGAGAGACGCGATCCGAAGACGGCCGTCTTCTTGCGGTCGGCCATTGCCAGAAATTCGGTCGGCGGCATAATCCCTTTAGAGATGATGATCCAGGGAATATCGAACGAGAATATCCCTTCCAAAATCATGACCAGGCGCTCTTTGGGCAGACTGGAGATATAGGCCATCTCCGTCTCGCCCAGGATCTGAGTCCGCTGGCTGGGGAAGCGGTCCAGGAAGCCGCCCAGGGCCAGCCCCGGGCGATGGATTTCGGCGCTTTGGATTTTCTTCTTCAGTCCCTCCTCGGAATTCAGGAGGCTCAACATCAGATGATCCTTGCGATCACGATAGGCTTGTTCGACCGTAATCTCCGGCACCTCCGGCCTCCTCAGTAGTCGACCGCGTCAGCGTCGGTTTCAGGTTTGGCGACACCGCTTTCGATCGCCGTCACCCGCTTGGGATTTTTATTTTTTAGCTTGCCCTTGTATTTCTTGAGTTGTGCGCGCGCCTTGTCAAAAGCCCCCTCAATCGTCACGTACATGTCGTCCGACTGTTCCGTCGCCGTGAGCACCTGGCCATGGACCTTGACCTGCAATTCGGCCAGCTTGCGGTGCTTTTCGACGTCCAGGGTCAACTCGCACGATATGATCTGATCAAAGTATCTCTCCAGGGAGGCAAAGCTTTCTTCCGCGTGGTCTCTGATTTCCGGGGTGAGTTCGAAGTGCCGGGCAGCGACTCTCGTTTTCATGACTACCTCCTGTTTCTTCTGCGCCGCAAGCCTCAGTAGATCGGCTTGCGGTCAAAGAAGTGTTGAGTTTCGATAAATCTGATAGTGCCGGTCCTGGCCCGCATAACCAGGGAATGCGTCCAGGCGCCGCCACCGAAAAAGCGGACACCCTTGAGCATGTCGCCGTTGGTAACGCCGGTGGCGCAAAACATGACCGCGTCCCCTTTGGCCAGATCGTCCAGGTTGAGGATTGCGTCGAGGTCCTCGATCCCCATCGCCTTGGCCCGTACGATCTCATTCTGGTTGCGGAACCGGAGCCGGCCCTGCATAGCTCCGCCGACGCAACGCAAGGCCGCTGCCGCCAACACCCCTTCCGGAGCGCCGCCGGTTCCCATCAGCAGGTCGATGCCGGTATCCGGCAGAGCGGTGGCGATGGCCGCCGCCACGTCGCCGTCGGGGATAAGGTGGATCCGGGCGCCGGTCGACCGCACCCGGGCGATGAGGTCGTTGTGACGGTCGCGCTCCAAAATCACGACCGTCAGGCTCTCGACTCTCAGTCCCAGGGCGTCGGCTACATCATGGACGTTAGCCTCAACCGGCTTGTTCAGGTCGATGGCGCCGGCCGCCTTCGGGCCGACGGCAATCTTTTCCATATAGGTGTCGGGAGCGTGCAGAAAACACCCCTTGGGGGCCAGGGCTATAACCGCCAAAGCGTTGGGGCGGCCGTTGGCGACGGAGTTGGTGCATTCCAAAGGATCAAGGGCAATATCGACTTCCGGGGCGCCCCCGGAGCCTACCTTCTCGCCGATGAATAGCATCGGGGCCTCGTCCCGCTCCCCCTCGCCGATCACGACGGTGCCGTCGAAACGAATCGAGTCGAAGGCCCGCCGCATGGCATTGACCGCCGCTTGGTCGGCGTTGTGGGCGTCTCCCTTACCCATCCAATGGGCGCAACTCAACGCCGCCGCTTCGGTTACTCGTACGATCTCAAGGGCCAGGTTCCTATCCATGTTAGCCTTTCAGAA
>CAZPEV010000245.1:0-3006 GCA_964585635.1 uncultured Ignavibacteriales bacterium
GATCGTCCCGGTCGCGACACCGTTATCATGAGCACGGCCTTTCCACCGGGGGTCAGAAGCTACACGCGGGCGATTATCATCCGCTGGACGGCCGAGGACTGCGGCCGCAGCTATCTTGGGGTATACGCCCGCGACGACTCCGATCAGGTGACCAACGCGCCGACCGCGCTGGCCTTGTCGGTCGCGCGAGAGTCAGTCGACATAGGCGATGCCATCATGATTGTCAATTTCCTTTTCCGCGGCGGTTCGCCGCCGCCCATGCAATCCGGCGACGTCAATTGCGACGGCGCCATGGATATCGGTGACGCCATCCATATCGTCAATCTCATCTTCCGGAACGCCGTCCCGATCTGCTGTCAGTAGAAATCGGGGGGCGCGTTCGACGAATGGAATATGGACCGATATCTCGTTGACAACCTCCTCCGGAAATGGCATGTTACGTCTGATCGTAACCTGTTTTTTCCCCAGGGGAGACGCCTTATGAAGATTTACACGCGGACAGGGGATTCGGGCGAGACCGGGCTATGGGGCGGCAGGCGAATCTCCAAAGACGCCGTCCGGATTCATGCCTATGGCACCGTCGATGAATGCAACGCCTTGTTGGGTGTAGTTCGGACCTGCCCCCTTGACGACGAATTGAACGGCATCCTCGAAACGATTCAGCACCAACTCTTTGTCGTTGGCTCCGACCTGGCCACCCCAGGCGACAAGCCGACGGCCATTCCGCGCATCGGCCCGGACGAGGTGGTCTTCCTCGAGCAGGCCATCGACCGGCTGGAACAGACCCTCCCCCCGCTGAAGCAGTTCATTATCCCGGGCGGCGTACCGGCGGCGGCTTATCTTCACTTGGCGCGGACCATCTGCCGCCGAGCCGAACGATGGACGGTTGCGCTGATTATTGCCGAGCCGATTCACCGGCAGGTCGCGGTATTTCTTAACCGTTTATCGGACTTTCTCTTCGTGGCGGCCCGGGCCGCCAATCATCGCGCCGGGACCGCAGATCATCCCTGGAACGATCCCCGCCGAGCCGGCCAGACATAACCTATGCCGCAACGCCCATTTTTCTTATCCGCGTTCGGATAATAATTCAATAATCAGACAAATGTTGTCTTGATATAAGTCACCGTCGTCCATCAAGCTTCGGTTCCCCTTGCCGATAAATCTAATATCTATGAATGGGCCTGCCCTTATCAGAAAGCCGTACTTCATTCAGGCGGCAATCGTTTTCGCGGCTGCGGTTGGGCTGTTGCTTATGATCCAATTGGCGGCAGTGAATTGGTCGTGGCAAAAAACAATCAGCAGCTATGATCCCCTAATTCGCCAGGCTCATCAAATCACCGCGGAGTTGTCGGCCAGTCGCCTCTTGTACGGCGAGGCGAAAAGCGATCCTGACCCCAAGCATGCCGAGACGGCGTCGCAGATTTTGGCGCAAGCGACAATATCGATCGACGGAGCCTTGGCGACCATCACCATGCCGTCAATTCTTCGTATCCGGTCGCCTCAGTATCGGGCCGCGGTCGACGACCTATCGCGGCTAAAGCAAAAAGTCGTCCAGACCAGGGCGCTTTTCTCCGCCGGTTCCGGAATCGATGATGCGGCCGTCCAAGGTTCCATCACTCGGTTAATGGATGATATGGCGCATGAATCCGCTTCCTGTGGGGAGCTCATTCACGCCCTTTTCTATTCCGAACTGGGGCAGCAGTCGCACTACATCGCCTGGACGACGATTGTCTGGCTGGGAGCCAGCCTGGCCGGCTTTATCACACTGCTGCGGATCAGTCGCCGGCATCTTCGCAATGAACGAATGCTGCGGGAGAGCGAACGGAAGTTTCGTCAGTTGTACGAGGACGCTCCGCTGGCTCATCAGTCACTTGACGAACGGGGGATTCTGCGGGAGGTGAATCGGGCTTGGCTGGAGATGTTGGGCTACTCTCAGGAAGAAGTGATCGGGCGATGGTTCGGTGAGTTTGTGGAGATAAGGAACGGCGAGCGCTTTCGCCGGAATTTTGAACGTTTCAAGGCCGAAGGACGAATCAGCAATGCCGTCGCCACGCTGGTGAGGAAGGATGGGGCACACATCATCGTCTCAGTCGAAGGCCGCATCGCTCATGACGACCAGGGACGATTCTTGCATACGGTGTGCATATTGACAGATATTACGGCGCGACTGCAATCGGAGCAGGCGCTCAAGGAGAGTGAACAGCGGTTCCGCGCCGTTTTCGACAGCGCTCCCGACCTTGTATTCATCAAGGATCGCCAGCTCCGGTACGTGCATATTAATCCAACTATGGAACGACTGATCGGTCTTCCGGCCCACCAATTGCTAGGCCAAACCTCCAGCAGTCTTTTCGGCGCGGAATTGATCGAAGAGCTTGATGCCGCCGAACGCCGCGTCTTGGGGGGCGAGACCATCCGGAAGGGAATGATGGTGACGCTTCGCTCGACACCGTATATTTTCGATGTCATCATCGTGCCGATGAGGGACGACACCGGCGCGGTCGTCGGCTTGTGCGGCAGCGCCCGCGACGTCACCGAGCGGCAGCAGGCCGCGGAGGCCCTGCGTGAATCGCTACAGACCTCGGCCGACATCGTTGCCTCCATTCCTTCCGGGCTGCAAATCTACAGGTTCGAACCGCCGGATAGATTCCTATTGATCACCGGCAATCCGGAAGCCGAGGAATTGAGCGGTTTGCGGATCGGCCATCATATCGGCGACGACATCTGCCGGATTTGGACGCAGGCGCGCGAGGCCGGATTGCTCGACGAATTCATCCGGGTCATGAATACCGGTCAAACGTATGCCACCGACAATTTCCCGTATCAGGACGCCCGCATCAATTGTGTTTTTCGTATCCGGGCCTTTCGCATGCCAGCCGGCCGTCTGGGCGTGGCCTTTGAAAATATTACGGAGCGGACGCGGGCCTATGAGATCCTTCGGGAAAGCGAGGCCCGTTATCGCTTTGTGTACAAACACACTCCGGTCATGCTGCATTCCGCCGACGTCGA
>CAZPEV010000246.1:0-2932 GCA_964585635.1 uncultured Ignavibacteriales bacterium
ACAAGCTCGATTTCGTCAATAAACGGCTTGTGCAGATCGAGGTCGGCCGGGACGTTAACGCCCATCTGACGCAACTGCGCCACCGAACCGACCGCTATCCGATGATCGCAGGCCTGGCAGATCCAAATCGGCAGCGGCGTGCCCCAGAACCGTTCGCGCGACAGCGCCCAGTCGACATTATTTTCAAGCCATTCGCCGAACCGGCCGGAGCCGATCTCGGGCGGGTACCAGTTGATCCGGCGATTGTATTCCAAAAGCTTGTCGCGAAATTGCGTCGTCTTGATATACCACGATTTGCGGGCCAAATAGAGCAGGGGAGTGTCGCAGCGCCAGCATAACGGATAACTGTGGGTATAGGTCGTGGCCCGAAGCAACAAGCCCCGCTTCTTGAGATCGGCGATTATCTCCGGGTCGGCGTCCTTGACGAACTTACCGGCCAGCCAGCCGGTGTTGTCCTTGAAATGGCCGTTCTCATGGATCGCCTGAAGTACCGGCAGGCCGTATTCCTTCCCGATCTGATAGTCATCGGCGCCGTAGCCGGGGGCGATATGCACGATCCCGGTGCCATCCTCCATCGTGACAAAATCGGCGTTGACCACATAAAAGGCGTTTTCGGCCTGGTCGGCGAAGATTTCGAACAGGGGCCGGTACTTCCGGCGGGCGTATTCCGAGCCGGGTTTACGGTCGAGAACCTCGTATTCCGCTCCCAGGACACGGGACGCCAGCTCCTCGGCCAGGACTACCTCCTCACCTTTATATTTGACCCGCACATAGGTCTGGTCGGGATGGAGGCAAATGGCGGCATTTGATGGCAACGTCCACGGTGTCGTCGTCCAGACCAAATAGGAAAAATCGCCATCGAGCGCTTTCATCCGGACGAAAACCGACGGGTCGCTGACATCCGCGTACGCCTGAGAGACCTCATGCGACGACAAGGTGGTTTCGCACCGCGGGCAAAACGGAACAATCTTGTGACCCCGATAGATCAAGCCCCGGTCAAAGAAGTTCGCCAGGATATACCAAACGGTCTCGATATAATCGTTTTCGAGGGTGATATAGGCCCCGTCGAGATCGAGCCAGTACCCGATCCGCCTCGTGATCTCATCCCAGTCCTTCTTATAGGTGAAGACCGACTTGCGGCATTCGGCATTGAATGCGGCCACGCCGAATTCATTGATCTTCTGCTTGGAGTCCAGACCGAGCCTTTTTTCGACCTCGACCTCGACCGGAAGGCCATGCGTGTCCCATCCCGCCTTTCGGTCTACCTGAAAGCCTTGCATGGTCTTATAACGGCAAACGAGGTCCTTGATCGTGCGGGAGATGACATGATGAATTCCCGGGCGGCCATTGGCGGTCGGCGGACCCTCGAAGAAAATGAACGGCTGGCGACCGGCGGCCTGGTGGATCGATTTCTGGAAGATGCCGTTTTCATCCCAAAAGCGGAGGATTCCCTTTTCCAGGTCGGTCCACGAAAAGTTGTCTTTAAGCTGGTTGAACTTCATATCAATTGCCTTCCGATATAGCCAATAAATGTATCTTTTTAGTCGGTCGAAGTAAAGCCTTTTTTGCGCCCGCTTTGGGCGCCGCGCCCCCCCATTACCGGATTGACCGCCGCCCATAAACTCCGTATGCTTAACCTTTACAAGGACATGAAATGCTCACGGAGGCGCCATGCCGGAATTTCGTCAGAACCTGGCTACCAAGGAATGGGTGATTTTGGCCGCGGGGCGGGCCAAACGTCCCAACGACTTTGCCAAGGATCAGGCCCCCCGCCCGCCCTTGTCCCCCTATAAGAATGATTGTCCCTTCTGCCGGGGGAATGAGGCCCTGACCACCGAGCCGGTCTATGTTCTCCGGCGCAACGGCGACTGGCAGGTGCGGGTGGTGCCGAATAAATTCGCCGCCCTGCAGCCGACCCTGGACACCGCCCGCAGCCTGGTCGGATCGTTTCTTTCGGTGGCGGGATTTGGAATCGCCGAGGTGATTATCGAGCATCCCCTGCATAATCAAACACCGGCCACGATGGCGGTTGATGACATGGCGGCGATCCTGCGCACCTACCGCCAGCGCCAGGCTGCTATCAGCCGCAACGACAAGGTCAATCTGGTGACGATCTTCCGCAACCATGGCGCGCGCGCGGGAACCTCCCTGGAGCATCCCCATTCGCAGATCATCGCCACGCCGATCGTGCCGCCGCATGTGCGCTATCCCTGGGAGCAGGCGGTGATGTATTACGATCAGCATGGCTCGTGCGTCTATTGCGACATGATGCGCGAGGAAATCCGCCAGCAGGTCCGGATCCTTGTCGAGACCGATCACTTCGTCGCCTTCTGCCCCTTCGCCGCCCGCTCGCCCTATGAGACCCGCATCTACCCCAAGCGCCACATGGCCAGCTTCATCTCGGTGCGCGACGATGAACTGACCGACATGGCGGCGGTGTTGCGCCTGGTCCTGGCGCGGCTCTACCATTGCCTGGGAAATCCGGATTATAACTACATCATCCGCTCGGCGGCGATCGGCGATGACGACACCCGCCATCTGCACTGGTACATGGTGATTATCCCGAAGATATCGACTCCGGCCGGGTTCGAGATGGGGTCGGGGATCTATATCAACAGCGTGGCGCCCGAGGACGCGGCGCGCTGCCTGCGGGAGACAAAGATAGAGGGTTGACAACTCGATGGCCCATCATTTATGATGGGCTTTGTGCTTGCCTGGGCGCCCCATCATTTAGCGCCTGTTGAGAACCATAAACTCGTCATGCTGTGCGCGGCCCGCCGCGGCGGGTCCACATCCGCCCGGATAGGCTGGGTGATCCATCATTTCGGGCATGTTGAAAAACCTCAAATTCGTCATTGCGAGGAGTCCCGCCACAGGCGGGACGACGTGGCAATCTTGATCATTTGTGCTTGCTGCACGCCCTCATGCGCCA
>CAZPEV010000247.1:0-2925 GCA_964585635.1 uncultured Ignavibacteriales bacterium
GCTTGTGGTAGACGACTTTGTACTGCGCTTTGGTCATAGCAGCCAGATGAAATGACCGGAAGTTTTTGTGGAGGTCGACCACCAGATCGGGGCTCTGTCTATCGAGGGCTCTCGAAAGCCGCATCAGGTCGAAATAGCTGCCGTCGTCGGGGAAGGTCAGGACTTCGTCGACACCGGCCAACATCTGAGCCAGCGGCGCATACCGGCCGCGAGTGACATAGACGATTCGCGCGTCGGGATAGAGAAAGCGCAGGTTCTTGATGGTCGGGCCGGTCAGGACCACGTCCCCCAATCGGCCCAGGCGTATGACGGCGATGCTCTTCATATCATTGATCCAGCAGGATGAGCGCAACTGTGCCAACGGCCAGGCAGTAAAGGCCAAAGATAAAGAACTTCCCTTTTCGCATTATTTTCAACAGGTAATGTATCGAGATCAAGCCAAACAGAAACGACACCGCCGCCCCGAGCAAATATACCCCGGCGCCGCCGGCCGGCAGAAACTGCCCCTTGACGGATGCCATGTCCAGTATGAAAGCGCCGCCGATGGCCGGAATGGAGAGGAGAAATGAAAATTGCGCGGTGCCGGCCGGCTCCATTCCCAGGAACATGCCCATAGAGATGGTGGAGCCGGACCGCGAGATGCCGGGAAGAATCGCAATCGCCTGGGCCACGCCGATAAGCAATCCACGAAGGATGCTGACGGGGCGGTTCCGGTTGCGGGCCAGAACCGACAGTAACAATATGATTCCGGTCACCAGTAGCATGGCGGCCGCGAATCGAGGCGAGGCAAAGGCCACCTCGATGGCTGATTTCAGGGTGAACCCGATCAACACCGCCGGCACGGTCCCGATGACCAGCGACCAGAACAGGGTGCGGTCGGAAGCTTCGCCCGATGACGGCTGCAGGACGGCCGTGGCCATGGCCAGCAGCTCGGCGCGAAAATAGATCAGAACCGCCACCAGAGTACCAAAATGGAGCCATACTTCAAAACTGACTCCGGGCATCTTCAACCCCAGAAGGGTCTCGGTGAGGACGAGGTGGGCGGATGATGAGATCGGCAGGAACTCGGTCAGCCCTTGCACGATTCCCAAGACAAGAGCCTGTGCGGCATTCATGTTATCCTATGAGGGCAATCAACCCTTATTCGATATGGGTAGGTTCATATCCCGACCGTCCAACCGGCTAGAAAGCGACCAGATCAACCCCGGCCATGACAGCCATTTCGTCGTCGGCCTGCAGTTCCACGGTGAAATCAATCAACGGCGTAACGGAAAAGAGGGCGCCGACATTGAGGCCGATTTTCAGGTGCGAGTCGGAGGCGTCGCCCACGTCCTCTTTCTGGACGCGCAAGCCAAGGCGGGCGTACGGTTCGATGCTACGATTGTTTTCCAACTGGAACGGCAGGGAACCGATGATCGAACCGCCCAGGCCAAGCACGCTGCCATGCTCGTAACCGGCATACTCCAGCGCACCGCCCAGCGAAAGATCGATCGGATTCCCCGATTGGTTGTATTTCCAGAGCAGGTACTTGAGATCGGCGCCGAAGATAATCCCCATATTTGAGGCCTCAGGATCGATGAGACCAAGGCGAGCCCGTCCCTCCAAATAATCGTTAAATCCATAGCGCAGCGATCCGGCCGCGGCCGTGGCATGCTCGGCCACGATCAGGTATCCTCCCATTTTGCCGGTGGCGGTCGGCAAGACGCTGGCCGGGCACATCTGGCCCAGGTATTGGGCCGAGGCGCTCCCGCTAAGCACGACAATAAGTGCGAGGACGCGTAGTGTCTGCCGCATACGGAATGACTCCTTCCTGCTATTCTTCTCAGTCAACTGTATTCTATATACGGGCGAATGAGGGGGGCGTCAACCAAAAACGACCCCGCCGGCCGAGACAGGTTTTCCTTGACAATATGGGGGGTGGCTTCTAGAATGCATCATCAACCGGGGATTCGTCGTCGGGGTGGGCCGGGGATCGCTCAGGAGACGACAATCGGTTCTCAGAGTGGCCCTCCGACGCAGGCGCATGAGGCAAATATGGCACAGGGCAGGGAGCGATGGGGAACCAAGCTGGGCGTGATCATGGCCGTGGCCGGATCGGCCGTGGGGCTGGGAAATTTCCTGCGCTTTCCGGTACAGGCGGCCCAGAACGGCGGCGGCGCTTTCATGATTCCATACCTGTTGGCGCTGCTGTTTATAGGCCTGCCGATGATGTGGGTGGAGTGGACGGCGGGGCGCTTCGGCGGCGGGTACGGGCATTCTTCCGTTCCGGGGATATTCCAGGCCCTGTGGCAGAACAATCGGGCCATGAAGTATGTCGGCGTCCTGGGCATTATGGGGCCATTGATCATATTCATGTACTACGTCTATATCGAATCCTGGACGTTGGCCTACAGTTACTACTCGTTGACGGGAACCCTGACCCAGGCCGGCCAGACGGGGCAGTTGCGACCATTTCTCTCTGGATTTCAGGGACTGGAGCAGAACGGCTTCTTTTCCGGCATGGGTCCGGCCGTCATCTTCTTTCTCATCACCTTCGCCGCCAACATCGCGGTAACGTACTTCGGGATTAAAGGTGGAATCGAAAAGTTCTGCAATATCGCCCTGCCGATTCTCCTTATCTTTGGAATCCTACTGGCGATTCGTGTGCTGACCCTGTTCGCCCCCAATCCGGCGCATCCCGACTGGAGTTCATTTAATGGGTTGGGTTTTCTCTGGAACCCGGATTTTTCGGCGCTGAAGTCACCGCGCGTCTGGTTGGCGGCCGCGGGACAAATATTCTTCACCCTCTCGCTGGGCATGGGGGTCATTCTTACCTACTCCAGTTATTTGCGGAAGAGCGATGACGTGGCGCTTTCGGGACTCACGGCCACCAGTACTAATGAATTTGCGGAGGTCATTCTGGGCGGATCGATCGTCATTCCGGCC
>CAZPEV010000248.1:0-2793 GCA_964585635.1 uncultured Ignavibacteriales bacterium
CCTCGATCTTCATGCGGAGGATATCTTCTGGTGCACCGCCGATCCCGGCTGGGTAACCGGGACTTCCTATGGCATCATCGGACCCTGGAGCCTGGGGGCGACTCAGTGCGTGCTGGATTCCGGGTTCTCGGCCGAGGCCTGGTATCGCTTCATCGAAAAGCATCGCGTGACCGTCTGGTATTCGGCCCCGACCGCCATTCGCTCGCTGATGAAAGCCGGCGACGCAATCATCACGAAATTCGACCTGTCGTCGCTGCGTCATCTGGCCAGCGTCGGCGAGCCGCTCAACGCCGAGGCGGTCGTCTGGTCGCAGCGGGTGTTCGGCCTGCCCTTCCTCGACACCTATTGGCAAACCGAGACCGGATCGATCATGATCACCAACTTCCCCGGCATGAAGATTAAGCCGGGATCGATGGGACGGCCTTTTCCCGGCATCACGGCCACCGTCCTGGACCCCAAGACCTATGAGCCGATCAACCAGCCCGGACGAATCGGCCTGATCGCCTTCAAACCCGGCTGGCCGTCGATGATGCGGACCTACTGGAATAACGAGCATACCTACAAGAGCAAATTCAAAAACGGCTGGTACCTTTCCGGAGATCGCTCCAGCATCGACAGCGACGGCTACTTCTGGTTCACCGGCCGCGATGATGATATCATCAACACCGGCGGACACCTGGTCAGCCCCTTCGAGGTCGAGTCGGCCCTGCTGGAGCATGAGGCCGTGGCCGAGTCGGCCGTGGTGGGCAAGCCGGATGAGGTCAACATGGAAGTGGTCAAGGCCTTCGTGGCCCTCAAGCCGGGCTTCGAGCCGAACGCCGATCTGGAGCTGCAGATCATGAATTTTATCCGCAAGAAGCTCTCGCCCCTGGCCATGCCGCAGGAGATAGAGTACGTCGATTCGCTGCCCAAGACCCGCAGCGGCAAGATCATGCGGCGGCTTCTGCACGCCAAGGAATGGGGCGAGGAAATCGGCGATACCTCAACCCTGGAAAACGACTGAGACGTAGATTAAGCAAAGATAGAGGAGACCGTTATGGAAGAGATGAAAGAAATCGTCCTCAAGTATGTGGTCGATGAATATCTCGAAGACGACAGCGACGAAATCGGCTACGATAGCCCGCTCATTTCGGGCGGCATCGTGGATTCCTTCTCCATGGTATCCCTTAAGCGGTTTTTGGAGAACAAGTACAAGATTTCGATCCCGGATGAGAAGGCCACCCCCGAGGCGTTCGATTCGGTCAACAAGATCTGTAAGCTGGTGAACGAGTTTCTTAAGTAGCCTGATAGGCGGCCGTCCGGCCGCAGGGGCCGCTGATTCTTGGGGGCGGGTGTCACCCGCCCTCCGCGACGGTTCAGACATGTGTAAGGAGCATTTCGATGGGTTACAGCGATAAAGTACGCACGCTTTACCAGGCGCAACTCAAGGCGCTTCAAGATGCCGGTATTTTCAAACAGGAGCGGTTTATCCATTCGGCGCAGGCGGCCGATATCGAGGTGGAATTTCCGACCGGATCATCGCTGAAGAAAGTCATTAATATGTGCGCCAACAATTATCTGGGGTTGTCCAGCCATCCCGACGTCGTCCGGGCGGCGCACGAGGGTCTCGACCGGCGTGGCTACGGTATGTCCTCGGTCCGCTTCATCTGCGGCACCCAGGACATCCATCATGAGCTGGAACAGCGGGTGACCGAATTCCTCGGGACCGAGGCGACGATTCTGTTTCCCTCCTGCATGGACGCCAACGCCGGCGTCTTCGAGGCGATTCTGACGGCCGACGACGTCATGATCTCCGACCGGCTGGTGCACGCCTCGATCGTCGACGGTATCCGCCTCTGCAGCGCCATGCACGATACCTTCAAGCACTCCAACATGGAGCATCTGGAAAGCAAGCTCCAGCTTCACGCCGACAAGCGGCTCAAGGTCGTCATCACCGACGGCGTCTTCTCCATGGACGGCGATACCGCCAAATTGGATGAGATGGTCGCCCTGTGCGAGAAGTATGATGCCATGGTCTTTGTCGATGATTCCCATGCCTCCGGCTTTATCGGTAAGACCGGACGGGGAACCCATGAAAAATGCGGCGTCGTCGGCAAGATCGACATCATTACCACCACCTTCGGCAAGGCGCTCGGGGGCGCCTCCGGCGGTTGCGTGTCGGGACGGCGGGAACTGGTTGAGATGTGCCGCCAAAAAGCCCGCCCCTACCTGTTTTCGAATACGATTGCCCCGGTGGTCGTCTCGGGGGTGCTGAAAGTTCTGGAGATTCTCTCCAAGAGCACCGAACGGCGCGACAAGCTGGAAACCAATACCGCCTACTGGCGGAAGGGGTTGACCGAGGCCGGCTTCGTTCTCAAGGAAGGCGATACGCCGATCGTGCCGGTGATGCTGTTCAACGCCAAGCTGTCGCAGGATATTTCGCGCGATCTGTACGCCGAGGGAATCTACGCCATCGGTTTCTTCTTCCCGGTGGTGCCGCAGGGCCAGGCGCGGATTCGCACGCAGATTTCGGCCGGCCACGAGAAGCATCATCTCGACAAAGCGCTCGACGCCTTCGGCAAGGTCGGCAAGAAATACAACATCCTGGGCAAGACCAAGCAGGAAATCATCGACATGTACGGGATGTGACCGCCGGCTCTTTCTACCGGGGGCCGGCCCGTGACCGAGGGCGAATGGGCGCACATAGGTTAGACTGCTTCTTTGACCCGCATCGGATCGCCCTTATCGGGGTGACCATTAATCCCAACAGCGTCGGCGGCAAGGTGCTCAGTAACCTGGTCGGCGGCGGCTACC
>CAZPEV010000249.1:0-2725 GCA_964585635.1 uncultured Ignavibacteriales bacterium
GTCCGATCGGTGAAAAATCCCCTGACCTCGAACACCGTCAATATCGACGGCACGCTCAACGTCCTTGAAGCCGCCCGCCAGGCAGGCGTTAAGCGGGTGGTTTTCGCCTGCTCCTCGTCGGTGTACGGCGAATCGCCGACGCTTCCCAAAGTGGAGACGATGAAGACGGATCCCCTCTCGCCCTACGCCGGCTCCAAGCTGGCCGGGGAGGAGTACTGCAAGGTGTACCACCGCCTGTATGGGCTGGAAACGGTGGCGCTCCGTTACTTCAATATTTTTGGTCCCCGGCAAGATCCCGACAGCCAGTATTCCGCCGTCATTCCCCGTTTTATCAAGGCGGTGTTAATGGGGCAGCAGCCGGTGATCTATGGCGACGGGGAGCAGTCCCGCGACTTTACCTATATTGGAAATGCGGTGTCGGCCAATCTCATCGCCTGTACCGCCGTGAATGCGGTCGGCAAAGCATACAATATAGCCTGCGGCCAGCGCTTTACGCTCAACCAGACGCTGGCGTATGTCCAGGATATTTTGGGCAAGCGGGTCACCACTAAATTTGTCGATCCCCGTCCGGGCGATATCCGTCATTCGCTAGCCGATATCGAGGCCGCCAAGCGGGATCTCGGCTACACTGTCGATTTTGATTTCAAGACCGGCCTGAGAGAAACAGTCGCCTGGTTCTCGAAGGTTTTTGCCGACACTACACCGGTCGGCGGAATTAAGCTCTGACGGGCCGACGGCGGTTCTATCCGACCGCGCCCTTCACCCCGATTTCATGGCGATTTTGCCGCTTTTGGCATTGCCGCCCCAAATGTCTCCGGTTGCCACTATTTCATTGTCCGAAAAGCGATTGCGAACAGATTTCGGGAAAAAAGCTTGACCGGAGTTATCAATTTTGGTATAATTTGTCCCGATACGTGGGGATTTCGGGAAAGAATCGACAAACCGAAAGTATAACATACCAGGTGGAATTGATCCCGTAACGGGATATTTCGGAGGAGACTCGAAGCATGAAGAAGTTATTGATAGTTGTGCTTGCGGTGGTGCTTGTCATCACCTTTGTCGTGGTGGCCTTTGCCCAGGAGAAGGCGGCCGCGCCGGCCACGGAGAAAAAGCATGAGTATGTGGGTGCGACGAAGTGCAAGATTTGCCATCTGAAGGAGTTCAAATCATGGGAAGTCACCAAGATGGCCAAGTCCTTCGGCGTGCTCAAGCCGGAAGAGCAGAAGGATCCCAAGTGCAACGTCTGCCATATCACCGGCAAGCTGGCTGACGGCACCGTCCTGGAAGGGGTGCAGTGCGAAGCCTGCCATGGTCCGGGTGCCGATTACAAGGCCAAGGCCACCATGGAAGACAAGAAGCTGGCTATGGCTGCCGGTTTAATGGCGCCGTCCGAGGAGGTTTGCCTGAAGTGTCACAAGAAGGAAGGCAATCCGAACTACAAGCCGTTTGTCTATGCCGAGGCGATCAAGGACAAAGTCGCGATGCATGAGCATTTCGCCAATGTACCCCCGGAACCGGTGAAGAAGTAGCGTTCGACCTTCACGCAAGTCACGTAAAGGCGGAGATCGGCTTTCGATCTCCGCCTTTTTCTAGTTTCGCTCCTGACCGCCGAAGTAAAGGAGCCATCACGGCTCAAAATGGCACGGCGACGGTCCGCTTTTAAAGATGTAGTTGATCACGTACACGGCATCGCCGATGTTCACCGTCCGGTCGCAGTTGGCGTCGGCCGATAGATAGGGATCCGGGGCCGGGCCACCCTTAAAGATATAGTTTACCACGAAGACGGCGTCACCCACGTTGAGTGTGTTGTCCCGGTTCCCGTCGCCGTTTTTGTTATGATATCCCTCTTCCACCTCGTAGGTAGTCGTGTCGACCTTGCCGGAGGCGGGGCAGAGTTTGTCGGCGGCGACAATCAACTGCTGGGTGCCGTCGATTTTGATGATCGACGAATAGGTCGCTCCGACGGGAATCCCGGCCTCGGTCACAAACTGCACGATGTAGGTACCCTCGATGGGATGATCAATGACCACCGAATCGTTGGGAGTGATGAAATAATGCCCGTCGGGAATGCCGGTGATGTCGTTACCCAACGAGTCCTTACCGAAGCGTAACCCATTCGGGTCGGTGATGATGACATTCACCGGACTATAGGCCACGACCATAAGCGGTGCCGGCAGAAGCATGAAATTCTGTGAGAATTCCGACGTATTCCCCGAAATGTCAGTGGCGGTGGCGGTAATCAAGGAAAAATGCCCGGCCGAGGCCGGTATGGTCATACTAAATGCACCAGAGGGTGCCGTCTGGGTACTATCGATAAAGGTACACGCCTCCCCATGACCGGAGGGATCGGCCGGACGGGATGCGTCGCCGGCCGGATGAGCAATAAACAGTTCAACCTTTGCCTGCCCGGGTGCGGAACCATATATCGTGTACGATCCATCCATGTTGGATATGGCCGAGTCAATTACGGGGTAATTGAGCAGGTCATTCGGCCCGGTGTCGCCGTCACCAATATCGTTGGCAGTTACACCGTCGGCCCCCAGGTCGATTCCCAGGCCATTGTTGTTGTAGATGACGTTACGGCTGAGCCGGTTCCGAATTGACAGCGCCCCGGTAACGCTGATACCATTGCCGGGGAAGTTCTTGATGGTCAATCCCTCGATTGTGTTATCCCGGCTCTGGATCACAAGGCCGTCGCCACCCCCGGCAATTGACGATCCGTCAA
>CAZPEV010000250.1:0-2722 GCA_964585635.1 uncultured Ignavibacteriales bacterium
GCTCCTGCTGAATGCCGTCGAAAATCCGGAATCGAAGGTCGTCTATTTTATGTCGATCGACGGCGTCAAATTCCGCAAGCCGGTGGTGCCGGGGGATCAATTGCGTTTCGAACTGGAGATGCTGTCGTTCCGCCGCAACACCTGCCGCATGCAGGGGAAGGCCTACGTGGATGACCTCCTCGTAACCGAAGCAACCCTTATGGCCACGGTGGTGGACCGATGATTCATCCCACCGCAATCATATCGCCCAAGGCGGAGCTGCACGATACGGTCGAGGTCGGACCGTACACCGTCATCGAGGGCAACGTCGTCATCGACGAAGGAACGCGGATCGCGTCGTCGGCGCTGATCGCCGCCGGGGCGCGGATCGGCCGGCAGGTGCGCGTCTCCCACGGCGCGGTGATCGGCACCATTCCGCAGGACCTGAAATTCGCCGGCGAGGAAACGATCCTCACCATCGGCGACAACACCACCATCCGCGAATACGTCACGATCAATCGCGGCACCCGCGAGAGCGGCTCCACCGACATCGGCCGCGATTGCTTTATCATGGCTTATGCCCATGTGGCGCATGACTGCAAAATCGGCTCTCACGTGATCATGGCCAACGCCGTGAACCTGGCCGGGCACGTCCATATCGATGAGTTTGCCATCATCGGCGGCGTCGTGCCGGTGCACCAGTTCGTCCGAATCGGCGCCCATTGCATGGTCGGCGGCGGGTTCCGGGTGCCGCAGGATGTCTGCCCCTACGCGCTGGTGGGCGGGTATCCGCTGAAGGTGATCGGTCTCAACCAGGTCGGCCTGCGGCGGCGTAATTTCCCCAAGGAATCGATCCAGGCCCTCCAAAAGGCGTTCAAGATGCTCTTCTTTCTGCGTCTTAATACCAGTCAGGCGTTGGAGAAAATTCAGGCCGAGGTGGAGATGACCCCGGAGGTGCGCACGCTGGTCTCATTCGTGGAGAATTCTCCACGAGGCATTATCAAATAGCGTCGGCATAGACGGCCGCCCGTCCGCCGGGCGGATTGCGAGGGGAGACGGTCATGGACAAGCTCCGGTACGGCGTCATAGGGGTCGGCGCCCTGGGACGGCATCATACCCGCTGGGCGGGCACCATCGCCGGTGTCACGTTGGCAGGCGTTTATGATATCGACCAGGCCCGCGCCGGGCAGGCGGCCTCCGAGCTCCAGTGCCGTGAATTCTCCTCCTTGGCGGAGTTGATTGACGCGTGCGATGCCGTGTCGGTGGCGGTGACGACCTCGCATCATGCCGCCGTGGCGCTGCCGGTCATCGAGGCCGGCCGGCATCTGCTGATCGAAAAGCCGATCGCGGCCACTTTGGCGGACGCCGATCGCATCATAACCGCCGCCGAGACCCGCGGCGTGACGCTGATGATCGGGCAGATCGAACGCTTCAACCCGGCCGTCGTGGCGCTGCGGGAGTATGACATTCACCCGCGCTTCATCGAGGCTCATTGGCTGACCGCCTTCAATCCCCGCAGCACCGACGTGGCCGTGGTTTTGGACCTGATGATTCATGATATCGACCTGGCTCTGCATCTGATTAAAAGCCCGGTCAGCCAGATCGCGGCTTCGGCGGTCAAGGTGATCTCCGATTCGGAAGACATCGCCAACGTTCGGCTGACCTTCGCCAACGGGGCCGTCGCCAATCTGACCGCCAGCCGGATTTCGCTTCGTCCGATGCGCAAGCTCCGGATTTTTCAGCAGTCCGGATACTATTCGCTGGATCTGGCCGAGAAGCAGGCCGACCTGTACCGCCTGCTGGACGGCCCCCCGCAGGAAGGGGAACTGGCCGTGCCGATGGGCGCCTCCGGCAAGAGCATCGGCTACCGCAAGGCCGGGGACAAATCGCAGGATATGTTGCAGGCGGAATTGACGGCGTTTGTCGAGGCCATCCGGGGGAGCCGCCCGGTGGCGGTCACCGGCCGGGAGGGCCGCGAGGCGCTGGCGGTGGCTCTGGCCGTGATCGCCGAAAGCCAGCCGACGGTCGAGGTACCGAAGCCCGATGGGCGATAAAGGGTCAATATTTATCTCCGCCGGCGACCCCTCGGCCGATTTCCCTGGGAAAAATCTGATCGATGAGATACGGCGGGCCTGCCCCGAAGTTGACCTCTACGGTTTGGGCGGGCCGCTGATGCAGGCGGCCGGGATGACGCCGCTGGCCGATCATCGCCGGCTGGCGGTGATGGGATTTTGGGAGATCTTGCCTCAGGTGCTTTTCTTCCGCCGGCTCTTGGCTGAAGCAGCGCGGCAAATCGAAACGCGGCGGCCGAGGGTGATAATCCTGGTCGATTATCCCGGCTTCAATCTGCGCCTGGCGGCGCGCGTGAAACATCTGGGCATTCCCATCGTCTATTATATCTCGCCTCAGGTTTGGGCCTGGGGGAAGAGGCGCCTCGCCGCGATCAGGAGGCTGGTTGACCTGATGCTGGTGATATTTCCGTTTGAAGCGGAATTCTTCGCTGCCCGGGGAATCCCGGTCCGCTTCACCGGTCATCCCCTCATCGATCGCTATCGATCGCACCCCGATAAGGCGGCCTGCCGGAAGCAATTGGGCTGCGTCGGGGAGGTCCCGGTAATCGCCCTGTTGCCTGGGTCTCGGGTTCAAGAAGTCGCCCGGATACTTCCCGTGATGGTTCGGGCGGCGGACCTGCTGCCGACCAGAATTGCCCCCGCCAAGTTCTATGTCGCGGCCGTCGAGGGTG
>CAZPEV010000251.1:0-2717 GCA_964585635.1 uncultured Ignavibacteriales bacterium
CAAGGCTCATTCATCCACGGCTAAAGCCGTGGTGTTCTGTCTTCGACCGCATAAAGATAATGAATTATTCCTCAGGGATGTGGCGGTACTCAACAATGAAGATGGGAGAGAATTATATCAGGTTCCGGGACTTTACATTTCGCGAAACCCTGAAGAAATTACTATTGAATTCCCCGGCCTAAACTTCATATATTTAGGTGCCAAGTCTGATACGGCTGGGCAGAAGGAGATGGATTCATGAGCAGCAAGAAAACAGTGACAATTGGTGAGGGAAAAGTGATCAAGGGGGGGCGCAATCCAAAACCTAGTCTTCCCAGACCCGCGATTAAGCCTCAAGGGCAGGGCCCTAGACCAAAAGGCAACTCATAGAAATGCTATGCGAAACATAGATTCTTCGGAATAGAGGGGTTCCTGAGACATTGAATATTTTGCGGGAACTCAGCGGTACACGCGAATTGGGGATATAGCATTCGCCTGCCATTCTTTCACGTAGATTATAGAGCTCACCCTTCTCAGCGAATATCGGCTGTGAGTGATTTCATTATGGCCCGTTAATCGGACGCGGGAATCGGCATTACTTAGAAATCACCGTCAGGCGGGCATACATCGCGATCAGCCGCTTGGGGCCGTAGGAGGCGAAATCGACGTCGATCCGCATGTTCTCACCATGCCCCTCCACGTTGATCACCTGCCCCTGGCCAAACACCGGATGGCGGACGGTTTGTCCCCGGCGAAACGGCCGGTCATCATCATACTCGTAATGAACTCCCTGCGGGGACGTCGGCGTGCGCCCGGACGCGGGTCGCATGGAGCGGCTCGCTTCGGAGGGATCGTGGTCCCAGCGGTAGGCCCGGCGGTCGACCCTCTCCACCAGTTCCTCCGGAATTTCATTGAGGAAGCGCGAGGGAATCGCCTGCTCAAGACCATAGCGATGGCGCTGCCGGGCCGCGGTGAAAACCAGTTCCTTGCGCGCGCGCGTGGCGCCGACATAGAGCAACCGCCGCTCCTCTTCCAGTTCCATGGGATCGTCGAATGATCGCGCCAGCGGAAAAAGGCCGTCCTCCATGCCGGTCACAAAAACCAGATCAAATTCCAGCCCTTTGACGTTGTGCAGCGTCATCAGGGTCAGCTTATCGTCGGTCTCCTGATAATTGTCGACGTTGGTATAGAGGGTGATTTCGGCCAGGAAGTTGTCCAGAGACGGCTCCGGATGGGTCCGGGCGAATTCCTCGGCGGCGGCGACGAATTCATCGATGTTTTCCCGGCGGTTCTCACCGGTGACCGGGTCTTCATCCACCAAAGCCTCGACCAGCCCGGTCTGGTCGATAATAGTCTGAATGAGTTGCTCCAAAAGTTGACTGCCGGCGGCGGCCGTCAGAGAGACGATTAGTTCCGCAAACTGGGCCAGTGCCCGCCCGGCCCGCGCCGTCAGTCCCTCGATCGACTCGGCCTGGGAGGCAGCGTCAAAGAGCGAGCCATCCGACTGCCGGGCATAGGCGGTCAGGTGAGCCAGGCTGGTATCCCCCAGTCCCCGCTTGGGGAAATTCACGATCCTGATAAAGGAGGCCTCATCGCGATGGTTGGCGATCAGTTTCAAGTAGGCGATCAAGTCCTTGATTTCTTTGCGCTGATAAAACGACACCCCGCCGATGATCTGATACGGCAGGTCGTGCCGCCGGAGGGTCTCTTCAAAGGCCCGCGATTGGGCGTTGGTGCGGTAAAGCACGACCATTTCCGACAGCGGGCACCGTCCCCGCCGGGCGAGCGCCTGGCCGACCACCCAATCGGCTTCATCGGCCTGCGTTTCATGGAGGGCGATCCGGATTTTGTCGCCGCCGGTGATATTGGTCCAGAGGGTCTTGTCTTTGCGCGAGCTGTTGTTCTTGATGATAGCCGAGGCCGCCGAGAGGATGATCTGAGTGGAACGATAATTCTGCTCCAGCTTGATGACGGTCGCGCCGGGAAAGTCGGATTCAAAATTGAGGATATTAGTGATATCGGCCCCGCGCCAGCCATAGATTGATTGATCCTCGTCCCCCACCACGCAGACGTTGCGGTGCGGCCCAACCAGATGCTTGAGAAGCTGATACTGGGCGTGATTGGTGTCCTGATATTCATCGACCATGATATATCGAAAACGTTCTTGCCAGCGCCTTCGCACCTCGGTGTTATCGCGGAGCAGGTATACGGCCACGCCGATCAGATCATCAAAGTCGAAGGCGGCCGAGGCGCGCAGCTTCTTCTCGTACAGGTCGAAAACCCGGGCCACCTGATCTTCATAATATCCCTGTGCCTCGGCCGCGAACTGCGGCGCCGTATAGAGCCGATTCTTGGCTTAGGAAATTCGATTCAGAACAGCATCAGGTGAAAACTGCGAGCCGGAGACGCCGAGTTCTTTCAGGCAGCGGTTGACCAGCGAGCGGCTGTCATCGTCATCGATGATGGTGAAGTTCGACGGGTATCCCAGATGCTGGGCTTCCATCCGCAGGAATCGGGCGCAAAAGGAATGAAAGGTCGACACCCACAGGCGGCTGATGTCGAAGCCGAGCAGGGCGGCGATCCGTTCTTTCATCTCCCCGGCCGCCTTGTTGGTGAAGGTGACCGCCAGGACCTCCCAGGGATTGGCCTTCTGCTCGGCGATGATATGCGCCAGGCGATGGGTAAGAACGCGCGTCTTGCCCGATCCAGCGCCCGCCACCACCAGCAGGGGACCATCG
>CAZPEV010000252.1:0-2611 GCA_964585635.1 uncultured Ignavibacteriales bacterium
CCAGAACCGGAATCAGTCCCGCCAGCCCGGTCACGACACCCAAAAGATAAACCACGCCGACAAACGCCGCCAGCGACAGAAGGGACAGCAGGATGGTCGCCAGTCGCCGGAATGACAGGCGAATGGCGCTGGAGGCGGAAAAAAAGAAATTGCCCCGGAGTTCTTCAAACGTGATCAGCGCCGGCGCCAGGATCGCCAGCATCACGCCAATCACCGCCAGCGTCATTCCCAACAGGTGAATCGCCCTGGCGACGAGCGTATCAAAGGGAAACAGCCGCAACGGAAACGGGCCGTACGATTGCCAAATGTAGTCGAAACTGACACCATCGTAGAGCAACGCCAGGTAAGTAATAATCAGGTACGCCAGGTACCCCAGGAGCAGATACCATGAAGCTGCGAAGATCCGCTTCAGCGACAACCCTTTGCCCGGCGCCGCCAGCACGGCTCGCACGTCGTGAGTGAACGGCTCCTTCATGGTGACCGCATTCTACCGTGGTCACTTATTCAAGTCAAGCGAAATCGGGCGGCGGTCAAGTCCGGGAGGCCTGCCGCCGATAAACAAGAAGAGAGACTACAGCCCGTGGGGAACGATGAAAACCTGTCGCACGCGAGTGATCGACCGCATCGAATCGGGGCCGCTTCTACAAATCGCCGGCGCCGCCTATCTCACCGCCTGCGCCGTCAGCCTCCTGGCTTCAAGTCTTCTCTATCTTCTGCGGAACAGCACCGCCCTGGCGGGACTGCCCACCCCCTCCCTGCTGCTCAGCGCCGCTTCTTCGGCCTTGCTCTGGCTGTTGACGCTTTGCGGCGCCGTGCTGGTTACGCTTCTCATGCGACGATGCCACACCTGCCGCTCCGGCCCCGCCAAGCGGATCACCACCGCCATGGAGAAGATGAGCAAAGGCGATCTGGGATGGAAAATCACCCTGCGGCGCAGCGATGAGCTGGTTGATGTCGCCGACTCCGTCAGCCGCGCCAGCCAATCGCTGGCCGACCGGATGGCGAAACTGCAGGCACAGGCACGCGAGCTGTCGGACATCGAAGATTACCTTCACGATTCGGTCGAAAGCGACCGCGGTTCAACCCCCCATACGATCAAAGCCCTACGCAAGCTGAAGATCTGCACCAATCGTCTTCGATCCGACATCGATGACTTCCATGTCTCCGCTTTGCTGTCGCAGGCAAATGACGGAAACCGTGACGCGGGTTCGCCGACAGACTAACTCATTACATATTAATATCTTAACTGGTGCAAAGCAGCCTTCCTCGAAGGCCACGACCGGGAGCGTATCGCCCGCGAAGTCGATTTTCTCCCAAAACAGGCGCGGATTCACCTGCCATTCCATGACCGGTGCTGGATATTCAACTGCGCCCGACTATTGCCATTTATCATGTTATGCAACAATGGGTTACTTGATACTGCCGGCTGTCGTGGGAGACTTCGTGTGGCTGCATTTTTTGAAATATCGTTGTTGACATCCAGTGACCAGAGAGTATATTTAATTGATCGTCCAGTGTGGTTAATGGTGTGTGAACTCTGCATTGGAGATTTTTGCCCGGGCTTTTAAGACCGGGCAAAGCTTTAGGCGGTATCGTCTAGTGGCCTAGGACGGGTGGTTCTCAGCCATCAAACCGGGGTTCGATTCCCCGTACCGCTACCATATTCGGCAAGCGCCCCTCGGAATCCCCCCCGATGGGCGCTTCGATTTTGCCTCGGCTTATTCTTCCGTCAGCCGGTCATGGGCGGCGTCGAGCCGCATGTAAAAACCGATCGATGCTCGCCCCGGCCCGGCCGATTTTGTTCAAGGATTTCCCCGACAATCTGTCAGACCTTATAGATCGCCGTTTCGGGCCTTCCGCCGGGAAGATAGTAGCCGCGATACATACCCGGCGTATTGAACGGCAGCGCGATATTCCCCGTGCGATCTATGGCAATCAAGCCGCCGGTGCCGCCCAATTCCGTCAGCCGGCCATAGACGGCCCTATCCGCCGCCTGATCCAGGCTCAGGCCGAGATATTCCATCATGGCCGAGACGTCGTAGGCCGTGACCGCCCGCATGAAAAACTCGCCGTGGCCGGTGGTCGAGACCGCGCAGGTGCGATTGTTGGCATAGGTTCCGGCGCAAATGACGGGGGAATCGCCGATGCGGCCGTAGCGGCAGTTGGACATGCCGCCGGTAGACGTCGCCGCCGCCAGGTCGCCCGATCGGTCAAGCGCCACCGCCCCCACGGTACCATGCGGCTGGTCCCTCTCCGAATGATCGTCCTTATGCCGTGAGCCGTCGGACTCACCTTCCTTGGCTTTGGCTTCGAGCAACTGCTGCCAGCGCCGCTCGGTAAAGAAGTAGTCGCCCGGCACCAGTTCCATCCCTTGTGCCGCGGCGAACGCTTCGGCGCCGTCGCGGGCCAGCAGGACATGCGGCGATCTTTCCATCACCAGGCGCGCCAGGATGATCGGATTTTTGACATGTTGCACGCCCGCCACGGCGCCGGCCTGCAGCGTCCGGCCATCCATAATGGCCGCATCCAGGTCGTTGGTTCCATCATGCGTGAAAACAGCGCCTTTGCCGGCGTTGAATAGGGGCACATCCTCCATTACGGCAACGGCCCG
>CAZPEV010000253.1:0-2579 GCA_964585635.1 uncultured Ignavibacteriales bacterium
TCCTCGTCCGCCGCGAAAAGCTTTTAGGCGGCGTCAGGAACCCTTTCCTGACGCCGAGCTGCTCCTACGGCAGGGAAAGGGTTCCCTGCCGCGCAAGGCCGTCCTGCCGGGCCCGGATTTAGGCTTGACAGATCGGCTATATATATTATACTTAAAGGCTTTTGGATTTTCTGACCTGGACATTGAAGCGAAAGTAGACTGATGAAACGGACATTTCAGCCATCCAACCGGAAGATGCTCAACGACCACGGCTTCCGCGCGCGGATGTCAACCAAGGGCGGACGCGACGTTTTGGCCCGGCGTCGGGCCAAGGGGAGAAAACGGCTGACCGTCAAGGTCGCCCGCAAAAAGTGATGTGAGAGCCACCTTTCCGGCTGCCTGCCGGCTGCGCAGCGCCAAAGAAATCCAAGCCGTTTTGGCCCGACGGGATATCTTCCGCGGCAAACGGCTTATTTTCTACCGGGGACTGTCCCCCGCTGCCGCCGAGGCAGGCCCGAAAGAGGCCGCCGAACCGATCGCCCGCTTCTGCCTGATGGTGTCGCGGCGATGCGGCGGAGCGGTCAGGCGAAACCGAATCAAACGGGTGCTACGAGAAATAATCAGACTGAACCGGTATCGCATTCCGGCCGGATATGACTACGTCATCCGGGCGCGCGCTTCCGGTATAGAGAATGAGGAAATCAACCAGGATCTGCTTCGTGACGACTTTTCCGGTTATTTCGGATGGGCTTGACCGGCCCCTGTCGCCGGCGGCCCGTATGCTTCTGGGGCTTATCAGGTTCTATCGGGCCACGATCAGCCCGTTTCTGGCATGGTTTGTCTCCTGCCGCCATTACCCCACCTGCTCGGTGTACGGCTTGGAAGCCATCACCAAATACGGTGCCTGGCGCGGGGGACTTATGACCATCAAACGGGTGCTGAAGTGCAACCCGCTCTTTCCGGGAGGATACGATCCGGTTGAATAATTCAGGGACGAGGGGAAATCGTGGATAGAAAAACAATCGCTCTGGTCGGTATCTGCCTGGTTCTGCTGATCTTCTGGGGGCCGATCACGCAGTACCTGGGGATAGTGCCGAAACGGACTGAAGCGCCGGTCGTCACTACCATGCCGGCCGACACGACCAAACCGCTGATCGTCGATACCGCCCAGGTACAGCCGGTAAGTCATCCGCCGGTCGCTATCACCGCGCCGGTCGATACGACCACTCCGGAAAAGCGGTTTGCCGTCACGACGCCGCTCTATGATTTGACCTTCTCCACCTACGGCGGCGGGCTGAAGAAGATTATCCTCAAGCAGTACACCTATCATGGCCACGGCAACGTGGTGCTGGCCGACAGCGAGGATAATGTCGTCCCGGACTTTGAGACATCCGGTGGGGCGTTCCGCGCCGCGCGGCTGCCGTTCGCATGCGACCAGACCGACCTGCAGTTGGCGGCCGGTTCGACGCCGCGCAAGATAGTTTTCACCTATGACAACGGCCGCGGCGGCAAGATTATCAAGAGCTATACCATCAACCCCGACAAGTACACGATCGATTTTGACCTGGCCGTCGAGGGGATCGAAAGCTTCGGATTCGAGCGGTCGTACCGTCTGGTCTGGGATATTACCCCTCCCCCGACCGAAAAGAACCTGAAGGACGATTACGGTTATTACAAGGTCGTGGCCAACACCGACAAGCATGTCGAGCTGGCCGATTTCAAAGACGGGGTCATGAACGAGGAGATCACCGGCGCCACCGGCTGGGCGGGGCTGCGGACCAAGTATTTCACGGCGGTGATGATCCCGCGCAGCCGCAACGCCGAAGGGTTCGTCGCCCGCGGCCGCAAGCAGATGGAAATTATCCCCAGCGGTTCGGTCGAAACCCGCACGCTGTCGGCCGGGCTGGAGATGCCGATTCCCAATTATGGCGCCATGGGGGACTCGTACACTCTCTATGTCGGTCCCATTCATTACAAGACGCTGAAGAGCCTCGACCTCGGCCTGGAGGAGCTGACCTCGCTGGGGTGGGTCGTGATCAAACCGTTTTCGATCGCGATCATCTGGCTATTGCCGAAGATCTATACCGTCATCCCCAACTACGGCATCGTGGTGCTGCTCTTTGCGCTGATGGTCAAGCTGATCATCTACCCGCTGACCCGCAAGCAGACGATTGCCATGACCAAGATGAAAGACCTGGCGCCGAAGATGAAGGCGCTGCAGGAGCGGTACAAGCAGGACCCGGCCCGGCTGAACAAAGAGGTGATGAAGCTGTATAAGGAAGCCGGCGCCAATCCCCTGTCGGGCTGCCTGCCGATGCTGCCGCAGTTGCCGCTGTTCTTCGCCCTCTTTTCGGTCTTTCGCACGACGATCGAATTTCGCGGGGCGGGCTTCGTGGGCTGGATCAGCGACCTGTCGACGCCCGACCCGTACTATATCTTGCCCGTTATTATGGTCATAATCATGTTCGTCCAGCAAAAGATGACCCTGACCGACCCCAAGCAGAAGATGATGATGTACCTCTTCCCGCTGCTGTTCGGCTGGATGTCGATCAACTTCCCGGCCGGGCTGGTGCTGTACTGGACCGGATTTTCGGTCTTGT
>CAZPEV010000254.1:0-2527 GCA_964585635.1 uncultured Ignavibacteriales bacterium
AACAACCAACCGGATATGCCTATGACCCAATTTACACAAAACCCTTGACGCAATGTCGTTCGGAAGGTCGCTCGAAACAGGTTGACAGATTTCGAATGCGGCTCTATATTGTTATTATCTAATCATGTGACTACTCCGTGAGCCCCATGGAGCAATATATGTTCAAGTACTTGAACGTGTTCACCGGTCGAGTTTTCACCGGTGCAGTTATCATAGCGACCTTAGTAGGTTGCGAGAGTCCCAAGAACTCGGTCGAGTCTGATAGTACCACACCAGCCGAAAGAACGGTGGTTTTCAACAGCGGGGTTGGCACTGGTCAATATGACCGGATGACATATGCTGAATACAGAAGCGACATTGCCTTGACTCCTCAGACGGACTTGACCGTGAGTGCAATACTGCCCCAGATTTGGTACTGCAACGGCAGTTCGGGATTTCTCGCATTCATTCGGGACGAACACTATCTGCTTCTGGCTGCCGAAACGGGCCTTGTCGACGGCGACGGCGAAATGACTCCGACCTTTTCAGATCGCCGCCTGGACGAAGTCGTCACCCTGAAAGCGGATAGCACGTACCGCATTGTCATGACGGTCTGGACAACAAAGTCGGTCGGCATCCATACTACTGGCAGTAGGACCGAAGGGACCGTGGGACAGGCGCACTATGTTGTAAACTACGGAAAGTCAAGTACCGCGGACCATTTGGACCGCGGGGGAATCGCTTTTCAATTGATACGGTGATTACAGAAGGTGGGCCACCAACCCGTCGCTTTCAAGCCCGCCATTAAGATTCGGACTGTGGGAGGGACCGACGGCGTTCCCTGCTGACGAGTATCGAAAGCATCCGAATCTGTCGACATCTTCAAATCGTGGCCGAAAGATCCGACAAAAATACCTATGAGTTGGGTAGCCCTGGTTTGATTTCTTTCTGATCCGTCCGACGCTTCCCACAAATCATGGCGGACGACTTGGTTTACATATCGAACTCGTATTCTCGAAGCTGGAGGTTAGGTCATCCACGCGACAGCAGAAAACACGATGGATTCATGGCGAGGGACTCGGGATGCATATCCGACTCATATTCTGGAGGCCATTAATTGGGTTATCCATGCGACAGCAGAAAGGTAGCCCCGCTACTGGCGGAGAGGCTGGGATTCGAACCCAGGAGGGGCTTTTGACCCCTACACACTTTCCAGGCGTGCTCCTTCGACCAACTCGGACACCTCTCCGACCTAATTATTCATTTGCAGATCCGCGGCTGTCCTTCCAGCCGACCACCTTGAGCGACCTCCTGCCATCAATGGGGCAAGAGTGTTTCCAGTATAACGAATTCGTTCCCAAACGCAACCGCTTTTTGACCCGTCGGGTTCTCCCGCCGGACGATCGATGGTCATATCAGCAATTGATCGGCCGGGCTGAACATCTTCCGCACCGCCAATTGCGCGGCCACGATGCCGGTGACCGTAACCGCCGCCGTCAGCATGTAGCCGACCAGGACTTGAATCAGCACCGCCTTCAAGGGGGAGGCCCCCGCCAGAATCATCCCCGTCATGGCCCCGGGAAGCTGTACGATCCCGACCACCTTGAGAAAATTCAACATCTGCATCATGCCGGCCTTGACGGCGCGCGTGAAATAGAGATGAACCGCTTCCCGCCAGGTGTGGCCGAGCGCCAGGGAGGTCTCGATGGCCAGCCGGTTTCCGGTGACATCGGCATGAAGCCGCTCCATGACCAGCGCCGAACAATTCATCGAATTGCCGACCGTCATCCCCGCCAGCGGGATGACATACTGCGCCCTGAAATCAATGATACCCACGGCCAGCATCAGCCCCAGCGTCACCAGCGATCCGGCCAAGATCGACACGAACGACAGCAGCACGGCCTGCGGGATATGGGCGGCCCGCCGTCCGGCCGTGACGGCTCCCACCAGCATCATCACCACCACCGTCGCCAGGATGGCCCAGGCGCTCTCCAATCCGAAGATGAACTCCAGGGCGTAACCGACCGCCACCAACTGCGCGAACGACAGCACCGTCCCGATCGCCAGTTCCTTCTCCGTGCCCAGCCGTTGCCATCGGGACAGGATAATCGCCAGCACCATCAGCAGGACCGCCATGCCTATCTGAACAAAGCCGATCTCGATCATCGCAGTTCCCCGTTGATAAACCGCCGGGTGGTGGCATCACTCGGATCCGATAAAAGCCGCCGTGATGGTCCCCATTCCAGCATCCTGCCGCCGGCCAGCATGAGCGATATCCCGTCGAAGCTCAACGCCTGGCTGAAATCATGGGTCACCATAATAATGGTCAGGCCCAGATCGCGGTTCAGCTTGATGATCAGTTCCTCGATCGTCCGAGCCGCCCCCGGATCGAGGGCCGAGGTCGGCTCATCCAGCAGGAGAATCTCCGGTTGCTGCACCAGCGCTCGCGCCAGCGCCACCCGCTGCTTTTGTCCCACCGACAGCTTCTCCGGATCGCGCTCGATCAAATCCGGCTCCAGCCCGACCATCGCCAGAAAACGAGCCGCCA
>CAZPEV010000255.1:0-2503 GCA_964585635.1 uncultured Ignavibacteriales bacterium
CGCGGCCGTCGAGGGTGTTCCCCGCGAACTGTATCAACGGCTGATTGGATCTCGATCGATCACGATTCTCGAAGGGAAGACGCCCGAGTTAATCAATGGCGCCGACTGCGCCGTCATCACTTCCGGCACGGCGACCCTGGAGGCGGCCTATTTCGGCACCCCGCTGGTCGTCGTGTATAAGACCGGCTGGCTCACCTATCAAATCGCGCGGCGGTTGGTGGCCATCGACGCTATCGGGATGGTCAACATCGTGGCTGGGCGGCGGATTGTCCCGGAATTGATCCAACATCGGGCGACCGGCCAGGCCATTGCCGACCAGGTAGCGGCCATCATGGGCGACCGGGAGCGATATGGGCAGATGGTCGCCGAGCTTGGACGGGTGCGCGATCTTTTGGGCGCGGGCAACGCCGGCCGGCAGGCGTTTGACGCCCTGCGCAGCGTGGTTTCGCTATGCTGATGCTGTATAAAATTTTGACCACCTTCGCGTACGGCGCTACCTGGCCGTACCTGGCGATCAAGCGCCTGCGGAATCGTGAGGAATGGGAGCAGCGGCGGGCGCTCCATGTCGAACGATATCTTCCTTCTGACGGATCTGGGTGCCTGTGGGGGCATGCTTCCTCGGTCGGCGAGGTCCGCGTCCTGGCCCGGCTGATGGCCGCCATTAAGACGCTTCGCCCGGAACAAAGCTTCTGCGTCTCGACCTACACCTCTACCGGGCAACGTCTGGCCCGGGAACTGCTGCCCCAGGCCGAGGCCGTGTTCCTCTTTCCGCTCGATGGCGCCATTCCGCTCCGGCGGCTGTTCCGCCATTTTCATCCGCTCGGTGTCGTGATGGTTGAAACCGAGATTTGGCCCTATTTTCTCGATTACTGCCGCCGCCGCACCCTGCCGGTAATTCTGGCCAACGGACGCGTGTCGGAAAGATCGTTTCGGCGATATCACTATGTCCGCCGCTGGCTGGCGCCGCTTCTAACCGTCTACCGGCGTCTGGCCATGCAAACCGCCGCCGACGCCGACCGCATCATCAGGCTTGGGGCCGCGCCGGATCGCGTAATCGTCACCGGCAATATCAAGCATGATGCCGAGGGAATCGAGGATCGGCATCTCCGCCGCCGGGACGTCCGCCGGCAGCTCCAAATTCCCGAAGGAACACTCTTGTTTGTGGCCGCCTCAACCCGCCCCGGTGAGGAGGATATTGTCGCACGGGCATTGACCGCCGCCGGGCCGTCCGGAGGGCAGTTGGTCTGCCTTATGGCGCCCCGTCATCTGGAACGGTTGGATGAGGTCAAAGGGGTGCTGGAGGCAAATGGACATCAATTCGACCTATTCAGCGATATCGCCTCCGGCAGCAAGCGCCGCGCGCCAGTCATCCTGATGGACAAAATGGGTCTTCTGGCCGGGCTGTTCTATGGGGCCGATTTGGCTTTTGTCGGCGGAACGCTGGCGAATGTCGGCGGGCATAATGTGATGGAACCGGTCGTGGCCGGCGTACCGGTCCTATTCGGGCCGTCGCTGCACAATGTCCGCGAGGCCGCCGATGCCATCGTGAACCAGGAACAAGGAATGGTCGTCAATAACGGCGCGGAACTGGCCGACGCCATCGCCCGCTTCCGTTCCGGGGCACTGCGTTTTCGGACCATGGCAACCAACGGCACGCAGGTGGCCGACAAAACGGCTGCCCTGATCGTACAGGAACTGGGCCTGTGAAACGGCTCTGGGAGCTGGCGACCTCCGCGCGCGGATGGGATCGGGTATACTGCTTGCCCTTTATAGCCCTGTTTCGTGCGATAACGCCGCTATATCAGGCGATCTCACGGCGACATCTGGCGCGAAGACGGAAGCGATGTTCGCGTGACTGGACTGCGCCGGTGATTTCGGTCGGCGGCGTTACCGTTGGCGGCAGTGGCAAGACGCCGATCGTCATATCCCTGGCCCGCCGACTGATCGACTCGGGCAAAAAGGTCGTCGTCGTTCATTCCGGGTACGGGCGCGCGGGCAGATCGGAACAGCTCATCCCCTATGGCAGAGGGAGCGATTTTCCGGTTGACCTGGTGGGGGACGAGGTCGCCATGATGGCGCGGATGGTTCCGTCGCTCGGCTTTGCCGTGGGCAGGGACAAGAAGGGGCTTGTGATACGGGCGGACGGGGAGCTTTCGCCCGACACCATAATCATCGATGACGGGTACCAGCGCTTGGATATTCAAAAGGAATCTGATCTGGCCGTCGTCGATCGGGAGCTTCTTGGGGAGCGCCCACGGCTTTTTCCCGGCGGCGTCTTGCGCGAGAGACTGTCAGCGCTGAGTCGGGCCAATGCCATCTTCCTGTTTCAAGCTGCCGATAGTAACCTGCCCTCAGATATGCAAAGTACGATTCGAAAATACAATCCCGGCGCGCCGATCGTCGCCTGGATCGGTTCGCTGGACGGAGTTGAAATCGAGGGTCGGTCGGTCGGTCTCGATCAGCTTTACCACCGGAAACCCTTTCTCTTTGCCGGAATCGGATC
>CAZPEV010000256.1:0-2486 GCA_964585635.1 uncultured Ignavibacteriales bacterium
CGGCGATAACCGCCTGACGATCGACCTCGGTCCGCAGGGGGGGATTGACGCGAAGGTTGGTATCAAAACGTTCGCCTATTAGATCATCGGTCAGCGTGAAATGATGCGGGGCGGCCTCGGCCGTGACTTTGATCCCCTCCGCTTTGCCGCGACGAATGGCTTCGACTCCGCCGGCAGTCGAAACGTGGGCGATATGCAGCCGCCCCTTGGCCAGCCCCGCCAGTTTGATGTCGCGGATGATGGCGATCTCCTCCGCCACCGCCGGACGGCCGGGGATACCGAGCCGGGTCGATTGGATCGACTCGTTCATCAGGCCGTCAGCCGCAAGAAACGTATCCTCGGCATGAGAAATGACCGGGACGTCAAACATCCGGGCGTACTCCAGGGCGCGCCGCATCACCTCCGGGTTCTGGACATAATTGCCGTCGTCCGAAATCGCCACCACCCCGGCCTTGACCAGATCGCCGATCTCCGACAGTTCCGCTCCGGCCCGGTTCTTGGTGATGGCGCCGATGCAATAGACCCGGCAAGCTCCCTTATCCGCCAGGGCCGTGACAAACTTCACCGTTTCTTGATTGTCGATGGCTGGGTGGGTATTCGGCATGCATCAGATCGAGGTGAAACCTCCGGCCGCGGCGGCGCGGGAACCGCTGAGGACCGTCTCCTCATCCTCCCGCCCCGGCTCCCGGAGGTGCACATGGAGGTCGACAAAACCGGGGGTGACGACCGCGCCGGAGGCGTCCAGCACCCGTTCCCCAAGGTACCGCTTGATCTCTTCCTTATTGAGTTGGTTTTCATCGAAAACCTTGACGATCTTTCCCCCGGCGATACCGAGGTCGGCCCGCTTGGAAAAGCCGAAGTACGGATCTATGAGGTGCCCGTTGATAACGACCAGATCGAATTCCATACGCCCCTTTTACTCGTTCTTAATGGTTTCCGTTTCCCGTTTGTCGGCGCCGGCTAAAAGGAACAGCACCGCCATCCGGACCGCCTGACCATTGGTCACCTGTTCCAGAATGACCGAGGCCGGACCATCCGCCACTTCGTTGGTGATTTCGACGCCCCGATTCATCGGACCGGGATGCATGATAGTGTAATTGGCGTTCAGCCGTGTCAGCCGTTCGGCCGTGATGCCGAAAAGATTAGTGTACTCCCGCTGGGAAGGAAATAGACCGGCCTTTTGGCGTTCCAGTTGAATTCGCAGGATGTTGACAACGTCCACCCCCTCCATGGCCTCGTCGATATTGGTGAAAACGTCGACTCCGAATCGTTCGACTTCGAACGGCAGCAGCGTGGTCGGGCCGCAGACGGCCACCGAGGCTCCCAGCGCCTTCAGTCCCCAGATGTTGGAGCGGGCCACTCGGGAATGCTTGATGTCTCCCACCAGCAACACCCGCAGGCCTTCGATCCGCCGATACTTGCGCCGCAGCGTAAAAATATCCAGAAGACCCTGGGTGGGATGCTCATGGGTGCCGTCGCCGGCGTTGATAATATTGGCGTCCAGGCACTGAGTCAGATAATAGGGCACCCCGGTACTCTGATGGCGCACGACAACCATGTCGATCCGCATCGCCTCGATGTTGCGCACCGTGTCCTTCAGAGTCTCTCCCTTCTTGACCGACGACGTCGCCTGGGAGAAGCTAATAGTGTCGGCCGAAAGTCGCTTTTCGGCCAATTCGAACGATATCCGCGTCCTCGTGGAGGGTTCATAAAACAGGTTGACGACCGTCTTGCCGCGCAAGGGCGGGACCTTCTTGATCGGCCGATCCAAAATCTCCCGAAAGCTCTCGGCTGTATCCAGGATAAGCTCCAGATCGCTTTTCAGCGCTCCCTCCAACTGCAGAAGATGTCGGGTAGACAAACTCATGCTCCAGCTCCCTTCGTCATCACACCCCTTTTTTCCGTGGCGCCGGATAGAGCATTACATCATCGACGCCGTCCCGCTCGGCAAAGCGGACCTGAACGTTGTCCTCGAAGCCTGTGGGAACATTCTTGCCGACATAGTCGGCCCGGATCGGAAGCTGCCGGTGCCCCCGGTCGATGAGGACCGCCAATTGGATAGTCTTGGGCCGACCGAACTCGATCAACTGGGACAGTGCCGCCCGAATGGTTCGGCCGGTATAGAGCACATCGTCGACGAGAATCACGTTCTTGCCGCCGAGATCAAACATGATCTCAGTCTGTCGAATCACCGGTAGGTCGGGGTTATAATTGACGTCATCGCGGTAGAGGTTGATATCCATCAACCCCACCGGCAAGGTGACACCTTCGATCTCGGCGATGACCTTGGCCAGCCGGTTAGCCAAATCCGCCCCGCGAGTGAGAATCCCAATGATCACGAGCGACCCGGCGCCGCCGTTGCGTTCAAGGATCTCATGGGCCACCCGAGTGATGGCCCGCTCCATTGCCCGCTGATCCATCAATTCATGTGCGTCAGTATTTGTCAAAGCGATTCCTCGGATAAAAAAATATCGGGAGGAAATGCA
>CAZPEV010000257.1:0-2397 GCA_964585635.1 uncultured Ignavibacteriales bacterium
CGTGCAAGACTCCCGCCCGCTCGTAGCGATAGACCGCTCCCAGCTCCGCCCACCGCAACGGGAACTCGCGATACGACCGCCGCCGCGAGGAAAACATGGCAATATGAAACGGGCAATTCATCGGCTTGATCTGATATTTGGCTTTATCGACGTCGATCGGCTGATACATGTCGTGGCTGTAATGCCCCGTATGCCCCGACCGATGCCAGAGATCAAGGTCGGCGATATGGGGCGAAAAAACCAGATCGTACCCGCCCTTGATATGCTGTTCACGCCAGTAGTTTTCGATTTCGTTGCGGATGATCCCGCCTTTGGGCATCCAGAGCACCAATCCGGGACCGGTCTCATCCGAAATCAGGTACAACTCCATTTGACGGCCCAGCTTGCGATGGTCGCGCCGCTCCGCTTCCGCCATCCGCACCAGGAACTCATCCAGCAGCTTCTTCTGGGGATAGGTGACGCCGTATATCCGCTGGAGCATCTTGTTCGTCTCCAGGCCCCGCCAGTAGGCACCCGAGGATGCGATCAGCTTAAACGCTTTGATCCGTCCGGTGGAGGGCAGATGCGGCCCGCGGCAGAGATCATCAAACCGGGAATGGGTATAGATCGTGATCTCTTCGCCCGCGGGCATTTCCTCCAGCATTTCGACCTTGTAGATCTCGCCGGCCGCCCGATATCGCGCAATGGCCTCGTCGCGGTCGCACACCGCGCGGCTGAAGGTGGCATCCTCGGCGACGATCTCGGCCATCTTCTGTTCGATCTTCTCCAAATCCTCCGGCAAGAACGGCCGCTCCATATCGAAATCGTAATAGAAACCCTCGTCGATCGGCGGGCCGATAGCCAGCTTGACATGAGGAAAGACCTCGCGCACCGCCTGAGCCATGATATGGGCCGAGGAATGCCAGAAAATCTCTTTTCCCTCGCGGTCGTCCCAGGTCAGGATGCGCACGGACGCATCCGACTCAATCGGCCGTCCCAGATCTTGGGCCTTGCCGTCAACCTTGACGGCGATCGCCTCCTTGGCCAGCCGTTCCGAAATCGACTTGGCGATTGCCAGACCGGTCGTGCCTGCGGGAAAAGTCCTGGTGCCGCCGTCCGGCAGCTTTATCGTAATCTGTGCCATCGTCTAAAAATAAAACCCTTGTTTGAAAAGGGTTTCTCCAAACATGGTGGGCGATACTGGAATCGAACCAGTGACCTCTTGCATGTCAAGCAAGCACTCTAACCAACTGAGCTAATCGCCCACATATCAATCTACTACAGCAGGTCATAAGTCACCCGAGCCGTAATATTTACGCCAGAACATCGGATTTGTCAAGGGAAATCTTTGTGCCGGGGGATTACTGCCGCAGGCGCAGCGTTAAGTGTCGCAATCGCGTCCGGCAATGGCCGGCCCACGGCCTAAAGCCGATGTCGCTCCCGACCGCCCCGGTCGCCCGACCGGGCACATCAATTCAAGCCTTTGGCCATTTCCATGAAGGTCTTGGCTTTGAGGAATTCCTCTCGCAAGCGGTCCGACAGCCGGGGTAGGTCCGCCTCGCGGCAGCCGATCATCTCAAAGGCATCGACATGAAGCGGTTCGATATAGGTGTTGCTTTCGGGATCATAGTCGAAGGTCATTCTGGCGACATAGTCGGATACATGAATAAGCCAGGGAAGGTTGCTGTCATCCGGCTCCGAGGCCAGCGGATTATGGTGAAACCGGATCGCCTCAACCAATTTATCCGACAATTTCCAATGATTGCCGAGGACCGCTCCAGCCAAGGCATGATCGAATCCCAGAATGGATCGTTCTATCGCATGCTCCGGCATCAAGGTCGTCTCCGCCTTGACCTGGCCGATCCGGCCCGCCTGCTCCGGGAGGCTGATGGCAATCACCATCTTGCCGATATCGTGCAGCATGCCCGCGGAAAAACCGGCTTCCGGGTCCGACACTTGGCGATCTCTGAAGGCCAGCACGATACACCGGGCAGCCAGGGCCGTCGCCAGAGAATGCCGCCAAAAGCTGTCCTGAAACTCGGCGCTGATCCGCTGTTTGGCAAAGGCGTCGAACATGGCGGCGGAGAGCACCAGATTCCGGATCGCCTCCATGCCGATAATCACCACCGCCTGTTTGACCGATTCGATGGCTCGGGTAAGACCGTAATAGGCCGAATTGGTCAGCTTCAGCACCCGGGCCGACATCCCCGGATCTTCCTGTAAGATGGCGGCGATATCGTAGGCCGAGGTCCGGGGATCACCCAGAACGCGCTGAATCTGACTGAAGACTATCGGCGGCGTCGGCAAGTCCCGGGTTTCGGCGATAAGCCGGCCGACGTCGGTCTCCACTTTTGATGTCTGTCGGGTCGCAATCATACTCTCAATTCAAAGTTGAAGACTACGGTTTTGTCATCTGCT
>CAZPEV010000258.1:0-988 GCA_964585635.1 uncultured Ignavibacteriales bacterium
ACAAATAACCGACGACCTCGGAAAAGTCGCCGGTAGTTGTTCCCGAGGTATCATAGCTGATGATTTCGACCTTCTGGCCGCCGAGCCGATGGGTGGCCTCGACGACTGCCGCCACCGGGCCGAAGCCGCAGGCTTCGGCCTGGCCGTTGCCGACGACGTCGATGATACGGTTGGCGTCATATTTGGCCAGGGTGGTTTCGAAGGTCTTGTCCAGCCGCCGGGCCTCTTTATCGGGGTGGAAATGGGACATGTCGGTGGAGGCAACCAAAAGGGAGTTGATCCCCTTGAGGGTGACGGCCAAAACGTCAGCCGCCGCCCGGATGGTCGATTCCTCCTGGTCTCCCATGACCATCGCCACCAGTTTGAATTTCCCCAGGACCATCTGCAGGAACGGCAATTGCACTTCCAGCGAGTGCTCTCCCCGTCCGCCGGAGCCGCTGTGGCCGACGGTCGAGGCGAAGACGTCGGGATGCCGGCCGGCCATGGCGGCCGTCAGGTTGCGGTCGATGTCGATGGCTCCCAGGGGGGTTTCGTAGGCCGAGCCGGAATAGATCGAGACGCCCTTGAAGAAGCCGTGGAACGGAGCCATCACGACGACGACGTCGTACTGCTCCCCCTCGATCTGCTTGTAGGCGTCGGCCGCGATTTGGCCGGAATAGATATACCCGGCGTGAGGCGCGACGATGGCCCGGATCGGCCCGGCGAATTGCCGTTTTTGGGCCTTGCTGAAGAACTCCGCCAGTTGTTTGGCCAGGGCCGATGGTTCTGCCGGGTAGAACATCCCGGCCACCATCGCCCGGCGATTCTCGCTGCTGTGTTTTCCGTTGGCCATGATCGTCGGATAATGTACGTAATTCCGAGACGAAAGTCAACTGATAGGGCAGGATAATGGCGTTTGCGGCCATAATTACCCAGGCCAAGCGAGATGAATGCGGTCGGCCATTTTTTTGCGTATAGCTCTTGACAAGGCGGGCCAGGGGATATTAGT
>CAZPEV010000258.1:998-2378 GCA_964585635.1 uncultured Ignavibacteriales bacterium
GGGCCTGAGCCGCAGGGCATGGGGATAAGCGGTTTTGAGGGCGCGCGGGGCGCTGGTACAGTCGTCGGCACGCCGCGGGGTGGAGCAGTCTGGTAGCTCGTCGGGCTCATAACCCGAAGGTCGCGGGTTCAAATCCCGCCCCCGCCACCATAAAGCAAGCACCAAGCGAAGAGGCATCAGCGAAAAAGGAAACGGGGTGGAATCTGTTCGACGATTGCGAAAGTAGCTCGTCGGGCTGATAACCTCCGCCACGGGCGGATAAACTCCGGTCGCGTCCGCCGCAGGCGGAAAATCCCGCCCCCGCCACCAAAAATGTGGGGCCGATGGGTTTCACGGTTCAAGGCATCATTGCGACCCGCCAACAGAAGAATTGAATTTTTAGTATGACTTAAGCTGAGTATTCCACAGCCAAACTGTGGGTTACCGGTTAAGGAGGACCATGCCGTCCAAAGGCGAGATTAAGAGCGAGAAGATACTTGTCAAGAACATCTTTTCTAGGATGTGGTTCCGCATCCCGGAGTACCAACGCCCATATGTGTGGGGCCATGAAGAGGTCAACGATCTTCTCGATGACCTTACCTTCGCAATGTCGGAGAAACCGGACTTCGAGTATTTCCTGGGCTCCTTCGTGTTCCAGTCAAAGGCGGCCGCACCGGAGAATGGGCAGGAATTCGACGAAAATGACTTGCTGGACGGCCAGCAGCGCATAGCAACACTCCTTATGCTCTTTGCGGTGCTCCGCGACCTCGCCCAGGATTCAAAGGCAAAAAAAGATTGTCAGGAGTGCATCTATCAGGAGGCAAGCCAATACAGGAGAATCCCCGAGCGGACCCGACTAGTATTTGCGATTCGGGAAAAGGCGCAAGAATTCATAGACGAGTATATTAAGGCCGAGAGAGGGACGGCACGCGAAGATAACCTTGTCAAGCTAATCGATAGGACCGAAGACCTCTCCACTCAGAACATGGCCAAGGCGGTCATAGAGATACACAAGTTCTTTCGGGACAATCCGAACACTATACCGGAAAACCTCCTGCAATTCCTGCTCAACAAGGTACTCCTCATTTACGTCTCGACGGAAGATCTGGAGGACGCCTTCCGACTATTCACCATCCTCAATGATCGCGGCATTCCTCTACGCAACAGCGACATCCTGAAATCAATGAACCTGGGAGCGCTGACCATTCCAGCCGAGAAAATCAAGTACGCCAAGATGTGGGAAGAGGCGGAAGGAGAACTCGGAGACGACTTCGACCGCTTCCTCAATCACGTGCGTGCTATCCTCGTCAGGGACAAGGCACGTCTGAACCTCCTTCAGGAATTCGAAGACAAGATTTACGATCCTAAAGAGCGAGACAAGTCCACCGGGCAGATGAAGCC
>CAZPEV010000259.1:0-2329 GCA_964585635.1 uncultured Ignavibacteriales bacterium
GCGCCTCCCAGACCATCGGCCTAGGGGCCGAATACGATCGCACGCTGGGGCGATCGATGCAGATGTCGGCCGGTCTTAAATACTATACCGGCTCCGCCGATGACGGGCGGTATGACCTGAGCGGCTATCAAATGACGCTGGGTCTGTCGTCGACCTTTTAACGCGAGGCAGCGCGATGAAAGAAAAGGCAGTATTTTCAGGATTACTGATGCTGGCAGGCGTCCTCGCCGCGCTGCTTGCGGCCGGAGGGTGCGCCGAGAAGATTACCGGCAGCAGCGGCCCGGTCGCGGTGGCGGTCCGCATCGATGCCAAACCATTGACGCCGGGCGCGACCGCCGCGATCGATGGCTTCCGCCTGACGGTGGAGGGGAAAGGCTTCTCGCCGATCGTGACGCCGCTGCAATTGCAGGATGGATATCTGATCGGGACGGTGAGCGTTCCGGCCGGACCTCACCGGCATTTTATCGTCGAGGCTCTGGAGAAAGGGGTCGTGCTGTATCGCGGCGACACCTATGCCGACGTGTTGTTGCTGGGGGCCACGGAGCTGGATATCAACCTGTTTCCTGCCGTGCCGATGGTGTACATGACGCCGCACGTGCAGCCCAATATCATGGGCGATTCGTTTTACATTGATATCTCGGTTCACGGTGTTCCCAACTTGCAGCAGATCAATCTGGTCTTGTCGCATAACGACGCCCCTTTCAATATCAACTCCTATGTGGCGGCCGCCATCGTCAAAGGGGACGATCTTGACAGCAACAGTTCGCTCAGTTGGTCTTCACAGTCCAATATGGCTAATACCTATACGATTCAGGTGTACCGCCGGCCACTAACAGGAAGCCTGACGGATGAAACCGGGTACGTTCGATTGGCCAGGCTGCAACTGCAGTCATATTATGGCGACTGGCTATATGACACCGCCACCGTAAATTTTAATATCGCGGTGACCTACCTCCTGGGAACCAGCGGCGACACTATTTCGACCGCCGGTGTGCGGACCGACCAGGCTGAGGTAGATATGTCCGCCCCGATCGTCTCGATTTCCACCTTTGGGGGGCCGGGAAACGAAACCGGCTATGGCATCGCCAGGGCGACCGACGGCGGGTATCTCATCGCCGGTGTCACCGATTCATATGGTGACGGCGGCGAGGTCTATCTCGTGAAAACCGATTCTCGGGGAGAGTTTGTTTGGCAAAAGACTTTCGGCGGGGTGTTGCTGGATGGCGCCCGCGGCATCGCACCGACGGGCGACGGCGGCGGCATCGTCTGCGGCTACACCCGTTCCTTCGGAGCGGGTAGCGATGACGTTTATTTGGTCAAGTTCGGGTCCGACGGGGTCGGGCAGTGGCCGCAGGTGTATGGCGGCCCCTTGCGCGACGGCGGGCATGCCGTGATCACGACTCCGGACGGCGGCTATGCCATCGCCGGGTATACTGCCTCGAGCGGCGCCGGCGGCAACGACATGTACCTGATCAAAACCGATGGATCGGGAAACCTGCAGTGGTCCAAGACCTACGGCGGCAATGCCGGTGATGAAGCCCACGCCATCGTCCTGACCGGGGACGGTGGCTATGTCATCGTCGGCGATACTTATTCCTTTGGGGCCGGAGAAGTGGACGTCTACATGGTCAAAGCCGATTCCTCCGGCAATATGGTCTGGCAGAAAACGTTTGGCGGCCCGCAGGACGAGCGCGGAAACAGCGTGGCGCGGACGCGTGACGGCGGCTATATCATCGCCGGGCGGACCTCTTCCTTCGGGGCCGGATTGTTGGACGTCTATCTGGTCAGAACCGACGCCGAGGGGAATATGATCTGGCAGAGCACGCTGGGAGGAACCTCAGCCGATGAGGGCAGCGCCGTCGTGCAAACGGACGACGGCGGATATGTCGTCACCGGATACACGAGTTCCATGGGAGCGGGCGGGTTTGATGTGTATCTGGCGAAAGTCGACGGCGGCGGACAAAAAGTGTGGGAAAGAGCCTTCGGGGGGACCGGCGATGAAGCCGGCAATGCCCTGGCCATAACCGATAATGGTGGTTATGCCATTGCCGGGTGGACCAATTCCAGCGGCGCCGGCGGCGATGATCTCTATGTCATCCGTACCGACGTCAATGGTAATATTGTTGCCCGCTAATTCCGACTTCCTTGCCCCCTGACAATTCAGTATCTCCCTGCCGCAATACCCTGCGAGAGATTCGATTTACTTGCTTTCGAGAACGATCGTCTCCGCCACCTGCGCGGTGTAGACCGAGTCGGCCTGGATCTCGCCTTGGCCGCCCTTAATAAACAGCCCGGCGATAAACAGATAGGAAAGAAGCTTCTTTCCCTT
>CAZPEV010000260.1:0-2327 GCA_964585635.1 uncultured Ignavibacteriales bacterium
ACCGTCCAAAAGTCACGGATATACCCCTCCACCAGCTCGAAATTCCCCGTGACCGCAGCGATGTTTTGTTTGCGGCCGGTCGCGAAATTGTCCAAAATCCGAACCTGATCCCCCCGCCTCAGAATCTCGATGGCGATGTTGCTGCCGATGAATCCGGCTCCTCCGGTAATCAAGTATTTCATAGGGCGCTCGTTTTCCAATCCCGATGTCAATGCAATCGCTTGTTCTGATTATCGACCCACTTCGACGAAGGAATTACTCCCGCCGGCAGGAAAATGTTTGCCTTTTTGTTCGAAATGCCGGCCGACTTCTGTATACCGCATCTTCGGGCCGTTGTCAAGCCCTCGTGGGAGCCATGCCGGCCAAGACCTCATCGACCATGCGGTCAAGATCCAGAAGATGAAGCCGATGATCCTCGGTCCGCACAATGCCGCGCAGGTATCGGCCGCCGGTCGCCTCAGACGGTGGTTCCATCACGTACGATGTTTGGCCGCCCAGCCGGAGGACTTCGCTGACGGAATCGACCGCCAAGCCGACCGCCCTGTCGCCCGCGCCGGCGATGATAATCCGGCTGTGCTGATCAGCGGATCCGCTCGCTTGGCCCAGCACCCGCGCCAGATTGGTCACCGGAATGGTTTTCTCTCCCAAAGTCATGAGGCCATCGACACAATCGGGCAAGCCCGGCGCCGGCGTAAGCGTGGTCGGGCGGGTGACCTCCCTGACGGCGAGAACGTCGACGGCATATTCTTTCGAGCCGACGGTGAAGACGACGACCTGGGAGATATCTTCCGTCCGGGCCTTGGTGTCAGATTTTGCGTCCATTTCGCCTCACTTCTATCCTGGCGATCGGTCGAAACCGACCCGTGTATTGTAAATGATCGGCCGTCTACGGCCCTTTCTTGAGCCGACCCTGCCATGGTTGCTCCCTGGACGGCGGCTGTGCTCCTGATGATCAGTCACGATCGCCCAAGTACCCGGCCTCCACCATGAACCGGAAAATTTCATCGGCCGCCAGCGCGTGTCCCTCGCTATTATAGTGAAACGGGTCCCGGCTGACATCATCAAAGAGGCCCTGATGCCGATCAAACACCGCCGCCAGGTCGACCAATCCGGCGGAGTTCGCCGCGGCCGTCTCCCGAATCACCTCGTTGTAGTAGCGATGGGACTCATGGAGGTACGATTGCCCCTCCAGACCATAGTAGCTTTTCAGCGACGGGATCGGCGAGGTCAGGAAGATCACCCGGGCGCCATCCTCGCGCACCATGCGAGCCAGCGCTGTCAGATTTTCCCGAAAATCCTGAAGGGAGACCCGCATCACGTCGTATCGCTGCACGGCGGCATCGGGCTTTGGGGCAATTGTCAGGAGCACGCCCTTCATCAGCCGATAGGTGCGCAGCCGGGCCAGGGTGTTCTGAAGGGTAATAATCGCCTGGGGGGGAAGGCGCTGGTCCTTATCGGGACGATTCCCCGCCGCCAGCCAGTGATCATTCCAGGCATAGCTTATGATGACAACATCCGGCTTATACTGCCGGACATATCGCTGGTAGTTGCGCATCCCCTGAAAAGAGCTGTATCCGGGAACAGAGAAGTTGTCCACCTCAGCGTCGGCCAACCCGGCGGCCCGCAGCCGATTTTGAAGGCGGGACGCGTAAGTCTCAGCGTCGGTCACCCTCCAGCCGAAGCTGCAGGAATTGCCCAGGACTGCCACCCGCCGTCCTGTATTCTGAAGCGTAAAATCAGGTCCACGAAACCCCTGATGGTTGATGCGGTAGGTGCACCCTTCAAAGAACTCCGACGTAATCGTCTGCCCCGGATGGAACCGCCAGAAAAGCTCCCGATCCCGCAGAAATACCTCGGGATAATCAAGGGCATGGTTGACCGTAAAATCCCGCCCCTGCGGATGAGGGTTGACGCCGGTCAGGCGCAGGACTGCTTCGGCGATGACCAGGAAGACCACGATGGAGGCCACCGGCCAAATGATATATTTCTTTAATCGATCCATCACAGGCATGCCGCCGGGTAGCGGTCTCTCCCGTCGCGGATTCGGTTGGGCCGGCGGACGGCCTCGTCTAAAAAACGGTGTAGATGAACGGGGCCAACGCCGATCCCTCGGCCAGAATGATAAACAACGACAAGAGAATCAGAAAAAGCAGGATCGGCAACAGCCAGTACCGCTTCCGGCACCGGACAAACGCCCAGAGGTCTGCCAGAACGGACAACCAGCCAAGCCATTTGCGCCGCTGTATCATACCCCCAATATATCATCTTCCCCGGCCGTCTCAAAGAAAATCATGATTCCGCCCAACAGCTAATTGCGCCGGGCGATG
>CAZPEV010000261.1:0-2254 GCA_964585635.1 uncultured Ignavibacteriales bacterium
AGGCCTTATTGGCGCGCAACACGCGACCGGAGCGATCTTTATAGACGACGATGGTATCGCACCCCAGGTAGACCCGGCGGCCGTCGAGGGGAATCGATACCGCCTTCCGACGGGCCAGTTCCACCGCCAGTTGGGCGGACCCAAGATCGGGGATCACTAACTCCACGGCGGTCGGCACCAGCGCCTCGAAGCGGATTCCGGCTTCGGTCAGAATCTCCCGGCGACGGGGGGAGGCCGACACCAACACCAGGCCGATAGTGTCAGCCAATCGCTTCAGATGGGGCAGGGTCATCCGTGAGAAGGATGGTAACCGGACCGTCATTGATAATCTCCACTTCCATTTTGGCACCGAAGACGCCGGATGTCACGGAAAGACCTGTATCAGATAGAAGCTGCACGAGACGTCGATACATCGGGCCGGCCTCTTCCGGTGCCATGGCGTCGGTGAAGCTGGGGCGACGTCCCTTGCGGGTATCCCCATAAAGGGTGAACTGGGAGACGACCAGAAGGTCGCCGCGGAGGTCGGTCACCGAGCGATTCATCTTGCCGTCCTCGTCCTCGAAAATACGCAACTCCAGTATCTTTTTGGCCATTCTGGCCAGCGCGGCGACGTTGTCGCCAGGCCGAAATCCAGCCAGAAGAACCAGACCACGCCCGATCTCTCCGGTTCGATTGCCCTCAGGAGATGATAGGTCGAAGACCTTCACCGATGCCCGTCGAACGCGTTGTAGGACCACTTTCATGATAGGCGGGAAGGTAGCGCCTGGGGTGAGGTATGTCAACCTCGGAAAAGGCGACTCCCGAAATTCTCTGTGAGGAAGGCCGGCGGCTAAAACGGCGGACTCCGCGCGAGAAAAATATATTGGCGCCCGCCTTGACAACCACTATTATCCGGCAGATGAAATGGACAAGATCGAAATCCAGGCCGGGAACCGATCCGGCGGGAAGCTGTTACAACGAAAGGTAGAGTGAATCTTGACACTTTTGGGAGGCTGCCATGAGTAAACCGGTACCGGTTACCGATGCCACCTTTGACGCGGAAGTAAAGAAGTCACCCCTGCCGGTCCTGGTGGATTTTTGGGCGACCTGGTGCGGCCCATGCAAGATGATTGAGCCGATGGTCGATGAAATCGCGGCGGAATATGATGGTAAGCTAAAGGTGGCAAAGCTGGACGTGGATTCGAATCCGCGCATACCGGCTTCGTTCTCGATCATGTCGATACCTTCCCTATTGTTCTTCAAGAACGGCGAGGTGGTCGACCAGATTGTGGGCGCGGTCCCGAAGGCCCAGCTGGTGATGCGAGTTCAGAAGGTTCTGGGCTGAGAATTTATGACGTCGAACCAGCAGCCCGGCCGCTGGGCCAATCCCGACCCGGCCGAGATCGCCCGTATCTTAAGGAGCACGAAGACTATCGCCATGGTGGGACTATCGGCGCGGCCTGAGCGGCCCTCTAATCGTGTTGCCGCCTACCTTATCGAACAGGGTTATGACGTGATTCCGGTCAATCCGACCGAGGTTGAGATATTGGGCCGAACCTGTTATCCTGATCTCATGTCAATCGACCGGCCGGTCGATCTGGTCAATGTTTTTCGCAAAGGGGAGGCGACGCCGCCGATTGTTCGGGAGGCAATAGCCATAGGGGCCAAATATATCTGGCTGCAGGAGGGGGTGGTGTCGCAGGAGTCATATGACTTGGCGGTTCAGGCGGGGCGTCCGATTATCATGGATTGCTGCATGGCAAAACAACACCGTCGCCTGGGGGAAGAGGGAAATGGATCTTTTTGACCTGCTGGCCATAGTGCTGGGCCTGATCGTCTGGGTGGTGCTGGTTCGGTATGTCTTTCCTCGGCTGGGGATGCCTACCTGACAGACGAAAGGCTGCGATACGCGGCCGAGGAAGGCTCCGGTGGAGCCGGACAGCGATTCCCGACGATCATAAAGCAAATTCGAACCTGACGCAGGGAGCAGATCGGGTCGGAACTCGGCTCGACAGCGTAAAATCAGCTTCGATCTCTGCCGATACTATATACATCTATGAGCCCATTCAAACGTCCTTCATATGGTGGGTATACCGGCGGTGGGTGGTGGCAGCTCATGCCGCCCGGCGTCAAAGCCCTCTTGATCGCCAACGGGGGGGTATTTCTCCTCCAATTGGCGACCAAGCGGGTGTTGATTGACCTGTTCGGTCTGGTCCCGGCGGCGGTGGTCCACCAGTTGGCCCTGTATCAGCTCGTCACCTACATGTTCCTGCAC
>CAZPEV010000262.1:0-2238 GCA_964585635.1 uncultured Ignavibacteriales bacterium
CCCGCCCCGGTCAATGCCGCGGCGGGCCGTTTCTCTCTCGCTGCTCAGCCGCCGCTATTTCAGCGTCAGGCTATTAAACAAGGTTCCGAAGCTGTCCTTGTACTGCGCGCTCAGCTTGTATTCGCAGATCCCGTGAATCGCCAGCACTTTTCCGTCGCGGACGGTGATGAAGATGATTCCCGCCTTAAAATCATTGACCACATCGGCCCGATCCGTCCCGGCCGCCTGATCGTCATCGGGATCCTGCGGCTTGGCAACTTCCAGCGCATACTGCTGTCTGACGTCCAACTGAATGGCTTTGGCGCCGGCCACCGTGGCATCGCTCCGTTTCAAAACCTCGTGCGGCTTGGAGATCAAGGCCAGGTTCCGGAGGAAGAAATCCTTTTGCTTGGATTTGATCTTGCCATCCAGGAGGTTGTCGAGGAACTGGTCGACCGTTAACGAGGTGGTGTCGGCCAGCACCGTGATAGTCGGTATCTGCGCATAATCGGGGTGTTCTTTGAACTGCTCCGGCACCGGATACGACTTCTGATTCAGCGATATCCGCAACGCCGATTTCGCATCCTTTATCGACGCCGACCAGCCGGTTGGAATCTTGAAAGAAAAATTGAACCCAGCATCAGTGTAGATATCGTCCTTGATCTCCCCGGCTTTCCCGGCCCAGGCGGTCCCCCACGCACAGCAGACGATGACCATTACAGCGATACATGCATTCAGCCGTTTTCTCATACCATTCCTCCCACGCGTTTGACAAAATAACGACAAGCGGCTTTGGTTTGTCAAGCACATATCGACCCATTTTCCTTTATACCCGTGACCGCTGATCGTGACGGCGATTATTTTAGCAGCAGGGCGCGCAAAACCGCCTGACTGGAACCGGACTGCGCCCGGACAAAATAGATGCCGCTGGGCAAGGGCTGGCCGGAACCATCGCAGCCGTCCCAGACCACCTCGGTCCGGTCGGCCACCGAGGGCAGCTGCAACTGCCGCACGACGCGCCCCAAGATATCGAATACTTCGACCACCACCGGGCGGGCATTAGCGGCAAGCTGTTCCACCACCAAAGTCATGGTCGGATTGAACGGATTGGGGTACCCCCGAAGCCTCAGGGCCTCCGATCGAAAGGCGATCGGCGCCTGATCCTCGGCATCCACGGCCGGAATCGTGTAGATTCTGACGGAGTAGCCGTCGCTGGCAGCCAGGGTGGCGCCATCACAGGCGATGACGGTCGCCATATCCCCCCCGGAAAACAGCAACGCCGGCATGCCGGTCGAAATATCATAGATAAATATACCCCGGCGTGCGGCGCAAACCAACCAGGTGCCGAACTGACACATTTCATATACCGGCCCCGGTTCGCCGCGGGTATCGATATACTCCGGATGCAGGCGATCGATTCGTGAGGCGGTCACCAGGCCGCCGGCCCCCAGGTACATGAGGGTATCGCGCAGCAGGATCTGGTTCACACGGCCGGGCGTCGAACTGGACGAGACAATTTGAATCGCATAATCGTGATCCAGGCTATACACATTCAGCATCCCCTTGGTCGAGGCCTGGTACACTATGGTATCATCGATGGCGGCCGCGGTGATTCCGTCATAAAAACTTTGACGGATTATCCCGGGCAGAATGATCGAATCATTTCGAAAGGAGCCATTGAAGACCCGGTCGTTATAGAAATAGAGAAGATCACCGTTGCCGAAATACCCCGGAATCAGATGGGGTCGGGTCAGGGAGTCCGCCACAAAGAAGAACGGCTGGACTAACGAGGGGTCGCGATATCCATCGTCGACCGCGATGAAAAAGGCGCTGGTCGGGATGTCTGCGACATATAAGGTATCACCCTTGGTGCAAAATCCGGCCGGTTTATAAGGCGGGTTGATCATACGCCCGGTGCGAACGGGATTGCCCGGATTCGACAGGTCATACATTTCATACCAGTTATTTGTCCCGATCACATGCAGGCGGGAGTGCAGAAATTGCAGCTGCGTGATCGGCCCGGGATAAGCGTACACCCAGGTCGGATCATCGGACTGAATCAAGTCAGGATCCTCGATGTCATAGGCGGCAAATCCCTTCTCCGCATGGGGATAGATAAGGAAAGGCCGCCCCCCGTATGATCCAACCCCACCATATCCTGCTATCCCCTCAGTCGGGAAGAACTGGTCGATGGTGGTATCGCCGGTGCCGTACAACAATTCAAATCCCCCGACGCTGTTGAACAACACCAATCCTCGG
>CAZPEV010000263.1:0-257 GCA_964585635.1 uncultured Ignavibacteriales bacterium
ATGGCGGAGGGAACGCCGGCGGAACTGGTCGATCTCTACCGAGGGCAGGTCTATCTGGTCAAGACGGAACCGACCTCGGCGCGGATGATGCGTCTGGCGGCCATCACCGGGATCGACGCCCGCCGCTTCGGAGCGGCGATTCATATCTATGCCCCGCTCGACCTGCCGCGCGATCATCTGCTGGCACGGCTGGCCGGGGCCGACATCGATCCGGCCCTGGTGGACGAGCGTGCCCGCAACGTGGTCCACACCTTGAA
>CAZPEV010000263.1:267-2231 GCA_964585635.1 uncultured Ignavibacteriales bacterium
CCCTGGTGGAACCGATTCCACCGGAGTTGGAGGATGTCTTCATCCAGTTGATGGGAGCGGCCTAGATGGATTATGCCGTCGCCATCGATGGTCTGACCAAAGCCTTCGACCACTTCATCGCCGTCGACGGCATCAGTCTGGACGTTGCCTACGGCGAAATCTTCGGCTTCCTGGGAGCCAACGGCGCCGGAAAGACAACCGCCATCCGTATGCTCTGCGGTTTATTGCTGCCCACCTCCGGGCGGGGGATGGTCAACGGTTTTGACATCAATCGCCAGTACGAGCAGATCAAGCCGAGCATCGGGTACATGTCGCAGAAGTTTTCCCTGTACGGCGATCTGACCGGCCGGGAAAATCTAAAATTTTACGGTACCGTCTACGGCCTGCACAACCGGCAACTCAAAGAGCGCATCGCCGAGCTGGTCGAGCTACTGAATCTGGCCGAGTTTGTCGACCGCCCGACCGCGCCGCTGCCGGTCGGCTGGCGGCAGCGGATCGCCTTGGCGGCCGCCATCCTGCATCGCCCCCGGATAATCTTTCTTGACGAACCGACTGGCGGCGTCGATCCGGTTTTCCGCCGCAAGTTCTGGGAAATCTTATACCAATTGGCCGACGGCGGCGCCACCCTGTTTGTAACCACCCACTACATGGATGAGGCCGAATTTTGCCGCCGCATCTCGATTATGCACCGGGGGAAAATCGTCGAGCTGGGGCGGCCCCGCGACCTGATCGCCAAGTACGGTCAGCCCGACCTGCAGGAGACCTTTATCAGCCTGATTTCCGGGAGCGGCCTCAATGACTAAGCTCTGGTACATCGCGTCGAAGGAAGTCCGGCATATTCTCCGCGATCCCCGGTCATTGATGATCGCCATCCTGATGCCGCTCCTGATGACCTTGCTGTACGGCTACGCTATCAATCTCGATATCAAAAATATCCGCCTGGCGGTTCTGGACTATGATCAGACGGCCGCCTCGCGCGACCTTATCGGACGGTTCTACCATTCCGGCTATTTTGTGCGGGCGCTGTCGGCGGCGGACATGGCCTATCCGGAGCAGGTCCTGAAAGTGGGTGACGCCCATGCCGTGCTGGTTATCGCGCACGGTTTCGCGGCCGCCTTGGGCGACACCGCCCAATATCAACTGGGCCTGCTGCTCGATGGCGCCGACGCCAACCTGTCGGCGGCGGCCGCCAGCTACTCCAAGGTCATCCTCCAGCGCTATCTGGCCGATCAACTCCCGCCCGGCTTCGAACTGCCGGGGGTGAGGCTGTCGTTTCGGGTGCTCTACAATCCCGATCTGAAGTCGTCGCACTTCTTTGTCCCCGGCCTGATCGCCATCATCCTGATGATGATCTCCGCCCTGCTGACCTCCATCACCATCGCCCGGGAGAAGGAAACCGGCACCATGGAGCAACTCCTGACCGCCCCGGTCAAGCCGTACCAGGTCATCCTCGGCAAGGTCATTCCCTACGTCGGCTTAGCGCTGGTGGACGGCATCCTGGTGCTGCTCTTCGGCGTGCTGCATTTCGGGGTGCCGTTTGTCGGATCGATGCTGTTGCTCTTGGCCTTCGGCATCATCTATATCATCGCCGCCCTGTCGCTGGGAGTGTTGATCTCGACCCTCGTCAGCACCCAGCAACTGGCCATGAGTATCGCGCTGGTGGTGACGGTGCTGCCGTCGGTCATGCTCTCGGGATTTATCTTCGAGATCAAGAACATGCCGCTGGTGCTGCGTCTGATCACCCATATCGTGCCGGCCCGGTATTTCCTGCTGATCATTCGCGGGGTCATGCTCAAAGGCTCGGCCATTGACGTTCTCTGGCCGCAGGCGGCGGCCCTGGTCATTCTGACGGCCGCGCTTCTCATGCTGGCCGCCAAACGGTTCAAACTGCGGATCGGATAAGGTGTATGCGGACGGTCCTGGCGCTGGTCAAGAAGGAATTTCTGCAGGTCTTCCGCGACCGC
>CAZPEV010000264.1:0-2020 GCA_964585635.1 uncultured Ignavibacteriales bacterium
CGCCACGATCATGTGCGGCGAGCGGGCGTCGATAACCGCAATGGCGTAGGTTCCCTCAACCTGGGCCATCGCCATCCGAACCGCCTCGGTCAGGTTACCCTCGTAATACATGCTGATCAGGTGCGCGATAATCTCCGTATCGGTATCGGATACGATAGCGTATCCCTCCCCCTCCAGCACTTTCCGCAAGGAACGGTAATTCTCGATGATGCCGTTATGGACGACGGCGATGTTGCCGGTGCTGTCCATCTGGGGATGGGCGTTGATGTCGGTCGGCTCTCCATGGGTGGCCCAGCGGGTGTGGGCAATGCCGATCTTGCCGGTGAAGACCTTGTTGGCCAATAAATTTTCCAGCATCTGCACTTTGCCGGCGGTTTTTTCATGAATCAGGCCGCTCTCCTCGACCAGGGCGATTCCGGCCGAATCATACCCGCGATACTCGAGCCGCTTGAGCCCCTCGATCAGGATCGGCGTCGCCAACTGATGTCCCACGTACCCCACTATACCGCACATCGATTTATTCCTTTACCTAAACGCTTTTTGCACCAGCGAGACCAACTGCCCGGCGAGCGCGTCTGTCCTGGCCTCGACGATCAGCCTATATACTGGTTCGGTATTCGATTTCCGAACCTGAACCCAACCCTCATCGATGTCGAACCGGATTCCGTCGCGACGGTCGATGCCGACTGATCGATACCGCTCCCGAATCCCCTTTTCGACCTCATCTATTTTACGCTCGAACCCTTCCGGCAAGGGAGCTTTCTTTTTTACCATGCAATAGGCCGGAATGGTTCCCGCCAATGTTGACAGCGATTTGCCGGATTCCGCCAGGAACGACAACACTAAGACCGCTCCGACCAGCGCGTCCCGGCCAAAATGGCTCTCCGGCAGAATTACCCCGCCGTTCCCCTCGCCTCCGATCACCGCCTGGCGTCGCCGCATCTCGGCGATGACATTCGCCTCCCCCACCGGGCTGAGATAGACCCGGCTGCCGACCATCCGCGCGACGTCGGCCGTCGCCCGCGAGGTCGATAAATTGATCGCCACCGGTCCTTTGACCTTCCGCAGGTAATAGGCAACGCTGAGCGCCAGTGTCATTTCCTCGCCGATGGCCCGGCCGGTTTCGTCCACCAACGCCAACCGATCGGCGTCCGGATCGCAAGCCAGCCCAAGGTCGGCGTGATGTTTCCGCACCACATCGCCCAACTCCGCGAGATGATCCGGAGTCGGTTCCGGCGGACGGAAAAAGTCGCCGTCCCCCTTACAGTTGAGGCGGATCACCGTCACCCCCATCCGCTCCAGCAATTCCGGCAGCGCTTGCGACCCTGCTCCGTTAATGGCATCGACCACAACTTTGAATCCGGCCTTTCGTATCTTCCCCGGCCCTCCAGCCTTGAGTTTCAGTACCGAGGCGATATGCCGCTCGACCGCTTTGTCATCCGTGGCAATCGAACCAAGATGATGATGCGGTGCAAAGGTCACCCTGCCGGCCGAGGCCAGCTTCTCCAGCCGGGCATACTCCGCTTTGGTTATGAATTCCCCCCGGGAATTGAAGAATTTGAGCGCGTTCCATTCGGCTGGATTATGGCTGGCGGTTATCGCCACGCCTCCGGCCGCTTTATGGTGCAGCACCGCCAACTCCACCGTCGGCGTCGGGACAACCCCGATATTTATGACCTTGCATCCGGCCATCGCCAGGGTTGAGGTCACCAGGTGGGAGATAAACTCGCCCGACGGCCGACTGTCGCGGCCGACCACGATAGTCGTCTGTCGACCCAACAGTTTCCCGAATGCCGACGCATATCGGACCACCGTCGGGGGATCGAGCGTTTCACCCACGATTCCCCGTATTCCCGAGGTCGACTTCATCAACGGTGCTTTCACGCAGGCCTCCCGATTAAATGAACCTTTAATATACCCCCTTCTGAAGGCCGAGTCCAACGTCTATTTCAACCCTGCGTGCCGGGATTCTGTCAAGCACTTTGTGTAAATTGGGTCACGGGCATATCCGGTTGCTGGT
>CAZPEV010000265.1:0-2009 GCA_964585635.1 uncultured Ignavibacteriales bacterium
ACACCGATCGGCGGATCAAGGCGGAGCGGGACACGGCTGTGGTCGAGCTGGCGGTGGCGATCAATCATGAAATCAACAACCCGTTGACGGCGCTGTTGGGCAATCTGCAGCTACTCATGTTGAAAAACCAAAACCTGCCGGAGGATATCAACGCCCGGCTGAAGGTGATTGAGGATTCGGCCAACCAGATTCGGGACGTCACCGCGCGACTGATGAAGGCGGCCGAGGCGCCCTCGGTCGTGTATACCGGCAAGATGCGAATGATCGACCTTTCGGGCAAGGGTGAGGCGGAGGGCAGGGACGGAGACGAGCGGGGAAACGATGACAGGGGCCGGAGGTAGCAGGAGCCGTAAAGCATTTCTCTCCCCATGTATCCCCTCCTCTCGCATGAAGGCCGGACTTGCCCCCCGGCCTTTTTCTTTGGGGTGACTGTTCCCGTCGCCCCAACCGGCCCCAGGAGAACGATTTATGGCTCTCCACGGGGAGAGCAAAGCGGATATCTTAAAGCGGGCACGGCCCGGGACCGCCCTTAAAGATATAATTGATCAAATAAACGGCATCGCCAACGTTGATCGCATCATCGCAATTGACGTCGCCGTTTTTGAGCGGACTGGGTGCCGGGCCGGACTTGAATATATAGTTGATCAGATAGACGGCGTCACCCACGTTCGTGGAGCCATCCGCGTTGGCGTCGCCGGCAAAACCGACCGGATTGCGTACAGACCAGCATTTGCCGCCGGCAGGCCATTCGAAAACGGGGCACGACCCTTGTCCGAATTGGTCGGAAATGACGAAGTCGGATCCGTTTCCAAAGACGCCGGCGGAGCTATCGATACATAACCGGCGTACATCAGAGGGAACAGAATCGGGCGTAAAGAAAAGCTCTATCATCGTCTCTTTAGCGCCCGGAGCCAATCCGTTGTAAATTGGAACCGCTCCAAACACAAACCTATCGGGAAGGTTATCATCCATATCAAACGGCCCAAAAAGAAACTGCATATCCCAGACAACCGCAGGAGGATCCATGCGACTCCCGGGGACGACTATATAATTGACTTGGTATGGGTTACTGGGCGATATCTGCCAATGGATTGAGGCGCCGTCGGCCGAAAAGACCCGATAACCGAAACCCATTCCCTTCAGGATAATGCTATTTTCGATGCTGAGCCGAAGCGCATATAATTGACCGGCGATGAGGGTATCGACCACTGTCCCCGAAGATGCCTTGGTAATGTCCCAGTACAGGTGCACTGCGTCTGATGATGGAATCGGTCCCGGCGGCGTTTCCGGTCCGCAGGCGGGAGGAGGGCCTTCGTCATAGACTTTACTCACCAAAAAGTAGACGTCGGCCACATTCATGTATCCATCGGCGTTGGGATCCCCCTCCTGCAGGCACGGCGGCAGCGGCCCGCCCTTAAACATCTTCCACAGATAAACGGCATCACCGATATTGACGGTCATATCATGGTTGGCGTCTCCGGCGAGGTCACAGCATATAGCCTGAGCCTGAACTGAATCGGCAAGGATGGGAACGAATAGAAAGATCAACAGAAAAGCTGACGAACGATATAACACTCGCATATAACCCTCCTCTTTCGCCCGCGTGGTATTTTTCAATGCTCGCGTGCGATCCATCTATAATTAATATACGATCTTGTCAATTTCATGCAAGCTCTTCCGTGCGCGGCGCCGGTCCCGCCGGCTGTGATTAGCGCCATGATCGGTGTGAATCTTTTATCGATTCCGCTGTGCGTGGTGGACGCCCTCGTCTACCACGAGCGGGGACATCCCCGTCGGCGCACGAGGGCGTACGCCGACCACAATGGTAAGATCGACTCCGGATGCAAAACAGCCAAAATCGGTGTGAATCGTCGATCGATCGGCGGCCGAAAAAGCGACGAAATTTCGTTGGACTAGCATGGCGGAGTTGGGGTTGTCGGGAATTGGGTCCGTTTGCTCATTTCTTGGTATTCCATAGTTCGGCCTGAGGTTTTGATCGTGATTTTGCA
>CAZPEV010000266.1:0-1996 GCA_964585635.1 uncultured Ignavibacteriales bacterium
CTATCATTCCATCTTCGATTATCAGCTCCGTCGCTTCATCCTGAATGATCTGAACTCCGGGAAGGGACGCGACAAGGCGGGAAACGTAGTCACAATACATCCGCCGGTCACATTGTACCCGGGTCGAACGGACCGCCGGCCCCTTGGATAGGTTGAGGCGGCGGAACTGAATCCCGGCATAGTCGGCGGCCAGTCCGATGATGCCTCCCAAGGCATCGACTTCTCTGACAAGATGCCCCTTACCGACCCCTCCGACCGCTGGATTGCAGGACATGAGGGCCAGCTTGGCCGGATCCAGCGTAATCAGACCGACCCTCATCCTCATTCGGCTTGCCATCCGGGCCGCCTCGGTGCCGGCGTGTCCACCGCCGACAATCAGGATGTCAAAATCGTATGGTGTCATGCGAGTCCTATATAATGAAAATGCCCTGACCGAGTCAAGCGAACAAATGGGGTGAAAGCATACCAGCCGGTGGTATCCTCCTTCCATCCGCTCGTCGCCGGAAGATTCGACGATTCAATCTGATACGTTTCACGTGAAACGGATAAATACTATTTTCCGATGCAGAAATTGGTAAATATTTCGTCAAGTATTTGCTCGGTGTAGATAGCCCCCGTGATCTCGCCTATCTGATCGGCTGCCTGCCGCAGCTCGAATGATATGATCTCGGTCGGTTGGTTCGCCGTCCTCCGGATTCTTCGCAGATGCCCTAGGCAGCGGTCGATTTTGACTTTATGGCGATGGGATGTCACGACCACCGCCTCCGCCAGATCAGCCACTCCGGATTTTTGGCGAATCAGCCGCAGCAAGCCGGTAATTCCCGCCCCGGTCAAGGCCGAGACAAAACAATGATTGTATGCTTCACTCAGCATCCTGGTCCGTCGGGACATCGTGCGGTCATGGTCATGCAACAAATCAACCTTGTTAAGTACGAGAATCATCTGCTGTCCGTGACCTACCTCCGGCTCCCGGGCCGGCGTCGTCCTGGCCGACAGATCGACCACATACACAACCAGATCGGCTCGTGCGAGCACCTCCTGCGTTCCCTCGATGCCGGCCTTTTCAACCGGCGTGCGCCCCGGCCGCAGCCCGGCGGTGTCGTATAGCTCCACCGGCAGGCCGTCGATGTCGATCCATTCGGTGATATAATCACGGGTGGTTCCCGGAACGGCGGTCACCAGAGCCCGCCGGCGTCGCACCAATTTATTGAACAAAAGCGATTTACCAGCATTAGGCGGTCCCGTCAGCACCACCCGATAGCCGTCCCGCACGATCTTGCCGGCCCGATAGCTGGCCGCCAACGACTCCAGATCGTCGATGACGCCATCCAGTCGTTCGGGCAGCATCTCGCGACCGATCCGACCGACCGCGTCCTCCTCGGGAAAATCGATATCGGCCTCCAATTCGGCCAGAAGCTGAACGACCCGTTGCCTGATGCCGGCGATATGATCACCATAGCCGCCCAGCAGATGCTCGCGCGACAGGCGATAGGCCAGATCGGTCTTGGCGGCCACCAATTCGGCCGCCGCCTCCAGCCGGGTCAGGTCGACGCCATGATTCAGGAAGCGTCGCATCGAGAATTCCCCCGCCTCGGCGGGCCGGCAGCCGCAGGCCAATACGGCCTCCAATATCGCCTGCACCGAAAACCGCCCGGCATGGCAATAGATCTCAACCATATCCTCGCCGGTGAAGCTTCGGGGCCCCGGCATAAACGCCGCCATGACCTCATCGAGCGGGCGATCCCCCTGGTCGACGATGGCGCCGAAACGGAGAAGATAAGGAGTGGGACGGGAATCGATTTTGTGCGGGAGGAACACACGGGCCATGATATCCCCGGCCGCCGGGCCGGAGACCCGGACGATGCCGATGCCGCCGGCGCCGGTCGGGGTGGCGACGGCGGCGATTGTCTCAGCTAACTTTTTTTTTTGGCGCGCCTCATGGGTTCTCGTCGACTTTTTTTTTTTATGTTTGGTGGTAGAGGGTGATCTACACCGT
>CAZPEV010000267.1:0-1971 GCA_964585635.1 uncultured Ignavibacteriales bacterium
ACGAGACGCAGCACTGCCGTAGGCCGCATATTCCGAAGCCATCCAGCCGCCGAGCGGCGTCGCGGACGCCGATCTGCCGCAGTTCGATCCGGGTGCGGTAGATCGCGGCCAAGTCCCGCACCAGCGCCCGAAAATCGACCCGTTGCTCCGAAACGAAATAGAAGGTCAGCTTGTTCCGGTCATGCTGGTACTCGGAGTCGACCAGCTTCATCGGCAAGTCGTGCTTGGCAACCAGTTGCTCGCACTTTTTCAGGGCATCTATTTCCGCCCCGATATTGGAATGCGCCAGATCTTTGTCCTGGGGCGTGGCCGGGCGAAGAATAGACGGCGGCCGTTCGTCGAATTCGAGCTTGGTCTCGTCCGGCACCGGCTTGGAGACCCGCCCGATATCCTCCCCGCGCTCGGCCTCGGTGATAACCCACTCGCCGGGGGTCAGGGCATGGTGGTAGGTATTGTAATAATACCCGCGCCTAAATCCCTTAAACTCTATGATATACAGATCCGGCATGGCAACTCCTGGGGGGTATAATGACACATACAAGGGCAGATGTCAATGAGGAACTAGGGTGTCGCGCGGCGATTCGGCACGATGGAATTCGAAACGCAGATCAAACCGGCCAATAGCGCTGTGCTGCCGATCTCAAGAGACTCCGGGCCGCCGCCAAATGTGGTTGCCTACGCTTTTCCGCCCGTCATGGACAGCAAGGCGCCGGGCCGCCTTTGAAGATGTAGTTGACGATGTAGACGGCATCGCCGGCGTTCACGGCATGATCGCAGTTGGCGTCACCCGCTTCGAGAGGGTCCGGGGCCGGCCCGCTCTTGAAGACGTAATTCATGATATAGACCGCGTCGCCAAGATTAACCATATGGTCATGGTTGGCATCGCCACAGATATAATCCCGATAGATGATATTGTCCGAGAAGCTGGCGGATTGGTTCCCGGCGGCGTCCTTAAACTGAACATAGGTGGTTTTTGTCGTTCGCATGGTGTCACCACCGAAGGCCGACAGGTTCCAGTTGGCCTTGGCGACGGCAAATGATTCCCAGACGGTCCACTCGCTGTTGTTGTTGCTGAAACGCATCTTGCCCAGCGGCGACGTGACTCCGCTCAGGTTGTCTGTGGCCGACAAAGCCAGAGTGACGGTCAGACTGGCCGTGATGGAATTCCCGTTGTTGATGACGATGGTCCCGGTCGGCGGGGTGTTATCCATATTGGTGCCGTGCTCTTTCCATATCGCCCACAACTCATAGGGACTGCCAAGCGATGGGCTCTGAAACCAGACACTCCAAAATTCGGTGATATTCAGGGGATGATGCGACGTGTAATTGCGCACGGTCAGGCAATTGAGAATATTGGCAAGCCCGTTGTCATAGGTATCACCAATGCCGTCCGGCACGCCGCTGTCCGGGGTGCCACTCCAGCAGGTATAGTCGTCATCGGCATTGTCATAAAGGTCCCACAGTTCCCCCGCTACCGCTCCTTCATTGCCGTTGGAAAAGTTGTTTACCGAGCCAGCAAATGCCCCATCGTAACCCGATTCTCCGTTTTCAAGATTCACCGCGGAAATTTCGCTGGATGGCGTTGCCCGTAATCAGGGCGGCGCAAAAATGGGCAAACGCTTCGCATCCTGCCGTTTCAATATCTACTATTTGATCCCAACTATGGGTGGTGTACTCCTGATCAAGGAAATTGCCCAAATCGCCCAATCTATGTCCGTATTCGTGCAAAATGGCATAAGAGTCGAATACATCGGGATACAAATACGACGGATTATCTGAGGAATCAATTTGGATATAGGAGTCTGGAGAAAAGCAGTACTTTGTTCCCCCGCCATTAGACAGCACAACCTCTACGCGACCCGGATCGGCTTGCTGATAATACATCCACTTGTCGCGCCCGTCCTTGATTCTATCCACAATAGATATCCCCGGCTAAAGCCGGGGTTCTTTTGGCTTACGCCAAGCGCTTCG
>CAZPEV010000268.1:0-536 GCA_964585635.1 uncultured Ignavibacteriales bacterium
AACAACCAACCGGATATGCCTATGACCCAATTTACACAAAACCCTTGACGCAATGCCGGGAAGCGACCGATCACTTTTCCAGTTGACTTTGCAGGCGGATTTCCGATATTGATACTGATACATGACGGTTTGACCTCGAAAATCCGGAAAGGAGGCGCGACATGTCGGCCTCACAACCTGAACAGGTGACGGTATACGTATGCCCGCGGGGGAACTGTCTCTAGCCGTATCGAACGGATAAAGAAGCGACAGCCTTCCCGCATGCGGAAGGCTTTTTTGTTTACGGCCGCGGGCACAGACGTTGTCCGCGGTTTTCATAAGAGCTCATTTCCGCGGACAGCTGTAGCCACCACCGGCATCACTTGATGAAATAAGGAGGATATATGTCGGAATCGAACGATGGTTATGGTCAGGCAAATCGGGATATGGCCTGCGGGCTGCTTTTGCGGAACGGCGCCTTTGCGTCTCCCCGCCATCCTCAGGCCGAGTCATCAAAATTGAAACAGCGAGAACAGAGTCATGCAGTTAACAGACTT
>CAZPEV010000268.1:578-1968 GCA_964585635.1 uncultured Ignavibacteriales bacterium
CGCATAGCGCGTCAGAACCGGCTGGACTATTTGATGGTCGGCGAGCCAGGGGAGCTGGCTGGAGAAATCTCCGGCCGGTTCCGCCATGACGCCGAGGGTCAGGGCGGGTTTCCGACAGTGGGGGACTGGGTGGCGGTATCGGCCCGGCCGAATGAGGGAAGGGCCACCATTCATGCCCGGCTGCCCCGCTCCAGCGCCTTTCTGCGCAAGGTCGCCGGCCAGCTTACCGAAGAGCAGGTGGTCGCCGCCAATATCGACACGATCTTCATCGTCTGCGGTCTCGACGGCAACTTCAACCTGCGGCGGATCGAACGCTACCTGTTGTTGGTTTATGACAGCGGCGCGATGCCGGTCATCCTGCTCAACAAAGCCGACCTCTGCCCCGCGACCGAGGAACGCCACTCCCAGGTCGAAGCGATCGCTCTTGGGGTGGCGATCCACGCCATCAGTGCAACCCAACGGCAGGGGTTTGACACCCTGTACGAGCATATCAGGCCAGGCGCCACGGCGGCCTTTCTGGGTTCTTCCGGGGTCGGCAAATCGACCATCATCAATTCCCTCTTGGGGACCCAGCGGCTGCAAGTCGGGGCCGTACGGGAAAACGACAGCCGTGGCCGACACATAACCACGCATCGCGAGCTGATTATACTTCCCGGCGGCGGCATCGTTATCGATACCCCCGGCATGCGCGAGATTCAGGTCTGGGGTGACGAAGAGGGACTCAAGCAGGCCTTCGATGATATCGAGTCGCTCGCCGCCGGCTGCCGTTTCAGTGATTGCCGCCATCTGCATGAACCCGGCTGTGCGGTCCAGGCGGCCATACTCGACGGCAGCCTTGACCCCAGACGATTTCAAAGCTATGCGAAGTTGCAAAAGGAGCTTCGTTATCTGGCCGCCCGGCAGGCGATGAAAGCCAGCGCCATCGAAAAGGAGCGCTGGAGAAAGATCAGCCAATATGCCCGGGACCTGAAAAAGAAAGGATAGGCGACTTATGGGGGGCCGGAGAAGTCGTTCTTCTCCGGCCCCCGCTATTCGGAGGCAAGGAAGGTGGCGCTTCATGCAGCGTGACGAAAGTGCTTGCCAAAAGCGCCCCTTTTCGAATATACTGGCGGCATATCAAGCTGACAGGAGGGTTTTATGCCGCTGCTACTCACCCGTGATGACGTCGTCCGCGTCCTTGGCATGGCGGATTGCATGACCGTGGTCGAAAAGGCGTTTGCCGAATTGGCATCCGGAACCGCCGTTTTGCCCTTGCGCATCGGCATTACCCCGCCGGACGGCCTGGCGCTATATATGCCGGCTTATCTGAAGGAGATGAGGGCGCTGGCCTGCAAGGTGGTGACGGTCTATAAGAATAATCCGCAAAGATTCAATTTACCGACTACCATTG
>CAZPEV010000269.1:0-1959 GCA_964585635.1 uncultured Ignavibacteriales bacterium
CCTGCGACGGCGTATCCAGGCAGCCGATGAGATTCATCAGGGTCGATTTCCCCGACCCAGAGGGTCCCATGATCGCCACATATTCACCCTTCTCGATGGTCAGGGTGATGCCGCGCAAGGCGTGAACCTCCTCCAGACCCATCACGTAGGTTTTCCACAAACCCTCGACCTCTATAAGACCCATTACTTCTTATCCTTTTCCTTTTCCAGTAGGGAGTTGTCGACCTTGATTGCGGCGCCGTTTTCCAATGTGCGCAACACGCGAAAACTGCCGACGATCACCTCATCATCTTTATTCAAACCATTTTCAATCTCGATGTTCTGCTTGTCCACAATCCCGGTCTTGACTTCGACAAACCGAGCCATGCCGCCGCGATTGACAAAGACACCTTTCTTTTCGACTTTCTTCTTGTCGGCGCCGGTGCTGTCATCGGCGGCCGTCTTTTCCGGAGCCGCGGTCGAAGCCACCGCCACGCTTCCCGATGATTCCGGAGCCTTCGGTTCCATCCCCTTGAGCGAATCGGGATTGAACTCGCGCACGACGACGGCTTGAATCAGCGTCGCCAGCACGTTCTTCCGCTCTTTGGTCGTGATATCGACCGTGGCCGACATGCCGGGACGGATTTTCGGATTGGAGTCGACCAACGCCACCTTCACCTTGAAGTTGGTCGCCTGATCGTTGGTGCCGGATCCGGCCGCAGTGGCGGTGTTGCCGATTTCAGCCACCTCACCAACAAAAGATGTGTCCGGAAAGGCATCGATTTCGATCTTGGCTTTTTGCCCTACTTCCAGGTCGGCAATATCAGTCTCGTCGATATCGGCCTCAACCTCGAATCGCGACAGGTTGGACAAAACCATCAAAGTTTTTCCCTGGGTGAACGCCGTCTGGGCCTGGGCGATTTCTCCGACCTCGACATCGACCAAAGTGATGATGCCATCCATCGCCGCCCGAATCGTCGTCTTTCCCAGGTTGTCGCGCGCTTTCTCCAGTCGGGAAGCGGCAGCGTTCTTCTGCTGCTCCATGGCGCCGACGCTGGCCTCCTGGTTCTTGTGGGCGTAGAACATATACTTGTAGGCCTGTTCCGAGGTCAGCTTCTTGTCGAATAGATCCTTTTGGCGCTGATATTCCTCCCGGCGCTGCTCCAGAAGCACCCTGGCGCCTGCGAGGTAGGCCTCCAATTCGTTATAGTTGTACAACGCCGACTCCATATCCTTCATCAGCTGGATGGTGTCGAGCTGCAGCAGCACCTGACCCTTGGTAACATAGTCCCCTTCTTTGACGGGAATGCTAATAACCTCGGCATTGACCTCGGAGGTGATATTCACCTTGGTCTTGGGCTGGATGCGTCCCGATCCGGAGACGACCGACGACAGATCGGTCAAGAATGCCTTCTTCGTCTGCACCATCACCGTACCGGCCTTCGATCGGGTCAAATTGGCCACGATCAGGACCGCGACGACGATGACACCGCCGACAATGAGAAACAATTTCTTCCTGCTTTTCTTTTTCATTTCATGTACCTTCTCTTCGTCACTTCCCGCCGCTTACTGCCCCAAGGCATTTTGCAGCCCGGCCAAAGCCAGGTTATATTTGAATTCGGCGTTGACCTTATCGAATTGGGCTGTCTTAAGGCTAACTTGGGCATCCAATAGTTCCCATAATGCCGCCGCACCGAGGTCATACTTGGCCTGCACCAGGTCCATATCTTCCTTGGCCGCCCGTTCCTTGTCCTCAGTCAGCTTTAGCTCTTCGTCGGCCAGTCCTATTCCCCGATACGCGTCCCGAATGCTTTGGACGATCTGATTATAGACATAAACCCGGCCGGCCTGCGAATTACTCAATTGCGCCTTAGCCTTGCTTAGTCGGCTTTCACGCGCAAAGCCATCAAAGATATTGTAACCAAGCGTAATACCGAGACGGCCGGCATGATCATACGGCCCTAACTTGCTGATTAAGCT
>CAZPEV010000270.1:0-1953 GCA_964585635.1 uncultured Ignavibacteriales bacterium
AGCAACCGGATATGCCCGTGACCCAATTTACACAAAGTGCTTGACAGAATCGGATTCTGCTTTCGGTTCATTTACGTTGACAATCATGAACCACCCGCTTATACTGCTATTAACGGCTCCGAAACATGACGGCAGGGCGCCAATCTGATCATTGGATTATATCGCCAGCGGGGTGCCCCCATTTCTGCCACCCATATTCATTATTGGACTCCAACTTCGTATGAGCTGTGGAGGCTATTGTTATGTCTAGATTGATAATTATGATCGCCCCCTTTCTTCTGGTATTTCTCGTTATGATCGCCAGTCATGGCAAGGCAGACGCAGACAGCGATCTCATGGTTGCCAAGGCACCGGGAAAGGGGCTCACCGCTCCTGAATCCAGACTCGGCATAAGAGTAACGACCGTGGAAAATCAGCCAGTCAGGACAATAACTCAGGCGCATTCCCGGGTACGCATCTCCGACCTATCCATCCCCGCTAAGGCTCAAACTATCCAGGCGCCGGTGAGGGATGGGGTTGAGTCGATTATGCATCTCCACCCTGCCCTGGGACGAATTGCCGGCGGATCGTTGCTCCGAGGATATGAGTATTTTGCCCCTGGCTCAGATCCGAGCACGATCTTCTGGCAGGGTTCGGCCGACGACGGCGCGACCTGGAGTAGCTGTTGTTCATTTGACATCTATGGCGGGACATATCCGTCGGTTGACTATCGGGGGTCGGGCACGGCTTTGTATGGAACGATCGTTTCCCCGGCCAGCTTCTTCGACGGCGGCGGCGTCGTGCTTTTTGAATTTGGTGATCCGGACGACCACGACACCTGGTTTGGGACCTGGTCGGATTATGGCTCGCATGGTTGGCACGACATGCGCATGAGCGACATCGCTTCGGCGACGGGCGCCCAATCGTGGAATTGGGGACTTATTTCCCTCATCATGAGTTATACCTCCCTTGACACCGCCGTAAATGACGCTCCCCATATCTATAGCCAATTGACTTTGACCGGCCTGACACAGCTTAGCTGGTATCCCAACTTCCCCGGCTGCCGGACGACAGCCGCTGATATCGACCAGGCCTCGGGCAAGACTTATGCTGTGTATGACCGCTACGACCAGGCGGATCACCAATGGCAGCTTTTCGTCAGGCAGGATTTCTTCGATGACTGGAATCTCTCCACTGACGCCGCCGTTCTGCAAAGCGATGATACCGGCCTGCAATTGCGCTATCCGGCCGTCGCCGCCTATCGGGACACTGTTCTGATCGTAGCCGTTGTCAATCATAGTAGCGACTCCCTGGCGACCGATCTGGTCTGCTGGCACACGTTCAGGGGTGACGTCGACAGCCTGCGTTATGCCGCCGTCGTAGCCGGATCGGTCGACCCCGAACGGGGTCCGAATCTTTCGCATCTGGGCGGCAACCGTTTCGTGTGCACGTTTTTCAAAGGCAACAGGCTGTATGCGACAGCAACCTGTGACGGCGGGACATCGTGGAGTGAACCGCGTGATGTCGGCGATAGCGTCGAAACGGCGGTCAATGAATATCGCGCGGCCGACATCGCCGATGGCGGTTTGAATGTCATCTGGGAATACCACGACGGCCCCGATATCCGGCTCCACGTTGCCGATCTGGGTTGCCCCGACCAGGATCATGACGGCATCTGCGATTGCGAAGATAATTGTTTCACGGTTTCCAATCCTAATCAGAGCGACGGCGATGGCGACGGTATCGGCGACGCCTGTGATCTCTGTCCCGGCTACGATGACCACGCCGACGCGGATGCCGACGGCGTACCGGATGGATGCGACAATTGCCCCAATATTTCTAATCCGAACCAGGCTGACGCCGATCATGACGGTATCGGAGATGCCTGTGATCTCTGCACCGATACGGATGGCGATGGCTTTGGGAATCCCGGATATCCGAGCAATACCTGTCCGACCGATAATTGCCCGTTAA
>CAZPEV010000271.1:0-1700 GCA_964585635.1 uncultured Ignavibacteriales bacterium
AACCAGCAACCGGATATGCCCGTGACCCAATTTACACAAAGTGCTTGACAGAATCATCTTTGCGTATACCTCATCTTTTCGCTTGCATCAATCAGAAAGATGATTATACTAACTATAGACTGGAGCCCATGAAGATGTCTACCTTGTTCACCTCCCTGCTCGCCCTTTCCTTCTGGTGGTGGTATACCCGACAATGGCGGTGGGTGAACATGCCTTCAAATCGCTGATATCCGATTTCAACGTGAAGATAAATTGCCCGCTGCCGACCGAGACAGCGGGTTTTTTTGTACCTGTTTATTCCTTGGAGGTCAGTCATGCTGAAGAAAATCGTGTTGTCGGACAAGGAGATTCCGCAATTCTATTATAATCTCCAGGCCGACCTGCCGTTTTCGCTGGACCCGCCGCTTCATCCTGGTACAGGCCGGCCGGTCTCCCCTGAGGATTTGGCGGCGATCTTTCCGCGTGCTCTGATCGAGCAGGAAATGTCCGGTCTGAGGGAGGTTCCGATCCCGGAGGATATCCGTCAGATCTACGCCATCTACCGTCCGACCCCGTTGATTCGGGCCACGGAATTGGAAAAGGCGCTGAACACGCCGGCCCGGATATATTTCAAACATGAGGGCGCCTCGCCGGTCGGCAGCCACAAGCCGAATACGGCCATCGCTCAGGCCTACTACAACAAGCTGGAAGGGACCCGGCGTCTGGTAACGGAGACGGGGGCTGGCCAGTGGGGAACGGCGCTGGCGTTCGCCTGCCGGACATTTGGAATGGAGTGCAAGGTCTACATGGTCAAGGTCAGCTTTGATCAGAAGCCGTACCGAAAAATCCTGATGCAGGTGTACGGAGCGGATGTCATCGCCTCCCCATCGGTATTCACGAAAGCGGGCCGGGCCATTCTGGAAAAGGATCCAAACTGCCCCGGCAGTCTTGGGATCGCCATCTCGGAGGCGGTCGAGGAGGCGCTGGGACGGACCGACACCAAGTACGCGCTCGGCAGCGTGTTGAACCATGTTCTCATGCATCAGACGGTCATAGGCCTGGAAACCAAGATGCAGCTGAGATTGGCGGGGGAGACGGCCGATGTCATTATCGGCTGTCATGGCGGCGGGAGCAATTTCGCCGGGCTGGCCATCCCCTTCATCCGCGACAAAATCAACGGCGCCAAGATCGATATCATCGCCGTCGAGCCGGAGTCCTGTCCCACCCTGACCCAGGGGAAACTGGCGTATGATTTCGGCGACACGGCTGGCATGACACCGCTTTTGAAGATGTATACGCTCGGTCACGACTTTATCCCGCCGTCGATCCATGCCGGCGGCCTGCGATATCATGGCGCGGCGCCGCTGGTCAGCCTGCTGAAGGAACATGGTTTGATTCGAGCCGAGGCGGTCTCGGAAGGCGATATATTCCGTTCGGCGGTGCTGTTTGCCCAAGCCGAGGGGTACATCCCGGCGCCGGAATCATCCCACGCGGTCGATATGGCGATTCGCGAGGCGCTCAAGGCGCGCGAGGAGGCCAAAGAGAAGGTCATCGTCTTCAGCCTCAGCGGCCATGGCCTGTTGGATATGCAGGCGTACCAGGCCTATCTGATGGGGAACTGGACGAGCAAGCGTCGGATGACCGGAACCGTTCGTTCGGCATCGCCTGCTGCCTGAGGTCACAGGTCCGGCCTCTGCCCGACCGCGGTCGGGGGCGGCGCC
>CAZPEV010000272.1:0-1688 GCA_964585635.1 uncultured Ignavibacteriales bacterium
GTAAGGGACTGGGCACCATCTGACATAGCAAATTTTGGGTTTGGATGGATTTCAATAATCAAGCCATCTGCTCCTGCTGCAATGGCAGCTTTTGATAAAGTCGGAACATAGTGGCAATCACCAGCCGCATCGGAATCCGGGCCGCCAGCTCGATCCAGGAATTGGCCACGTTGTTGCCGTCTCCGAGGTAGACGATCTTGAAATCATCCCGCCGCCCCCGCTTTTCCAAGAGGGTGAAGTAATCGCACATGATTTGGCAAGGGTGGGACAGGTCGGTCAGGCCGTTGATAACCGGCACCTCGGCATGTTGGGCCAACTGCTGGACGTCGCCGTGGCTGAAGGTCCGGATCATGATCGTCGCCAGATACCGCGACAGGACTTTGGCGGCGTCGTGGATCGATTCGCGCACTCCCAAGGCGATTTCTTTCTCCGTGATATAAATCGACTGCCCGCCGAGTTGGAAGATTCCGACCTCAAACGACACCCGCGTCCGCAGCGACGGTTTATGAAAGATGCATCCGACCGTTTTGCCGGCATATGGTTTCGGCGCCATCTTCCCCGTTTTCATCTTCTCGCAGAGGTCGAACACGCGCCAGATTTCGCCGGCTGTCAGATCGGTGCACTGCAGAAAGGAACGAGCCATTTATCACCTCGCTGTCAAATGGTTTCCAAAATTGGCCTCAATTAAGGCGGCGGGCTATTAAAGTCAAGCCTGAACTTGGCCCGATCGCTTCGGCATCGTACGGCGCCCGACCTTTTTTGTTGCCTTTTCGCAACCGGGAGACTACTATCAATCCAGCATCTGAACAAGGAGGTGGCTATTAACGGGTCACGTTCGCATTGGTTTTGGGGATCGATCTTGGTGATCCTCGGCGCGGTGCTGCTCTTGCACAACCTTGACATCAGAATTTTCCGCTACGTTTGGCCGTCGGCCATTATTCTTTTGGGAATCTATCTGCTCATTCGGTCGCTGCGGAGGCGATCGGAAGCGGTTCATATCGACTTCGGCAATGCCCAGGTGTTCGGCGAGGCCGTCAGCTCCGGATTCACCGGCGCGGTCGACGGCACCACCATGAGCCATTTCATCGGCGACATCGAGTTGAACCTGACCGGCGCGCAGTTGAAGCCGGGCGTCAACAAGGTCACCTTGTCGGCGTTCATCGGGGATATTAAAGTGCTGGCTCCCAAGGGGGTGGCGACAAAGGTGGTCTGTTCGGCCTTCGCCGGCAGCATTCATGTCCTGGGGCAGACGAAAGAGGGGCTGATGCTGTCGCTTCATGAGGCCACCGCCGACTATGAGACCGCCGAGAAGAAGCTTCTGATCACTTGCAGTGCCTTCATTGGGGAAATCAAGATCGCCGCGGCGTAGCCGTCGCGGCCCAATAATGATATTGCGCGTGGTGGACGCCGCCGTCCGCCACGAAATTTCCTTGTATCACGCTGTCCGGCATGGCATTGCAAGAACAATTGGGTTCCTTCGTTCATTTTTTGGATGTTCTCCTGTTGCCTGTTGGCTGATTTGAAGTTACGGCTACCGAGAGGTTGACTCGGATCGACCTGACATTTTTTGCGGCCCATAGGCATAGCACAACCCTCGACATGATCGTCCTATAATAGTGGGCGCGGTAACATTCTGCTCAGATTGTGTGGTGATTTTGCGGGTATATGTGTCGAAACCGCTCCACAGG
>CAZPEV010000273.1:0-1670 GCA_964585635.1 uncultured Ignavibacteriales bacterium
CGAAGCGCTTGGCGTAAGCCAAAAGAACCCCGGCTTTAGCCGGGGATATCTATTGCCATGATTGATTTCGAGCAGGTGACATTCGCCTACGGCGGGCCCTTGACCCGGCCGGTGCTGCATGACCTTTCGTTGAAGATCGCCGTGGGTGAGCAGGTGGCGGTGATCGGCGGCAATGGCTCCGGCAAGACGACTTTGGGGCTGTTGCTGTGCGGCATCCTGAAGCCGACGTCCGGACGGGTGACGATCGACGGACACCCTCCGATCCCCGGAGGCGACGGGCGGCGGATCGGATTTCTCTTTCAGGATCCCGATAACGGATTGGTCGCAACCACGGTGGAGCGGGAAGTCGCCTTCTCCCTGGAAAACCGGAATCTCAGTCCCGCCTCAATCCGGCCGGTGGTCGATCGGACGCTTGATCGTTTTGGTCTCGGGCCGTACCGCCAACGCCTGGTCTGGCATTTATCGGGAGGTGAGAAACAGCGGCTGGCGCTGGCCGGTCTGCTGGCCGACCACGCCGATATTCTCTTTCTCGATGAGCCGGAGTCATTTCTGGATCGGGCCGGGGCCGAGCGTTTATCCGATACCCTTCATGTTCTGCGGCAGTCGGATTCGCGCCAAACTATCATCCGAGTAACGCAATTCGCCCAGGTCGCCGACCGCTATCCCCGGATTATCCTGATGGGAAAGGGAAAGGTCCTCAAAGATGGTCCGCCGGAAGAAGTCTTTGGCGATGACGCGATACTGACCGAAGCGGGCCTTCGTCCGCCCCTCCGTTTTCTGAAACCGCGGTCAGGTCCATCACAGCCGGCGTTGCGATCCGGCCGCGAGTTTGGGGGGAAGGTTCGGCTCGTTATTGAGAAGTTGTCGTTTGGGTTCGAGGCCGATGATCGTACCTTTGGTATCAAAGATTTATCGCTGACAGTTGCCGGCGGTGAGATCGTGGCGCTGGTGGGCCGCTCAGGCAGCGGGAAATCGACCCTGGCGCAGCTGACCTGCGGATTATATCGGCCAGGCAGCGGAACGATTCGGTTCGAGCCGGCCTCGGCTCGAGCGGTCATGAGTTTCCAGCAGCCGGAAAGGCAGTTCTTCCTGGATACCGTCTTTGATGAGGTGGCCTATGGTATCCGCAGAGCGTTTGACCCAGGGCCGGCTCTGGAGCAGGCGGTTCGCAGGAGCCTACAGGTCTGCGGTCTGGATTTTGACCTTTTTTCCCGGCGCGACCCGAATTCGCTCTCGGGCGGTGAGGCCCGCCGCCTGGCCTTCGCGATTGTCGTGGCTCTGGGTGCCGATCTGATCATATTTGACGAACCGACCTGCGCCCTGGATGAGGCCGGCATTTCCGCCTTCAGAAAGCTGGTGGGGGAACTGCAGCGGGCAGGCCTGGCGGTGATTATCATCTCGCACAACGGTGACATCGTGGCGGAATTGGCTGATCGCGTGATCCTCATGGAGGGCGGCCGGATCATCCATGAATCCACGCCGATTCCCTTTTTTGCCTCAGTGGAATCTAAAGGAATACTTGCAGTGCCTGAGGTAATCAGCTACCAGCGCGAGCGATTTGGCACCGTTCGGTCAACCCGGGTGGCCGATATTTTCGACGTGGCGGAATTTAGTGCTTGACAGTTAATCGTGGCCGGGTATTTTGCGGTCGACCTTTTAAGCGGGCCTGG
>CAZPEV010000274.1:0-1664 GCA_964585635.1 uncultured Ignavibacteriales bacterium
CGCCCCGTCGCCGGAGCCGTCCTCATCATTCCAGATTTCAATCTATGCCCAGGGACAGGATTATCATCGGGTCATGAAAGACAAAATGTCCCTCCTGGCTGATCGGCTGCGTGCTCAATTAGGACCGATCCAAGCCCGGTGTTGTGTCGACAGCGCGCCGATCATGGAGAAGGCCTGGGCGGCGCGGGCCGGATTGGGATGGATCGGCAAGCATGGCGTGCTGTTGCGCCGAAAGGCCGGGAGCTTTTTCTTTCTCGGCGAACTCCTGCTTGACATTGAGCTGGACTATGATAACGAGGGGGCTGATCATTGCGGTGCCTGCCGGCGCTGTATTGAGGCCTGTCCCACTGGCGCCATCGTGGCCCCGCACGTCATTGACGCTCGCCGCTGTATTTCTTATCTGACGATTGAGATGAAGGGCATTATGCCGCCGGAGATGGCCGGGAAGTACTCCGGCTGGATTTTCGGGTGTGACATCTGCCAGCGCGCCTGTCCCTTCAATCGGTTTGCAGCGCCCGGCGGATGGCCGTGGCCCTCCCGCCGGAGCGGGATTTCGGCCCTCACCGATGACGACTGGCGGAGCTTGTCGGCGGCTCGCTTCGAGGAACTGTTTGCCCAAACGGCCGTCGCTCGAGCGTCGTACGAGCGCTTGATGAGAAACATCCGATTTGTCGATGGTGCCGAGGGAGGGGAATAGGCCATGCGATTATATCTGGTGCAGCACGGTTTGGCCGAGGCAGCGGAAGGGGAGGCGGAACGGTCGCTGACAGAAAAGGGTCGGGCCGGCCTGGCCAGGATCGCAGTCTTTATCGATGCCTATGCCGGGTTTTCTGCGGCCGCAATTTATCATAGCGGCAAGCTGCGGGCCCATCAGACGGCAGCGCTTTTGGCGCAGCATATCTCTTCATCCTGCGGCGTGGTCGAGACGGACGGCCTCGAGCCTACCGCCGATCCCGGCACCTGGGCGACGCGGTTGACCGTGCAGCACGAGGATATCATGCTCGTGGGGCACCTTCCCCACCTAAGCCGGCTGGCGACCGTACTACTGACCGGACGGACCGCGCCCGAGGTGGTGACCTTCCAAAACGGCGGCATCGTCTGTTTGGAGCGGAATATTGACCGGGAATGGTCCTTGCTGTGGATGGTGATACCGGAAATCCTCGGCGAATGCCGAAGCGACGCCTCTCAAGCGTGAGTACGCATCCGTTCCGCGGCCGTTGTCCCCCGGTTTGAACAGCCTGACCAACCGCCGATGACCGGCTGGGAATGATTCCCGCCGACCTTTCCAGTTGCGGATTAATGTGCGGGATTAAGCCGTCAGCGTCGGTGATGCCGATGGAGACAGGGCATTACTCGACGGCTGGGATGAGGCGCCAGTCGCGTTTCCCGACCGCTTGAGTTCGGTGACGTCGATCATGACCGCCAGTGAGCGAATCGTCCGGCCGGCGACGTTGCGCTCCGCCACAGCCGACAGCAGGACATCGATGACCTCGCCGTTCTTCCTGACCATCTGAAGCGGGATATTCGTGCAACTGCCGCTCCGCAGGAATTCCGGCAACACCTGCTCCCGGGCCATTCGCCTTGATTCGGGTGTGAGAAAATCGAGCGCATTCCGCCCGATTACTTCCTGGCGGCCGAACCCCATGGTTGCTATCCAATGGTCG
>CAZPEV010000275.1:0-1657 GCA_964585635.1 uncultured Ignavibacteriales bacterium
CAATTACATCTTCAAGGGTGGTGCGGCGCCCTGCTGCCCGTGAGCGCCGGATCGGCGGCGACCGGCGGGGGCGGTGATGAACTGGTCCCCTTATTTTGAGGAAAATGAAAGGAATGTCCCGCCGGGGAACCAATTCAGTTGAAGCTATGCAGAATCGATGACTTGAAATAAGCATTGGAGGTGTTATGCGCAAGAAGATCCTGCCGCTCATGCTGGCGTTGGTGCTGAATGCTCCGACGACCTGGGGGGCCAATCTCCTTAGTATGCCGGAAAGCGTGGCTTTCGATACTCTCAACAATCGCTACCTCGTGTCAAACGTCGGCGGCGGGGATATCATTCAGATAGAAAATGACCTGGTCACGCAGAGTTACTACAAGACGGACCTCGGTCCTAGTTGCCTTGGAAACTATATCGTCGACGGCATCCTGTATACTTCGGTTTCCCCCAACCATGTCATAGGGTTTGATCTGGCCACGGATGAATTGGTCGCGGATCTGGAGGTTCCCTACGCCATCGGCCTGGACGGGATAACCGCCGATACCTCGGGCAACCTGTACGTGATCGATGCTCAGTACGCCGTGCTCTACAAGATCAGACTCAGCGATTATTCCATTACCACCTTTGCTTCGGGTCTTCAGGTTTCGCCGCAGGATCTGGCGTTTGACGCCGAGAATAATCGTGTCTTGATCTGTTTCTATCACGCCGCCTCACCCATAATGGCCGTCAGTCTGCCGGACGGCGCTTTGTCCACCGTCGTGGTCACGCCCATGGGATTCTTTGACGGGATTGCGCGCGACGGTAACGGCAATACCTACCTGTCGGCCTCCCTCGGCGCCGGCGCCGGCGATATTTACCGCTACGGTCCATCGTTTACCAACCCGCCGGAATTAGTCACGAATATTCCGTACGAACCGACGGGGCTCGATTACAACAAGCGGGATAACATACTGGCGATACCGGATTTCGGCTCAAACCAAGTCTACTTTATATCGTTTAATGACGTGGACGCGGACGGAATCCCCGATTACCGCGACAACTGCCCCAATGTTGCCAATCCGGACCAACTGGATTCCGATAATGACGGTCTCGGGGACGCCTGTGACAATTGTCCGGCCAAGGTCAATCCTGATCAAAAAGATGCCGACGGCGACGGCGTGGGTGATGTTTGCGACAACTGCCCGCAGACGGCCAACGCCGATCAGAAGGATACCAACGGCGACGGCCAGGGCGATGCCTGCAGCATGGTCTGCGGCGACGCCAATGGCGATCGGACGGTCAATATCGGGGACGCAGTGTTCGTGATCAACTATATCTTCAAAGGGGGAAGGAACCCCATTCCGATTGAAGCCGCTGATGCCAATTGCGATCACGCGGTCAACGTCGGCGACGCCGTCTACGTGGTCAATTACATCTTCAAGGGTGGTGCGGCGCCCTGCTGCCCGTGAGCGCCGGATCGGAAGCGACCAACGGGGGGGCGGCGCTGTTCCGGCCCCCTTGCCTTCGGGCCTGTCCGTTCGTTTCAGATTTGTCAACGGTACGACATATGCCGGCCTAAGCCGCAAATCAAACCCAAGAAATAACCCAAATGCGGGCGGCCGATCATCTTCTCCAAGCAATTGGGATGTAATCGTATACGGCCATTCGGGTGGGGCGGAAA
>CAZPEV010000276.1:0-1636 GCA_964585635.1 uncultured Ignavibacteriales bacterium
CGCGAGCAGAATCTGTCGCTGAATCCGGCGAAAATCTCCGGGAACTGCGGCCGGCTGCTCTGCTGCCTGATGTATGAACGCGAGCATTATTCCGAGGCCCTGGCCCGCTTTCCGCAGCAGGGGGAAGCGTATGCGACTGAAAAGGGCGTGGGCACCATCGAGATGGTCAACATCTTCGACAGTTATATGATTGTCGCCCATCCCAACGGGGAAGCGGAGAAGGTGACGCTGACCGATATTCGCAAACAGGAACGGCAGACGAAGTCGTTCTTCAAGAACTGGCATTCGGCCACAGAGTAAAGGATGACGCCGTGCTAAAGCATTTTTATGTCACGACCCCCATCTATTATGTCAATGACAGGCCGCATATCGGCCATGCTTATACCTCGATCGCGGCTGATTTCCTGGCTCGTTTTCATCGCCTGGCCGGCCGGGACGTTTTCTTCCTGACCGGCACCGACGAGCACGGCACCAAGATCGCCGAGACGGCCGCGGCGGCCGGCACGACGCCGCAGAGGTTGTGCGATGAGGTCGTGGAGCATTTCAAGGATACCTGGCAGATGCTGGGGCTGTCTCACAATTACTTTGTGCGGACGACGGACCGCCGCCACATGGCCGCGGTGACCAAGCTGTTGACGGTGCTCAAATCGGCCCGCACGCCCGACGGGATGGCGGCCGTCTATGAAGGCCAGTATGAAGGGTTGTACTGCACCGGCTGCGAGAAATTCATCACCGAAAGCGACTTGGTCGACGGCCTTTGCCCGGAGCACAAGCGGCCGCCGCAGAAGCTGAATGAAAGAAACTACTTCTTCCGGCTTCAGGCGTATCTGGCGATTCTGAAGGACAAGGTCGAAAAGAACGAGTTGGTGATCTTGCCGGATGAGCGCCGGCGCGAAGTGCTGGGGCTTCTGACTATGGGTTTGCCCGATTTCTCCATCTCGCGTGAGTCGGAACAGTGGGGGATTCCGCTGCCGTTCGATCCGTCGCAAACCGCCTATGTCTGGGTGGACGCCCTCCCCAATTACATCTCCGCCATCGGGTATGAGGATGATCCGGCGTTGTTCGACCATTGGTGGAACCAGGCCGAAGTGGCGCATCTGATGGCCAAGGATATTCTCAAGTTTCATACCATCTATTGGCCGGCGATGCTCATGGCGGCCGGGCTCAAGCTTCCCGACCGGATCTTTATCCACGGCTATTTCACCATCAACGGCGAGAAGATGGGTAAGTCGGCCGGCAATATGATCGACCCCCGGAAAATGGTGGCCATCTACGGCCCCGACGCCACCCGGTATCTGCTGCTCAATCAGTACCCGTTTGGGAGCGATGGCGACGTCAAAGAAAAGGAGTTTGCGGTCAGGTACAACGCCGACCTGGCCAACGACCTCGGCAATCTGGTGTCACGCGTCGCCAAGATGATTATCCAGTATTGCGACGGCCGGGTGCCGAAGCCGTGCGCCGACGTCCCCGGGCAACGGGAGATGATGAATATGGCCGAAGATTTGCCGGACGCGGTTTATAACCATGCCTGCAATTTCCGCATCACCGACGCCGTCGCCGGGGCCATGAACCTGATCCGGGACACCAATAAATTCGTCGAGGAGTTCACCGCCTCCATCGACTTCGACAAGCGGCT
>CAZPEV010000277.1:0-1605 GCA_964585635.1 uncultured Ignavibacteriales bacterium
GGCCGCCTTATCGTTGAATATCTTCAAATAATCGGTGGCGATCTGATGGCCGAAACCGCGCGACCCACAATGAACAGCCACCACAATCTGTCCCTCTTGCTCCACTCCATACGTCTGGGCCGTCTTGGGATCGAACAGGTCTCCCTCCTTCACGAATTCAATCTCAAGGTAATGGTTGCCTGACCCCAAAGTCCCGACCTGATCGATGCCGCGGCTGACGGCCTTCTCAGACACCGGCGCCGGATCAGCCCCGGGGATCTTCCCGCGCGATTCGGTCCGCTCCAAGTCGTCGTCGGTGGCCTGCCCCTGATCTCGACACCAGGCTGCGCCCTCCACCATGACTTTCCGGAATTCCTGTTGACTCAATTTGACCATTCCCCGCGACCCCACCCCGGAGGGAATCGACCGGAACAGCTCGTTGACCAGCTGTTCCAGCCTGGGCTTGACCTCGTCAATCGTCAGATTGGTTCTGATCAGACGCATGCCGCAGTTGATGTCGAAACCGATGCCCCCGGGAGATATGACCCCCTCATGGACGTCAAACGCCGCCACGCCCCCAATGGGAAAGCCATAGCCGCGATGAGCATCTGGCATGCACAGGGCGTACCGCTGAATTCCCGGCAAGCAGGCAACGTTGGTGATCTGGTCGATAACTCCCTGGTCTATCCCGGCAATCAATTCGTCGGATGATAACACCCTGGCGGCGACCCGCATGCCCGCTTTCGACCCGACCGGCACTTCCCATATCCCCTCGGCAACTTTGGTCATTGGTATCATATGTCAAAAACCAGATGGCAACGGTAAAGGCCATCCGTCCTTTCAATCCTTAATCTATGATACGTCACAGCCTTGATCTCGTGCTCGGCGGGATTCCGGTCCCTGTCAAACGGCCGGCAGCCCACTCGGGCATCCATTTCCGGTCGGCCGGGGTCGGGCAGGGTCAGGTGAATATCCACCGGCGCCAACTGCTTGGCATCGAATAGGTAAATCAGTTCCGACAGCCAGTCCACCAGAAGTTGTTCATGAGTTTCATCGCGAAGGTGGATGGGAATGGTCACGGTCACGATGTAGGCGTCCCGCCGATACGGTCCCAGGATGATGGCAAACATCCCTTCGGCGGCGGCGAGGAACAGTTCTGCGAGGCTGTCTCCTTCGACCTCTAGGCCGATATCAGCCACGGTAAATCGGTCGCTGACTGCAAACCGTCGCATATAAGAAACCGCCTGTCGTCAGACAGGCGGCCGATATTGCCAGGTCGTCTATTCAGCTTTAATGATGCATTCGACCGGGCAGACCGCTACGCAGTGGGGACCCTCGTCCTTGTCCTCGCATTCGTTGCAGGTGTCCGGACTAATGACGTAAATGTCGCCCTCGGTGATCGAGTTGGTCGGGCACTCCGGCAGGCAAAGGCCGCAGGCGGTGCATTCGTCGGTGATCTTCATCGCCATGTCTCTATCTCCTTCAAAACAGGTGCACTCAATTCTTTTACGAAAAGAAAATATAGACGTTTGACCGGCCTCTGACAAGCAGTTTTTTTTATCCGGCCGTGCCGGATTCTGTCAAGCACTTTGTGTAAATTGGGTCACGGGCATATCCGGTTGCTGG
>CAZPEV010000278.1:0-1587 GCA_964585635.1 uncultured Ignavibacteriales bacterium
AGCAACCGGATATGCCCGTGACCCAATTTACACAAAGTGCTTGACAGAATCGGATCGCGTAAGCTTCAATAGCTGGTTGCAAACCCGTCTAATATATTGTATCCTATATATAGATATCCCATTAGAGCTTCGGGCTGGCATTGCGCTTTGGCATTAAGATGATTTCATCGGGTTAAAAGATGAGGGCCTATATCGGCATTACCGATGGTGATTGGTATCGCCTGCTGGCCGCCACGCCTGGCCTCGAAGAGGTCAACTTCTGGCAACCCGGCGGAAGTAGGGTATTCTCTGCCCTTCACCCCGGGGAGTTGTTCTTGTTCAAATTGCATAGCCCACATGATTATGTAGTCGGGGGGGGGGTCTTTACATATTCCACGTTATTGCCGATCAGTCTTGCTTGGAGCATATTCCGAGAAGCCAATGGGGCGAAAACATTTGAGGACATGCGCGCCTGCGTTGCAAAACATCGGCAACGACCGCATATTCAAGATGAAGATTACATCGTGGGATGCATTTTGCTAAGCCAGCCTTTCTTCTTTAGGGAATTCGACTGGATTGATATCCCTTCTGACTGGCCGCGAAGCGCCGTCCAGGGCAAATCGTACGACCTAACGATTCCGCCAGGGAATAGACTATTTGATAGCGTTCAGCGAGTATTATCAGGCTCAAAACCGTTGGAACCGTCGCCCAGCTTCGGAAAGACTGTAATGGTACAACCACGCTTGGGCCAAGGATCGTTTAGGATTTTAGTGACGGATATTTATGATAGATGCTGCGCCGCAAGCGGAGCGCGTGTTCTTCCAGTACTTGAGGCCGCCCATATTCGCCCCTACACCGAAGGTGGGTTGCACCAGACAGATAATGGTATACTTCTGCGAAGTGATCTCCATACTCTGCTGGATCGGGGGTACTTGACTATCACTCCCGAACACAAGATCGAAATAAGCCGTCGGATCAAGGAGGAATTTGACAACGGGAAGGATTACTATGCGTTGCACGGCCATCAGATCAAGCTCCCCCGGGATAGTAGCCACTATCCCTCGGCAGAAAATTTGCGGTGGCATAACGAGAATAGATACTTGGATCACTAAAGTTACGTGGCTCCTTGGCATCTGTAATGGCAAGACCAAGACGACATAATAGCCTGAAAGTATACCTTTGAAATAAATCCCGCGTGGGGAGGAGCTGATGAGCAAAAATTCCGGCTGGTGGAACAATTTCTTTCCTGATAGTCGCCCGGTGTTCGACCTCATCTCGCCGAAGGATACCAACGCCCTTGTTCGTTACGTCATCCAAAAGCTCGACCTGAAACCGGGACGAAAGTTCCTCGATTGCCCCTGCGGCATCGGCCGTATCGCACTCCCTCTGGCGCGGAAAGGTATCAAGGTCACCGGCGTCGACATTACGCCCTCCTTTCTGGAGGAACTCGCTGGCAAAACCGACCGCCGCGGCCTGAAAATCACCCTCCGGCATAGCGACATGCGGCGAATCGGCTTCGACCGTGAATTCGACGCTGCCGGCAATCTGGGGGCCTCCTTCGGCTATTTCCGGAAAGAATCCGACGACCGTCTGACCCTGCGGAAGATG
>CAZPEV010000279.1:0-1562 GCA_964585635.1 uncultured Ignavibacteriales bacterium
CCTGAACGTGAAGTACGTGTAGCTGGGGAAATCTGGCAAATTAATGATTTGAAGTCAACCTCTTTTCCGTCAGGCGGGAATATAGATTTCGGGCCTTCTTGCGAAGCGCTTCGAGGCCGGCGTTGTTGGTCAGCACTAGGTCGCACTCACGGCGCAGGACGGCCGGAGGCGACTGAGCCCGCTCCCGCCGGCGGATATCCTCCAAGCGCAGACCCAGAGACAAAAGCCGCTGGTGGCGGTTTCTGGAATACGACGAAACCATTACAGTGCAATTCATCCGGGTATGGTATTTCCAATAAACCAGCAGGGCGGCGTCGACGACCGCATGATAGCGATATCGCTCGGCGTGGGCAATGCTTGCCTCCAAACGGCGAAGAAGCGGTGGATGAACAATCGCATTAAGAAGCCTGGTGTTCTCAGCGGAGGAAAAGGCCAGGACCGCCAGCCGTCGGCGGTTGATTTTGGTGCCCCGGTCGATAATAGAAGGGCCGAAGCTGTTTATGAGCCGAAAAAAAACGACCGAATCGGTTTCGACTACTTCATGGCCGAGTTCGTCGCCGCTGATAATGACGGCCCCCAGATCTTCAAAGATGGAGGCGACCTCCGATTTGCCAGATCCGATCAGACCCGTCAGGCCGATCAGCATCATTTCGCCTCCAACCAATTGGCGCCGGCGCCGATGTCAACCACAAGTGGCACTTTCAGTTTGATCGCCTGCGACATCCGGCTCCGGACCAGCCGGGTCAGATCCTCCAGTTCATCATTGGCGGCGTCAAAGACTAATTCGTCATGCACCTGGAGGACCATTTTCGATTTCATTCCCATCAAATCGTGGTCGACGTCGATCATGGCCAGCTTGATCATATCGGCGGCTGTTCCCTGGATGGGAGTGTTGATGGCGGTCCGCTCTGCGAATTGCCGCGATTGGAAATTAAGGCTTTTTATGTCAGGCAAATATCGTCGGCGGCCGGACAGAGTGGTGACATAACCATCCTGGCGGGCCAAGGCGATGGTGGCATCGATATACCGCTTGATTCCGGGATAACGCTCAAAATAGGTATCGATAAAGTCCCGGGAGGCGGTCATGTTCATCTCCGTCTGCTGCGATAACCCGTATGCGGATACACCATAGATAATTGCGAAATTGGCGGTCTTGGCAGCCCGCCGTTGGTCGGTTGTCACCCTGTCGAGCGGTACGCCAAACACCTCGGCCGCCGTCCGCGTGTGGATATCCTCCCCCGCCTTGAAGGCGGCTATCAGGCCGGAATCATCGGCATAATGGGCCAGGATACGAAGCTCGATCTGCGAATAATCGGCCACGAGCAGGGAATGATTCTCATCGGATGGCACAAAGGCTTTGCGTATTTCCCGACCGGTCTCGGTTCGCACAGGGATATTTTGGAGGTTGGGATCGGACGATGACAGGCGGCCGGTCGCCGTCACCGCCTGGTTAAACGACGTGTGCAACCGCCCCGTGGCGGGATTGACCAATTCCGGAAGGGCGTCGACATAGGTTGATTTCAGATTGATCAACTGCCTGTATTAAAGGATCCCCCGCGGAA
>CAZPEV010000280.1:0-1517 GCA_964585635.1 uncultured Ignavibacteriales bacterium
CGTCTGGTGCCCTCCCCGGTGCAGCCGAGTGACCATGTTCAGTCCCATCCGACCGAGCCCGACAAAGCCGATTGTCATGCTACCTCCCGCCGTTGATCGCCGTTATCGCGCCGATGACAATCATTGTACGATCAAATCCAAGAGACGGTTGAGACCCCGGACCGGATTTGTTTTCAGGTTGACCACAATTACCGGCCGCCGCCGCTTCTGCAGGGCACGAATATCCCCCTGGGCCTGGGCTTTGATCAACCGGGCGAATGACAGGTTCATCTTGGGGATATCATAATCGTTCTTGAACTCACGCTCAAGGACTATGAAGTGACCGCATGGTTTGCCGCCCTTATACAACTGTCCGATGGAATGCAGAAAGCGGGGGCCATAGCCGCGAAGGGTGGCGGTCTTCGTCTTCTTCCCCAATTCTTCCCGCAGGCGGGTCAGCAAGGCTTCGATCTCCGGCTCCATCTCGGTGTAACTGAGGATGGCCAGGTAATCACCCCGGCGCAATCCGGCGAGAAAGCGCGCGAACAGCTCGACCGGGGCAAGGTGGTCGGCCTCACCCGCCCCGCGGACGTCGGCCACGGTCATGATGTCGCAATCGCCGCATTCAAGCAGCGGAACCGGCGCCGGACGGGGATGCCGTCCCCGCGATTCCTTGATGTAGACGGCCGTGTTCTTCTTGCTTTCGGCCACGTTCGGTTCATCGAAGGGGTTGACGCCCAGGACAATCGCGGCGACGGCCGTGGCCATTTCCCATTTTACCATCTCGGCGCCGAGGACATGAACGTCGGGCAGTTCGATGACAGCCAGCGGCGGCCGCCGGGCGCCGAAGCGCGTCGGTGCCGGGGCCGGAGCGCACTCGCGACGGAAGCTATAGTGCAGGAATAATCGGTCGTTCGAAGCGGCCTTCGGCGCATCAGCCGGTTCTCCCTCGATCGGTATGATTCCCTTCAATTCCTTGCCGGTCGATTCGGCCACCAGTTGCTCTATCCAGGGAATAAACGGCGCCGTCTTGGGGGAGGCGCGGAAGGTCAGCTTATCGTACCCCTGCCGGGCGCCGCAGCCGATGAAGAGACCCAAGGCCAGCGCATCGCTCTCCCGGCCGTGCCCTTCGAGGTACGTCAGATAGTGTTCGGCGTGTCGCAAAAGCGCCGAGAGGTCGGCGCGCGTGAACGCCGCCGGAACCAGGCCGAAAAACGATAAGGCCGAATAGCGGCCGCCGATGTCGGGCGGGTTGAGGAATAGCTCGCGGAAACGGTTTCGTCGCGCGATCCGCATCAGCTCCGATCCCGGATCGGTAATGGCGGCAAAATGGCTTCCGGCCTTGAGCGGGCGAATTGCCTTGATCTGTTTGAAAAAGTAGCGAAACTGGGATACCGTCTCAATGGTCGTCCCCGATTTTGAGGAAACGATAAAAAATGATTTGGCCAGGTCGGTCTTCTTCAGAATGGTCTCCAGTCGGCTGGGAGCGGTGGAATCGACGATGGTGTAGCTTTTCAGCCAGGGTCGCCGTCCGAATA